>NZ_CP045333.1:5767653-6069958 GCF_009363335.1 Labrenzia sp. THAF191a
TGCCTGGTCGGAGGATATCCTGTCTGCCGCGCAGGATGCCTTCGCGCGGGCCGCACCCGTCTTTTGCGATGTGGAAATGGTGGTGCATGGCGTCATTCGCTCACGTCTTCCGGCTGACTGCGACGTGGTTTGCACCTTGAATGACCCCGCGATTCCGGCCCTTGCCAAAGAGCTCGGCACGACCCGCTCGGCGGCCGCGGTCGAGCTCTGGCGCGACACGCTGGACGGCGCTGTCGTTGCCGTTGGCAATGCGCCGACGGCCCTCTTCCATCTGCTTGAAATGATTGCCGCCGGCGGACCGAAACCGGCGCTGGTTCTGGGCTTCCCGGTCGGGTTCGTGGGCGCGGCGGAATCCAAGGAAGCTCTGATCTCCAATCCGTTCAAGGTTCCCTTCCTGGCTGTTCGCGGCCGCAGGGGCGGATCGGCCATGGCTGCCGCCGCAGTCAACGCTCTTGCCGCCGGCCTGCCGGAGGAAACGTAAGATGGCCGGAGATCCGCCGAAAGACGACGAAAAACCAATCGGATTGAAATCCGTCGGCAGCAAAAAGCCTTTGCGGTCACGCGGGTTCCTGTCCCAGCCGGGTGGTTCGGTCAAGACGCCTGCGGACGGCAGTGGTGACCAGCCGGTCCATCACCGTTCACGGGGTGCCCGGCAGATATCGCCAAGCAGTAGCGGCACGCCACGGGACCTGTCGGTAAAACCGGTGATCAAACCCTATCGTCTGGAGGATAAATGACTTCCTCGACAGACAAACGCCCCTGGTTGACGCTGGTTGGCCTGGGCGAGGACGGTGTTCTGGCTCCGGGTGGCGCAGAAGCCCTGGCAGGTGCAGACATTGTTTATGGCGGCACCCGACACCTGGAGCTGACGGGCGGGATCACTGCCGAGAAGCGGACATGGCCCAGCCCGTTTGCAACCGTCTTCGAAGATCTGGCAGCGCTCAGGCAGAAGCGCGTCGCGGTGTTGGCGACAGGCGATCCCATGTGGTTCGGCATCGGCTCATCCTTGCTGAAACATTTCCCTGCGCACGAGCTGATGGTGCTGCCCTCGCCGTCCGCCTTCCAACTGGCTGCCGCACGAATGGGATGGGCCTTGCAGGAAACCGACTGCCTGTCGGTTCATGGTCGACCAGTCGATCTGTTGCGGGCATCGCTTTACCCGGGCGCCCGGATCCTGTGTCTAACCAGCAATGCGGAAACTCCCCGCCAGGTGGCTGACCTCCTGGCCGACGAAGGTTATGGGCGCAGCCGGATGACGGTTCTGGAGCATCTCGGCGGCACCAGGGAACGGTGCGTCGCAGGTACCGCGGAAGACTGGTCGGCCGAGGTCGCCGATTTTCACACACTTGCTCTGGAAGTGATTGCCGACCCCGGTGTGCGGTTCCGTGCGCGGACACCCGGCCTTGCCGACGATGCCTTTCGCCACGACGGCAAGATGACCAAGCAGGACATCCGCGCCATCACCCTGGCGGAGTTGAAGCCTCACCCAGGCGCACTGTTGTGGGATGTGGGTGCAGGCTGCGGTTCGATTGCCATCGAATGGTTGCGGGCAGCCGACCGAACCCGGGCCATCGGGCTGGAACCGCATGTGGAACGACGGCAAATGGCGGCTGAAAACGCTGTCGCGCTAGGCGTCCCACATCTGGAACTGTTGGACGCGACCGCTCCGGAAGGCCTCCACGATCTGCCACAGCCGGACGCGGTTTTCATTGGCGGCGGCCTGACAGCCGACGGTGTGATCGAGGCCTGTCTTGCAGCGCTAGGCCCCGGGGGACGGCTTGTCGCCAATGCAGTGACCCTGGAGAGCGAGGCCATACTTCTCTCCGCCTATCAGTCTCATGGAGGCACTTTGAAGAAAGTTTCCGTTCACCGGGCAAGCGCTGTCGGCGGCTTGACCGGATGGCGTCCCTTAATGCCCGTGACGCAGTGGAGCCTGACGAAATCATGACAGGCACACTCTATGGCATAGGTCTTGGCCCGGGCGATCCGGAGCTGATGACCCTGAAGGCGCACCGGCTGATCGCAAGCGCACGGGTAATTGCCTACCCCGCTCCCGATTCCGGCGAAAGCTTTGCCCGGTCAATCGCTGCCGATGTGATCCCGGATGGGGTGCGGGAAATCCCGATTGTCGTGCCGATGCGGGTCGACAGGTTCCCGGCACAGGAGATCTACGACAAGGCCGCCGAAGAGATAGCCGCCGTTTTGGCTAACGGTGAGGATGTCGTGACCTTGTGTGAAGGAGATCCGTTCTTCTTCGGTTCTTTCATGTATCTGTTCGAGCGCCTTTCCGACCGTTTCACGATAGAAATCGTGCCCGGGGTCACCTCGCTGACAGCCTGCGCCGCTCAGTTGAGACGACCGCTGACGGCACGAAACGATGTACTTACCGTCATTCCAGGCCCGCTTCCGGACGCGGACATCCGCCGCAAGATCGAAGAAGCCCAGGCGGTTGCCATCATGAAGGTCGGTCGTCACCTGACACGGCTGAAGACCTTGCTTTCCGACATGGGGCTGCTGGAAAAGGCCGGTTACGTGGAACGTGCCAGCCTGCCGGAGCAGAAGGTTCATCGGCTCATCGACCTTGAGACCGACACCGCCCCCTATTTTTCCATGATCCTCATCTACAAGGGAGAAGAAGCGTGGACGCTTCCCCCATCCTACTCGTCCTGAACCAGGCCGGCCTCGCCGCCGCCGAAGTGATCGCCAGACGGTTTTCGACTGCCCGCATACACGGGCTTGCCGGCCGTGTGCCGACAGCGGACACCCAGTTCAACGAAACGATCGACCATATCCGCCTGTTGTTTCAGGCCGGTCATCCGATCGTCGGTTTCTGCGCCAGCGGCATTCTGATCCGTGCGCTTGCACCGGTCCTGTCCGACAAGACAAGCGAACCGCCGGTGATCGCCGTGTCGGAAGACGGCAAGAGTGTCGTTCCGCTGCTTGGTGGTCATCGCGGCGCCAACGAGCTGGCCAAGCTTCTGGCCAGCGCTCTCGGTGGGCATGCGGCGATCACGACGGCTGGGGACACCAAGCTTGGTGTTGCGCTCGATGCCCCGCCCCGCGGCTGGCGTCTCGCCAATCCGGAAGATGCAAAACCGGTGATGGCCGAGCTGCTGTCCGGAGCACCTGTTCGCCTGGAAGGCCGCGCCGATTGGCTGAAAGAGGCAAAGCTGCAGCAAGCAGACGATGCCGCCATCACGCTTTCGGCAACCGAACATCCGGAAGAAGCAGGCCCGACGCGTCTGGTCTACCACCCGCAGCGCTATGCTGTTGGCGTTGGCTGCGCGCGCGGTTGTGATGCGGCCGAACTGATCGAACTGGTCGAGACCGAACTGGCGGGAGCCAACATTGCCAAGGGCGCTGTTGCCTGCATCGCGACCATCGACCTCAAGGCAGATGAAGCCGCTGTCAATGCTCTCGCTGCGCATCTGGATGTGCCGCTTCGGGTCTTTTCCGCAGAAGACCTGCAGCGCGAGACCCCGCGCCTGAAAAACCCGTCGCCCGTCGTCTTCAAGGAAGTCGGCTGTTACGGAGTGTCTGAAGGGGCTGCCCTGGCCGCGTCCGGCGCCTTTGGAACGCTGAAGGTCGAAAAGCAGAAAACCGACAACGCAACTTGCGCCATTGCACGGTCTCCGAAGTGGATTGACACCGACACGGTCGGCCGGGCTCGCGGGCATCTGTCCGTTATCGGTATCGGTCCGGGCAAGGACGACTGGCGCACACCGGAGGCCACCAAGCTTCTGGCGGAAGCAACCGACGTTGTCGGCTACTCGCTTTATCTCGACATTGTCGACCAGCAC
The DNA here is from genome assembly GCF_009363335.1 of Labrenzia sp. THAF191a. Lineage (GTDB taxonomy): Bacteria > Pseudomonadota > Alphaproteobacteria > Rhizobiales > Stappiaceae > Roseibium > Roseibium algicola. The sequence goes on from NZ_CP045333.1 coordinate 5,771,454, forward strand.
ATTACCGGCAAGACCCACCACAACTTCCCGCTTGGCGCGGAAGAGGACCGCGTCCGCTTTGCGCTGGAAGAAGCCGGCAAGGGCAAGAATGTCGCGCTGATTTCCTCAGGTGATGCCGGCATCTACGCCATGGGTTCGCTGGTCTATGAACTGTTGCACCGAAACGAGGAGTATGGCGGCGTGTCGGATGCCGCCAAGCGGGTCAGCGTCACAAACGCGCCGGGCATTTCCGCCCTTCAGGCCTGCTCGGCTCGTATCGGCGCACCGCTTGGCCATGATTTCTGCGCGATCTCGCTGTCCGATCTCCTCACCCCGTGGGAGGTGATCGAAAGGCGCCTGAGGGCAGCAGCCGAGGGCGACTTCGTGATTGCCTTCTACAACCCGGTGTCCAAACGCCGCCGTACGCAGCTTGCAGCCGCAAAGGATATCCTGCTGGAGCACCGCTCGGCAGCGACACCGGTCATTCTCGGCGTCAATCTTGGCCGGCCGGAGGAAACCATCCGCGTCACCAGTCTGCATGCGCTCAGCGTCGACGATGTCGACATGCTGACCACCGTGCTGGTCGGTTCGACCAACACCCGCACCGTCATGCGCGGTGACGGGAAACCTTTCGTCTATACACCGCGCGGTTATGCCAAGCGGATCGACGCACCAAAGCCGGTGGAAGCAGCACCAGTTGCCACTGAAGCCGCGCCTTCGTCCCTGATGGAAGACGTAGCGACCGACATTTCCGACATTCTCGAAACGGATGACAAATCATGACCGTTCATTTCATTGGCGCCGGACCTGGCGATCCCGATCTCATCACCGTTCGCGGCCTGAAGCTCATCCAATCCTGCCCGGTCTGCCTTTTCGCGGGCTCGCTGGTACCTGAACAGATCGTTGCCGCCGCACCGGAAGGTGCACGCGTCATAGACACGGCCCCGATGACCCTTGACGAGATCATCGACGAGATCAAGGCTGCCCATGAAAAGGGCCAGAACGTTGCCCGGGTTCATTCCGGCGACCCTTCCATTTACGGTGCAACGGCGGAGCAGATGCGCCGTCTGGACTCACTCGGCATCGATTATGATGTAACCCCGGGCGTGCCGGCCTTCGCGGCCGCGGCCGCTGCACTCAAGACCGAGCTGACCATCCCGGAAGTTGCCCAGACCATCATTGTCACCCGCACGGCAATGAAATCCTCGGCGATGCCGAACAACGAGGACCTGGACACGCTCGGCAAGAGCGGGGCGACCCTGGCAATCCACCTGTCGATCAGGAACCTGCGGGAAGTCGAACGCCAGTTGACGCCGCATTACGGTGCCGATTGCCCGGTGATCGTCGCCTACCGCGTCGGTTGGCCGGATGAGGCCTTCATTCACAGCACATTGTCGACCATTGCCGCAGAGGTGCGTGCCTCCAAGATCACCCGCACCGCGCTGATCTTCGTCGGCCATGCCTTGAAGCCTGCAGCCGACTTCCGCGACAGCGCCCTTTACGACGCCGACCACGTGCATGTGCTGCGCCCGAAGAAGAAGGCGAAAGCCTGAGGATCCGGTGGAACTAAACCACTTCGCGGCCTTCCACTGTCTGTCATCATCGACATGCGGGAGGTCGCGAAACGCTTCGCAGGTTAATCGAGCGAAGATTTGCCTGTCCGAGAGCGCTCATTTGCATACCGCTCCCGCCCTCGCCTAATCTCAACAGGATTAAGACCGGCCAGGAGCAGCCCCATGACAGATGAAAACCCACTTCTGAAACAGGCGATTTCTCTCAGCGGTGATCCCGATGCCATTCGCAAGTTCTACGCGGACTGGGCGGAGACCTACGATGCCGACCTGCTTCAGACCATAGGGTATGTCGGTCCCAGGATTGCAGCGGAAGCACTGGTCAAACGCCTGCCCAAAACGGCGCTGGTTCTGGACGCAGGCTGTGGGACCGGCCTCGTCGGAAGCGAGCTGATCAGTCGCAATTCAGCCCTGACCATTGACGGCATAGACCTGACACCGGCGATGCTGGAGCATTCGCGCAGCCGTGGGATTTACCGCAATCTGTCCCAGGCCGACATGATGGCCACGCTCTCAGGCATTGACGACAACATTTATGACGGCATCGTCAGCGCGGGCGTCTTCACGAATGGCCATGTGGGTCCGGAAGGGATCGACGAACTGCTGCGCATCGCCAAACCGGGTGCTCCCATCGTCCTGACAGTACGCGATAGCGCCTGGGAGGCCGACGGCTTCAAGGCCAAGGTCGAGAAGCTGGAACAGGACGGCAAGACAAGGACGCTGGAGATCACCCATTGTCCCTATCACACCAGGGAAGACGTCTATTGCGAGCTGGTCGTGCTTGAGGTGGTTTAGGCGCGAGCGATGACATGGGCAAAGGAGCCCATGACCGATCCGGCGCACAGCCCCATCTGCGCCAGTTCGTTGCCTTCGGCATCTTCCGCTGAAAACAGCCGCTCCACCCCGCCTTCCGACATTATGGAGGCATAGTGGAACTCATGGGCGAATAGCGGCATTTGCCAGGGCAGGCCACGGAGTGGCATGACTTTTCGGTACCCGAGGTGACGCTTGCGGGTCTGAAACGAGGTTTCCAGCGGCAGAAGCCCTAGCATTTCGTGGCGCGTGCCATCGGCATCGATCATGCCGTTGCCGAGTGTCATGTAGCCACCACACTCGCCATAGATCAGCTTTCCTGTAGCTGCCGCCCGCAAGACCCCAGCCTTGAACCTGTCTGCCGCAGCCAGCTTTCCGGCATGTAGCTCCGGATAACCGCCGGGGAGAAAAATTGCATCGGCATCCGGAGCCGGTGCTTCATCCGCAAGTGGCGAGAAGAACTCGAGCCTCGCGCCCTGCCTTCGCCAGAACTCCAGCAGATGCGGATAGGAAAAGGCAAAGGCAACGTCCCGGGCAATGGCAATGCACTGGCCAAGCGGTGCAGGCAGGCTTTCCCTGTTATCACCGGCAGGGCTCAGTGGTGCCGCCAATGCTTCCAGGCGGTTCAGGTCTATATTCCGGGCACACAGGTCGCTCGCCTTTTCCAGGAAGGCTTCCAGATCCGGATGCTCCCCCGCCTGGACAAGCCCCAGGTGGCGTTCGGGAAGGCCTAGTTCCTGAGCCCGCGGCAAGATACCCAGAACATCCACGGCGACCGGTGCCAGCGCTGCGCGTAACATGGCTTCGTGGCGCGGGCTGCCAACCTTGTTGAGAATAACGCCTGCGAGATTGATATCCGGCCGGAAGCTTTGAAACCCATGAACAAGCGCTGCAACCGACTGGGCCTGTTTGCCGCAATCGACGACGAGGATCACGGGTAGATGCAACGTTGCCGCCAGATCGGCAGCCGAGCCCTTGCCGCTGGCAGCTCCGTCGAAAAGCCCCATGGCGCCTTCGACCACGAGAACGTCATGACTGTCGGCCTGACGGTGGGCAAGCATCTGCAGTGTCGCCGGGTCCATAGCCCAGGCGTCCAGGTTGATGCAGGGCATCCCGCTGGCAGCTTCGTGGAATTTCGGATCGATGTAATCCGGGCCGGATTTGGCCGAAACGACCGAACGTCCGGCGGATTTCAGCGCCCGCAGCAAGGCAAGCGTCAGTGTGGTCTTGCCAGCACCCGACGATGGCGCCGCGATCAGAACACCCCTAGCGCCCGCCTTGGCAGTGTCAGCCGGCATCGGCAGAACGGGAGGATATGCGCAGGTCTAGCGGGTCACTGTCCAGCACCTTGCCCGACAGGGCGCCGAGCCAGTCGAGCCCCTTGCGCAGACGGACAACCTCACCGACACAAACAACTGCCGGTGGTTCGATCCCGGCAGCCTTCGCCTCTTCAGCGCAGCGGCCCAGCGTGGTTTCCAGTACGTCCTGGCCCGCAAGGGACGCATTGCATACGATACCCACAGGTTCATCCACAGATCGTCCACCGGCAATCAGTTTGCCGGCTATGACGTCCAGGTGCTTCATCGCCATATACATGACAATGACAGGCGAACCCTTGGCGATACCATCCCAGTTGATCGCGTCCGGGGTGAGGCCCGTTTGGTCATGACCTGTCAGGAAGGTGACTGCCTGATTGCAGTCCCGGTGGGTTGCGGGAATTCCCGCATAGGCCAGACCGCCGATACCGGCGGTGATGCCGGGAATAATACGGAACGGCACCCCGGCCTCGACAAGACCGAGCGCTTCCTCGCCACCGCGGCCGAAGACGAAAGGATCGCCGCCCTTCAGGCGAAGCACCCTTTTGCCTTCGCGGGCGTAATCGATCAGCTTCAAGGTGATGTCGCGCTGTTTCGGGCTCGGTTTGCCGCCGCGCTTGCCCGCGTAGTCAGTCACGGCTCCCGGTTTGACCCAGGCAAGAATGCTCTGATCGACAAGGGCATCAAACACGACAACATCGGCCTGGCGCAGACCATTGAGCGCATGCAGCGTCAACAGGCCGGGGTCGCCCGGACCTGCACCGGCAAGCCAAACCCAGCCGGGTTCGAACACGGGTAACCCACCTGGCAGGTCTCCCGGCAAGCCTTCATGCGGTCTGTTGTTGTCGTCTTCTCCAGTCATGGTTCCTGTTTACCCGTGTGACCCGGTAACGCCAAGCGCTTCGGCGATCAAAAACGATGCGAAAACGACATTTCATCGCGCACATAAACTAATATGCACAAAGCGGAATTTCATCGTCTATAGAAAGAGCATGTCGAAGGAAGAGCCAAAAGAGCTGCGGCGGGGCTGGACGACGGGAGCCTGTGCGACAGCAGCCACCAAGGCGGCGTATCAGGCCCTTTTGACCGGCGATTTCCCGGATCCGGTCGAAATCACCCTGCCCAAGGGTGGCACGGCCTCCTTTGCGCTGACCCGGCATACGCTTTCAGGAAAATCGGCGTCCGCCGCCATTATCAAGGATGCGGGGGACGACCCCGATGTGACCCATGGCGCCTTGGTCAGTGCGACCGTCAACCTGCTGCCTCCTGATTCTGGAGTAATCTTCAGGGCCGGAGAAGGTGTCGGTACCGTGACAAGGCCTGGCCTGCCGATCCCGCCGGGCGAACCTGCCATCAATCCGGTGCCGCGCCAGATGATGCGGACCGCAATCGATGAGGTTTCCCAACTGAATGGCGGGGCCGGCGATGTCGAGATAACCGTCTCGATCGAAGGTGGCGCAGAGCTTGCCCTCAAGACGATGAATCCCAGGCTTGGCATCCTCGGCGGCCTGTCCGTACTTGGCACGACCGGCATCGTCCGGCCGTTTTCCTGCGCTGCGTGGATTGCGTCCATTCATCGGGGCATCGATGTTGCGCGCGCAGTCGGGCTCTCACATGTGGTTGGCGCAACCGGCGCCAGTTCCGAAGACGCGGTCAAGGCCCGATACGATCTGGATGAAACCGCCTTTCTCGACATGGGGGATTTCGCCGGCGGTTTGCTGAAGTACCTGCGCAGTCATCCGGTCGACCGGCTGACCCTCGCAGGCGGATTTGCGAAGTTCACCAAGCTGGCTCAAGGGGCGCTGGATCTGCATTCGGCCCGCAGCTCCGTCGACTTCGAATTCCTGCAGGATCTTCTGCGTCAGGAGAACGCTTCCGCAGATCTGATCGAACAAGCCGCCTCGGCCAATACGGCCAAGGAAGTGCTGGATACCTCCCTGGCTGCCGGTATCGATCTCAGCGGCCCACTTGCGCGGCGAACGAAGGACGCCGTCCGCCAGATCCTGCGCGATGCACCGGTGGATGTGGAAGTTCTGGTCACCGATCGCCAGGGCAAGGTGCTGGGGGAAACAGGCTTTGACCGCTAAGGCAGATCATATCCTGCTGCTCGCCGGAACAAGCGAAGCCCGGCAATTGGCCAGAACGCTGGCGGAAACTTTTCCGGAAAGTCGCCTGATCGCCTCTTTTGCCGGAGCGGTTCGCGATCTGCCTGATCTTGGCGTCCCGACACGCGTCGGCGGTTTTGGCGGCTCTGAAGGTCTGCTGGCTTTCATGCGGCACGAAGGGATCACCGTCATTGTCGATGCGACTCATCCCTTCGCTGCCCAGATGAGCCGTAATGCGGCCGAGGCAGCCAAGATGCTCAAGGTACCGCTTGTGCGCCTGGAGCGTCCATGCTGGCACCCCGGTGAAAGCGACGCCTGGACAAATGTCCTGACAATGGACGATGCGGCCAAGGCCCTTCCTGACGGCGCGCGCGCCTTCCTGGCCATTGGCCGCAAGGAGATCGAGCGCTTCACCCATCGAAACGATATTTTCGGTCTTGTCCGGATGATCGAGCCGCCCAAAACACGATTACCTTCCACCTGGGAGCTGATCCTCTCCCGCCCCCCGGCATCTGCCGACGAGGAAGTTTCGCTGTTTCTGGAAAAGAACATCACTCATGTGGTGACGAAAAACAGTGGTGGCAGTCGTTCCTACGCCAAGATCGAGGCTGCGCGGGTCCTGAAACTTCCCGTCATCATGATCGCCCGGCCAGAACTACCGGAGGCCGAAACTGCTCCAACGAATGCAGCGCTCGTTGACCGGTTACGGCAGATCCTTGCACGTGAGAGCTAGCGCGAAACGCCGGACCTGGAAAATCTGATTTTCATCAGGGCAAACAGAAAGCGCGGTATGCCGATGACATAGCGGCGGAACAGGCGGCGAGGTTCCTGCAACAGGCGGAACAGCCACTCAAGGCCGGCTGCCTGGAATATCTTCGGTGCGCGGACAACGGCCCCGGACATGAAGTCAAACAGCGCCCCGACCCCGATCGCGACCGGTACAGCCAGCGCCGACCGGTTCTCAACGATGAAATTCTCCTGCCTGGGGTTCCCCATGGCAACAAGCAAAAGGTCCGGCCTTGCCTCGTTGATCCCCCGGCACAAGCTGTCCAGTTCATCGCTTGCGAAATAGCCATCCCGGTAACCGACCACCTGGTGCTTCGGATAGGCAGTCTCGATATGCTCCTTGGCAAGGCGAACCTGTTCTTCCTTGGCGCCGAGCAGATAGATCCGCAGCGGAATGCCGATGTTCGCCAGGATTCGGGGAATCAGGTCCGTCCCGTTCAGATTTTCCGGAAACGGCTCTTCCCTGAGCAGCTTGCTGGCAAGGCTCATACCGATGCCGTCGTTCAGAAGCGTCATTTTCTGGAGCGTTGCAGCGTAGCGGGGATCATCCATCGCTGACAGGAGCGTATGGGCGTTGCAGATGGCAATATCGAGGTTCTGCTGCCTTTGAACGGCGGCTTCGACAAGCTGGATGGCATCCCGGGAGCGAAGACGCCCGATGGCAAACGGACCGATAGCGGTTGCTTCGATCCGGCACCCCAGCAGTTCACTCTCGAAATCTCTTGCCAGCATTCCGTTCCCAGTCTCCCCGATACGTTCGTCCCGGTTACGACGGCGGCGAACGCATTAGAGCAATATCCGATCGGTCTCTAAGCAGTTGTAAACATAGCCGTTAGAAAGTTCGTAGTTACCGATATTTAATGGGCCTGAACGGCAGACTGAATCGGATGGAAAATCAGTCGGCGGTTTCCAACGGTTCACGCCATCCCCGCTTCGGCACGTCACTACGCTCAAACCGCGTCCGCTCCTTGAGCGCCTTGGCAGGATTACCTGCATAAACAGTCCATGGAGCCAGGTCTTTCACCGTCACCGCACGCGCTCCCAGGACAGCTCCCTCACCGACGCGAACCCCGGGGCCAACAAAGGCTTCAGCGGCAACCCAGCTATAGGCTTCCAGAACGATGGGTTTTGCGATCAGCAGGAACTTGTCGTCGTTGATGTCGTGCGTTCCCGCGCAAATGTGCGCACGTTTGGAGACGACACCGTACCGGCCGATCGTGACAGGGCCCATGTTGTAGATATCCGCACCGTCTGCGATCGCGGCGAAATCCTCCAGGATCAGGTTGCCCGGATGCCATATCCTGGCGGATGGAGCCACATAGACACCCTCCCCCACTGTCGCTCCGAACTGTCGCAAGAGCCACCGACGCCAACCATGCAACGGCTGCGTCCAGGAGGCCAGAAGGAACCAGACAATGCCCCAGAGGATACGGAACAGCCTGTTCTTCAGGCCGAAGCTTTGCGCGCCGAGCGCTCTGGCGTCCCTGTCTTCGTCGATCTGGTTCGGCATTCATCGTCCTCCTGCGCAGTTTCCTTCAGCAGGTTGTTCGTGAAACGTGTTCCCGGCCAACATGGGGACGCCACTCAACCTTGGGGGCTGCCTGCCGGCAATGTGACGAACTGTCGTTTAAAGTTAGTTATTTTTGTCGATTGTACATTTTCGCTGTCCCATGACGCTCCAGAATGAAGCCGTTGGTGACGCTAGGTCGCGGCATTCACTCTTTATTGAAACGTGATGAGAGAAGTTTGCCCCGAAAATGAAGATCAAACAGGCTGATGGAACGACCTGCGGCCTTGTTGCAATCAAAGACCGATGAGCGCGGTGCAACCGTTCTGCCGCCAATATTCGCTGCCGAGGGAAACAATGGACACAAGAGCAGAATTCGGTGAACCGGGTGCAGCAGCGCCCCTCATCCTGCATCTGAGCGCCGACTACCCGAACCCGCAGCAATTCCATCGCAGAACCACCGCAATCGAGCGTCTGGTCACCGGCGTGGACTTTGGCAGGCACATCGTCGTCACGATGGACCGGACCAGCTTGCCCTGGCAGGCCAGCTTCAAGGATTGCGGTGAGATAAAAGGCGTGCGGCTATACTCCTACCGCTATTTCGGCCTGCCGATGGGTATAGGTCTCGCCTCGGCGATGCGACGTATCGCAAGACATGTGTTTAAGACGCTGAGGACCGAGCACGAGACGCCTGTCCTTGTTCACGCACATAAACTCTCGTTTGAAGGCATCGCGGGATTGTGGCTGGCAGAACGGTTTGGACCGGATACCCGGCTGTTCATTTCCGTTCGCGGTGAATCCGAGCGCAAGATACTGCTGTTCAAGCCGACGTACCGGAGCCTGATGCGCCGGATCGCGGCACGTGCAGACAAGATCTATCATATCTCTGCCTGGTTCCGGGACACCTACCACAGGCATGTTCCGGCGCAGCCTGAGAAGGAAAGACTGCTTCCAAACATCGTTGGGAACTCCACCAGCAAAGTGCCGGTGAAGGATCCGATCCCCCGGTTCGTCAGCGTGTTCGATCTGGACATGCGCCGCCGGAAAGGCATGTCCGACCTGCTGCAGGGATTTGCCGTTTTCCAAAAAACACACCCGGACATCGGACTGGACCTGATCGGCCCCGGCAGTGCGGAGGCCGTGGAAGCGGCGAAAAAGGAAATTGCCGAACTGGGTCTCGGTGACAGCGTACGGATCCTTGGACCGATGAACAGCAAGGACCTGTTCGAGGTTCTGCCGCACTATCTTGCGATGGCATTGGTCAGCTACAACGAGACCTTCGGGATGGTCTACCTGGAAGCGCTGTTTGCCGGTTTGCCGATTATCTACGGCAAGGATACGGGTATCGACGGTTATCTTGATGACATCGATGTCGGCATCGGCGTGAAACCCGGTGATGTCGCCGGAATTGCGGCCGCTTTCAAGGAATTGGCGGAAAGATCAGCTCACTTTCGCAGCCAGATAGTAACAAGCGAGCAAATCTTGCACGACCGGTTCAACCCTGCAATGATCCTTGAAAGTTACCGTCAGGACCTGGAAGCTGTCTTGACGCCAGATCAACAACGGAGCCGAACGTGACCGCAAAAAAGTCGAAGCGCCTATGGTCCTGGCTGACCGCGCTTGCTTTTGGTCTGGCTTTCCTCGTTTTCGTTGGTGGTTTCCTGTATCTGGACGAACGTCAGAACGCCATCGCTGCCGGAACTCAGGCAGCGAAGGAGGAGACGATTTCGATACCCATATTCAAACGGGGTATCAATGTTTCCAGACTTCAAAATTTTGCCTATCGGGATCCCGAACGGCCGGGAAAATATCTCTGGCCACCGTTCCGGGGCGAATTGTCCAAGGTCTCCGACGCCGAACTTGAACGCCTGCGCACGCTCGGGTTCGACTTCATTCGCTTTCCGATCGACGCCGGCGTCTTTCTGGCCGCGACGGACAGCGAACGCCGTATCTTGCTGGATGATACGAAATCCATAACGGTTCGCTTACTGGACAGCGGCTTTACCGTGATGGTCGATCTGCATCCGGCTGCGTATCTCACGGAATGGGCACCTGTCGACATTTTGAGCGATGCACCCGATGGCCCGCGCTTTCGGGCCTACTCCGATCTTGTGGAAGAAGTCGCCAAGCGGATCCGCGATCTGCCGACGGACAAGGTCGCACTGGAACTGATGAACGAGCCGCAGGGCGTCTGTTTCGAAGAAGACAGCCAAGACTGGTCTGTCTCTCAAAAGCAGCTGTATGACAGGGCGCGCAGTGTTGCGCCAGACCTGCCGATTGTCCTTACCCCGGGCTGCTGGCGGTCAATGGAAGGCCTCGAGTACATGAGTCTCGACGGCTACGACGACAAGATCATCGTCGACTTCCATTTCTACGAGCCCTTCTATTTCACCCATCAATCCCTTCCGTGGGTATTGGACCCTCTCCGCTATATCGCAGGCCTCAGCTATCCCTGGACGGCGGGTGACGTGGAGACTGCCGAAGAGAGGACACGTCAGCATATCGCCGCCCTCAAGGCAGCCGATGACGACGTTCCCGACTATGCCTTCGGCAAGGCGATGGACGGTATCAGGGACTACTATAAACGTGAAAGGCCCGACCGGAATTTCATTGAAAGCCGCTTTGACACGATCTCGCAGTGGGCGGAAAAACATGACATTTCCCCGGACCAGATTGTGCTTGGCGAATTCAGTGCTATCCGTCCCCCGAAAGGACTTCCGGACGATGGAAGCAGGCTTGCCTGGATCAGGGACGTCCGCACAGTGGTGGAGGAACGCGGCTTTGGCTGGGCGTTGTGGGACTACTATGAAGGCTTCGGTCTGATGACCGACAACGTCAAAAGAACCGTCGAGCCGGCTATGGTCGATGCTTTGGGGCTCAACGCAGACGCGCTATGAACCGTGCCATCCTGACACGACAGTTGATGCGGAATTTGCAGTCGACTGTGCGAAATCGTGACTGATAGATTGAGCTGACAGCTGCGAATCATGCCTAGTGACTGACCTAGCGGTGCGGGCCGGCAGAAAGCTTCTGCAGCTGCAATTGATCTGGAGACTGGGATTTGACAGTTCACCCCGTTGAACAGTCCGGGCCACAGGCCGCCATGCACGGGCAAACGTTGCTGGACAGGATCTTCAACTGGATTCCGGTGCTGCTGCTCGCCTATCCGATGTTGATCAGCCCATTCTTTCTGGTGTCTTCCGGAGGTGAAGACACCGCGGCGAACATCAGCGCGTCAAAGTCCAACGCACTGAACCAGTTGTTCTGGATCTGCCTGTTCATGGTTCTGCTGATATCGGCGGGGCGGCGCTTGCTCAACGCGTTTACGGTTCTGAAAAGTCCGCTTATCTGGATCCTGATGCTTTATCTGCTGCTCGCCGTCACGAGCGTGCTCTGGTCTCATGCACCCGGAATTGCGTTTCGCCGCGTGGTTTTGCAGATCATCATTGTGATGAGCCTTGTGATTTCGGTTTCGTTCACGGACGACGCCCGCTCACTGCTAGGCCGACTGATGCTGCTTATGAATACCGTTGTTCTGATGAATGCGGTTGCAGTCGTCCTGCTACCGCCGACACCGATCGGTCACGCAGGCATCTACACCCAGAAAAACAATCTGGGCGCGGTCATGGCTTTGGCCATGATGTTCAATATCTACGGGTTTCTGGTTTCGCGCGGTTTTCTGAAACGTTTCGGTATGCTGATCATTTCGGCACTGGCTTTTGGCCTGCTTGTTCTCAGCCAGTCGAAAACATCCCTCGGGCTTGCCGTCCTCATGCCGGTCATCGCCTATATTGCAGTCGGCATGGCGTTTCTCTTCCGTATCAATGCCGCATTGCTGCTGATCTTCGGAGCGATTACCGGCGCCGTTCTTCTGTCCTTCCTCTCGCTCCTTACGCGGTTCGGGTTCTCGGACCTGTCTCTGTTCCTGTTCAACGACGAGACCTACACCGGCCGGACGTTCATCTGGGCGTTTGTCGTGGATGTGATTTCCAGAGCCCCGGTACTTGGCCAGGGCTATGCGTCTTTCTGGGCCACGGGGTCCGATTCAATTGCCTTCCGTGAGGCGCCGGGTTTCGTCATTTTGCTGATCCAGGCTCATAACGGTTATCTCGATGTCATGCTCGAACTCGGCATTGTCGGAATTACGCTATTGTTCCTGGTTATCCTGACCGCTCTGTTTTCCGCAGCCCGGGTCGTTTCGCTGGACTACCGGATAGCCTTTCTCTGCTATTCGTTAATCCTCTTCGTCACCTGTCACAACATGCTGGAAAGCGCCTGGTTTCGTTCCTTTTCCCTGAACTGGCTGATTTTCTTGCTTGCCGCGCTGCTGCCGCATGCAGTGGTTCGCACCTGGGACAATCGTTCGCAGAACTAGTGCTTTTCTGTCTGGCCGCAGGCAAATGACAGCGGGCTTCGTGGTGTCGGAGCACCGTAGTCTTGCCGCAAATTAGCAGTTCACTAACCATAAGTGCTTACAAGCAATAAGACGCATGCCCGCGAGGACATAAGGTGACTTTTTGTGGACCCCAGACAGGTAGAAAACCCGGCTTACGATAAGGCGGCCCTTCAAGGCCGCGATGCCATTGCTCTGGACATCCTGTCCATTTTTCAGGTCTTGCGCCGCCGCATCTTCCTGATCGCGGCAATCGCATTTGTTTTTGCAGCGTTGACTGCCGCCTACTCCCTGACCATCACACCGATTTTCAGAGCCTCCTCGCAAGTCCTGTTCGACCCAACCGTCCGCCAGCCCTTCGATGACCCGAACCGCCCGAGCCGCACGGGACAAGGCTCGGAAGTGATCGACAGTCAGATGTCGGTCATCCATTCCGACACTGTGCTGCGCCCCGTCGCCCGGGAAAACAACCTGGCTGAAGATCCTCATTTCGGCGAAGGCAAGCCGGGTCTGATGAGCCAGTTCAAGAGCCTGATCTTCGGGGCAACCAAGAAGGACGCGGCAACGCTTGAAGCGCAGGAAACCGCCGCGGTCGAAGCTCTTGCAGACGCAACCAGCGTCAAGCGCGTTGGTCAGACCTTCGTCATCAACATTGCCGCGGAATCCCCGTCACCGGTCCAGGCTGCCGTTCTGGCGAATTCGATCGCCGAGAGCTATCTGTCCGACCAGAAACGGCAGGTTGACCTGGCTTCGGACGAAGCTGCCGCCCAGATCGATGATCGGCTGGTGGATTTGCGGGAACGCCTGAGGCAAGCCGAAGAAGAAATCCAGAAATTCCGCGCGGCCAACAAGCTGCAGAACTCCGACGAGGGGTCGCTGCTGACGGGACAGGAACTGACCGGACTGAATTCCAGGCTCATCGATGCACGAGCAGCACTGGCAGAGGCAACCGCCAAATACGATGAGATCCAGCGGGTTCTGCAAAGCGGTGTCGACGCGGAATCCATCGGAGATGTGGTCAATTCCCCCACGATCTCCTCACTTCGCCAGCAATATGCCACGGCTGCACGCACGGAAGCTCAGCTGATGGCCGATCTTCTGCCCTCACATCCCTCTGTCGTGCAGGCAAGGTCCCAGCTGGAACGGTTACGCAATCTCATCCGGGACGAAATCAGGCGGATTGCGGAATCCACACGTATCGATGTCCAGGTCAATCAGGAACGGGTTTCCAGGCTCGAGCAGCAGCTCGATTCCACGCGAAATCTTTCCGACGTCGACCAGGCGGCTTCCATCAGGTTGCGTGAATTGGAAACGGAAGCACAGGCAACTCGGCAGCTTTATGAGATCGCTCTGAGCCGGGCCAAGGAAATTTCGCAGCTCGACCAGGTTGTTCTGCCCAACGCCCGCATCATTTCACCTGCCATTCCGCCGGAAAGCCCGGTCTACCCGAAACGGAAGATCATGGTGGTGCTGGCCGGAATCCTGGGTCTGCTGTTCGGCACCATAATCGCCGTTGGCGGCGAAGCCATTCGCATTGCCAAAAAACACCTGTTGCCGGAGATCCTGCAGCCCCCCCAACCTGCAATGGCTGTGGCCGGCCCTGCGCAGTCGCTTGCTCCCGTAACCACGGCTGTCGACACCTCCCGCGATGCACGCTCATCAGTGGGGTTGCCGGGATCGCGGACGAGAAGCAAACGCACTCCCTCCAGGCAGGTGCCCCAATCAGATCCCGGGCTGAAAGTTATCAGCCAGTTGCCCTGGCTGACGGAGACCGACGAAAACGGCAGTGTCCGTCCGCTCAGTTCTGACGCCATCTCTGCCGTACAAGACGCGATAGAGCAGTTTTATTCGGACGAAGCCGGACCTGGATGGTCTTTCGGACAAGGCGTTGACCAGATCGTTGCATCCATCCAGAGCGCGCCTGCCCAAAACGGCACCCGTATCGTCTTTCTGACCTCTCCCGCCCTTGGCCATGGCCAGACCATTGCTGCCCTCGCCCTCGCCCTCGGGGCGGCTCAGCGCGGATTGCACGTGCTCCTTGCCGATGGTGAACCGAAACAGCGAATGCTCAGCCATGACCTGAGCATCGACGATGTGGAAGACATTGGCGGAACGCTTCGCGAAAGGGTCGTCGACTACGACGAGCTGGATATTTCCTTTCTGTCGCTGGTCTCCGGATTGCCGAAGTACAAGCACCACCGGATGAACATCCGCGAAGCTTTCGATTTCGCAGACATCGCGCGTGACTACGATCTTGTAATCATCGATGGCGTTGCCCTGCCGCAACTTGTTGAAGATGATCCGCTCGCAGGTCTTTCGACGCAATTCCTGGTCACGGTTGCCGAGCGTGAAGAAGATCAGATCTCGATGCCGATCCTGTCGCGTGACCTGCTTACGATCGCAGAAGGTCGACCTTCCGGTCTCGTTCGAACGATGACCGGCACTCCGCCGCCATCACGCCGTAAATACGCGTGAAACGGATCGGCTGAGGCATCACTTGCGAGATCTTGAAGCGGAGACTTTCGCAACGAATTCGGTCAACAGGGCGAACATCTGTTGACGGGCGGCGATAGGTGTCAGGTTATGATCCGCATCCTGCAGGCCGTGCATCTCGATGTTCGGATAGGCTTTCAATCCGTGCCGGTCGACGCCGAACCAGTTGTGTAACTCAAGAAGCCCCCGGTCGTTGTCGCTATAGACGAGAGACACCGGGACATCACGTTGCTCTAGTTTCTGAAGGCGACCGGTCAGGACGTTGAAGAGCCGGTAATGGCGTGACAGATTGCCAAGAACAGGAGCCAGGGTTCGGTCGACCTTCAACTTCACGGGCCGGGTTACCTTTTTCAGAGCGGAAACCAGATTGATTTCCCCTGACAGAACCCGTTTCAGGGTCGCTGTATCGACCGCCTTGCGTCCATAACTGGACAGCGTCTGTATCGGCTCACGGATTGCCTTGTCCACGTTTTCGTCGGGATCCCAGACCAGTTTGCGTGAATTCACCAGAAAGGCCGCATTGACGCGGTCATCGTCTGCAGCCGCCAGAAGGGCGAGATAGGCACCGCTGCAACGGCCGAACAGGATAATGTTTTTCGCCCCGGTCCGTTCCTTGACGAACCCGACGGCGGCCCTGACATCCTCAAGTTGCCTGTCGGAATAAAGAACCTGGGACGGCTGATCCGGCCAATAACAGCTCTCACCGATACCAGCCAGATCCGTGCGCAGGACCGCGCAGCCGCTTTCTGCAAGAGACCTGGCAAAGCCGACCGACATGCGTGCCCAACCAATGGAATGGTCATATCCGGAATTGAGCATGATCACCGCCGTTTCCGCACATTTGCCACGGGGGCTCGCGAGCACGCCGAAGAACATTTTGTCGGGCCCGAAACGCAGCGCCTCCTCCTCGACATCTGGCAATGGCTCCGACACAGCAGAGATTTCGGCAAGAGGTGCTGTCTCCAATTGCCCTGCCGGGAAATTGGCCTTTACCCACGCTACCATCCGATCCAGCGTTTGAACCGGGGGGACGGACAGAGTCGGGTCGGACACGTAGTCGACGTACCCCTCAAACGACAGGCTCTCGAACGCCAAACCGTTTTCGGCGTAGTGATCTGCAAGTTTCTGATCGCCCGGATGGTCGGTCCTTTGAACAAGCAATGTTTTCAATCCGGAGGGCAATTCCGTCTTGTAGAGATTGAGCGATTTGATTTCGTCGGCTGTTGCGGCCGAGAGCACGAAACCGCCTGCCATCAACCCGCCCTCGGGACCATCCGACGCACTGACCAGGAACGTCGGCTGCGTCAACGCAGTCCAGGCTGCGAGTTCCCGCAGATAAGCGCGTCCCTGGGCCACTGGCGCCAGTAGCACTTGTCCTGCAATCTCTCCGTCTGCTGCCAGGTTGCTTGCGAGACCTGCACCTATCCCCTGTCCGACCACTACAACCCGATCCGGGTTTGCCAATCTCTTGAGTTCGGAAAGGGCTGTTCGAACGGAAGCCTGCCATGCCGACTTGCCCTGAATGTCCGCGCTGTCACCGTGTGAATTCGCGGTTGCCGGATAGTCGAACCGCAGACATGGGTACCCGGATGCAGCGAATTTTTCGCCGAGCATCCTGTAGCTTTTCCGGGAACATAGCTCTTCATACCCCCAGGGGCTCAAAAGCAGGATTGCTGTTCCTCCCGCAGCTGGATGAAAATAACCAGCAAGCCCATCGAACGAGATCGGCAAGGCCACAGCAGACGTTCCGGCAACAGGTGTGGCAGAGGAGGTATCAAAACCTTGCCGGTTCATATCACGTGCGAGCTCCAGCTTCATGGCGGGTGGAAGGCGGTCTTTCCAAATTCCGGGGCATCTTGCGCCTTTTTTCTAAGCCATTGTTTAATAATGCTGCAGGAACTTCTGGTGCATTAAAAGATCGTCTCACATCCTGTTGATTGCTTCCAACTCTGCTTCGGAGCCCAGTCTGAATGGAAAAAGTTTCCGTCGCCATAGCGAGCATTGGCCGTGAAACCTTGCTCGATACGTTACGTTCCCTGGCGGCGGTGACCAAACCGGTCGGGATAGAACTCAACGTGCTGGTGGCCGACGATTCCAAATCCGGTGCGGCGACCAAACTCGTTGCCGGTCATCCCATCAAGTCGCTGGACGTGACCTGCCTTGCCGTGGCGAGCGGTAATATCTCTTCAGCCCGCAACGCATTGCTCGATGCAGCTGATGGCGACTGGCTGATATTTGTCGATGACGACGAATGGGTGGAGCGCGATTGGCTGGAAAAACTCTTCGCCTGCCAGAAAGACTTCAACGCAGACGTCGTGATCGGCCCGGTAAAACCACGCTATCCGGACAATACGCCCGAGTGGATGCGGCTCGCGAACCCGCTTTACACCGACTGGGGGCACCGGGGAAAACGGCTTTACACCGGCCGGGGCGGCAACACGCTGGTGCGGGTTGGTTTTGTTCGTGCGCTGGAACTGAGATTTGATGAAGCCTATGGCCGAACAGGTGGCGAAGACACCATCTTCTTTGCTCAAGCAGCCGAACGCGGGGCACGTATCTTTGCCACGGACGATGCGATTGCCCACGAACATGTTCCACAAGACCGATTGTCGACGAAGTTCATTCTCAGCCGCGCGACACGGTCAGGCCAATCCTATGGCCAGATGCGTCTCGCCCGGCATCCAGACCCTTTCTGGCACGTTTTTTTCGCAATTGGAGCACTGGTAAAATGTGGAGTTGCCGGTGTTTTAGCGCTCGCATTCCGGCTTCTCGACCGGGGACGGTCTTTCCGGATGCGGCAAAAACTTGCGCTCAATACAGGCAAGCTGCGCGCTGTATTCAACCTGCCTCTTGCAGAGCTCTATAGAAAACCGGATTGAACCAGCTGGCGCCTACGCCTCGGACATGCCTTCAAATGCGGAATTTCGCGCGCCGTGCGAAGGCATAGAGGGAGCTTTTCAGGCGCTTCTTGGCGGAAAACATCGGTGGGATGTCACGATCCGGGTCGAAGCCATTTGCAGGCGAAAAGCGCGGACAGAACCATGCCGTCTGATAGGCAAGTCCTGGTGTGCTTGTGAAGACCCGCCGGTACCCGGCTTCCTTGAGACGATGCAAAACGTTCGCGTCCAGAGCACCGAACGGGATCGCCGCTTCTGTGACAGCAGCCCCTACCGCATCCTCGATTTTCTTTCGAGCGTCGTAAAGTTCCCGTTGAAAGCCGGCAGCATCCAGCTTGCGCCAGTCGACATGGTCGTGGCCGTGGCTGCCGATGACCGATCCCGTCGAAACAATCTCCCGCATCTGTTCAGCGGTCAGATAGCCCTTTGCCCCGATACGTGCAGCCAGAACGAAAAAACGACCTGGCCGGCCCGCCTCCACAAGGGCTGGCAACCCAACCTCGTAATCAGACAGGTTGCCGTCATCAAAGGTGATTTCCAGCTTCACTCCGTGTTTCTGCTCAAGTGCAGGAAGGTGTTCAATTGTGCGCTGGTAAGTCTCTATCGGGACGAAGTAATGGTTCTCTTCCGGCGAAACAGGCACCGCTGGTACACCAATGCCGTGGAAAGTGAGAACCTGCGTTTTTGCCAGCATTTTTTCTCCGCCTTTTCGAACAGGACGCCAGATCCTTGACGCAGGGAAGTTAAAATAGTTTGTGCAGGTTCGCGTTGCCTCCCTATTAACGGCGCAGTCAGGTTTGGCGCCTAGTTTCTGTTGCGACTTATCCAGGGGGCAGATTAAAAAATCCGCTCCTGCGGTCCAAGGCCAGCGGCCACGGGTCCCGCTTTTTTCGATCAACGGCCCACGCCTCGAGGCAATTTCGTGTCAATGAATTCCAGTTCGGCATCGAGAAAATTTCGCGCGCTCTATGACAAGGCCCTTGGCCTCTCACGACGCCCGCTTGTTGCCAATACAATTTCCTACACGATCAATTTTGGTCTCTTGCTCGTCATTCAGCTCGTCTTTTTCCTGTTCATTTCGCGTGCCTTGGGGGCAGCAGACTACGGTCTTTTCATCACCATCGTCAGTGTCTCCATCATGGCCGGTTTCCTGGTCGGTTTGGGCAGTGAATACCTTCTCCTTCAGCGGGTCGCGGTTGAGCCTCAGTCTTTCGGCAGATACCTCGGGCATTCCCTGATCATGATGGGAATTACCTTTCCGTTTGTCCTGCCCGGGACAATCGCTTTGTTGTACGTCCTCATCGGCGATACCGTTCCGCTATCGACTATCGCGATTGTCACTCTTTCGGATCTGCTCCTCACAAAGCTGGTGATCTTGTCCGCGCAATCCTACATGGCCTTCGACCGGGCCAGAAAACAGATTGTCATCAATGTTCTGGCTGCTTCGTTGAAACTCGCCTTCTTGTTCGTTGCCACGCTTCTCCCCGGAAGTCTCACGCTCCAGGAATGGGCGTGGTGGTATTTCGCCGCCGGAATTCTGTCTGCTCTTGCGGCTTGCTGGCTTGTTTTGCGTGATCTCGGCCGGCCGACTTTCACCCTGATCCGGGACGACCTGAAGCTCAGCCTTCTCTATTGCATCGAGTTTTTTGCCATCGGCGGCATGAAGGATCTGGACAAGCCGGTGGTCGTTCACACTTTGAGCGCAGATGCAGGCGGGCAGTACGCAGCCGGGTTCCGCATCATCGACGCAGCCTCCGCGCCCGTCAGAGCGTTTCTTTATGCAACCTACACCCGCCATTTTCGCCAGGCACAAGATGGGCAGGCAAGCAGCCTTGCTTTCGGCGTCAAGCTGTTGCCGGTGACGGTATTCCTCGCCCTGCCGGTCGCGGCTTTCCTGTTGCTGATCGCCGGTTTCATCCCCCTTGTTCTGGGTGAAGATTTCGCAGAAACACCGACCGTCGTGATGTGCCTTGCGTTTTATCCGCTCCTGATGGGGTTTTCCGGTGTAGGCGCTGACATCTTGCGGGCTACCGGACGTCAACGGGTGCGAATGGCGCTGCTCATCAGCACAAGTCTTTTGTTGATACCTGTCGTCAGCCTTGGAGCTGCGCTAGGAGGCCTGGCCGGCGCAGCGCTTTTCCGCTTTGGCATCCAGATTGCTTTGACCGCGGGCACCTGGTTCTTCATTTTCTGGACAAAGGTACCTGCGCCCGAACCAGACGAAACCGCAGGCTGATCCGTCGCTTCCAGAAAGGCGTCAGAAAGGCACGCGCCCGGCGAAGTTCAAGGCCGTAAGTTGCCCTTTGGGGGCTGCCTGATTATCGCATTCTTCGTCTGGCGTTTGTTGCAGTCGAATGCACTTCGCCTCGCCCGGAGCCAGATGGAACCAGTTGTCCTCCGCCTCAAATCCGGGAATGGAAACGACGGTCGATTGCAGGAAGCGCCTGGCACGGATCATCAGCGACCATCTGCCGGCCTCGTCCTGTTCCACACTCACCTCGGGAGCATCGAAATGGCGATGCTGTCCTCGGCCGAGCGGGAAATGATGCGCCTCGGAAATGAGTTCTCCGGTTTGCGTATCGAACAGACGCACCACGGTTACATCATGCGAGGGTGGGCCGAAACGATAAGCGTAGGTGACGTCGAAGAAGGCTCCGATCAGGTCCACCGCATTGAGCGTCTGCGCACTGTTTGGCGCCAACAACAGCTCCTTGTCTCCTGAAACCACCGGCAGCTGGCCATCCCTCAGGCAGGCAATGCTGATACTGACCGACTTTTCCTCCGCCCGTTCGTTGAGGACGTGAATGGCAAGGCCGTTCGTGCCTTCATCGGTGACACAGGCGATTACCGGCCTGAATACGCGCTTGAGGGCATACCACGCGGGTTTGGGCCGTCCGGCTGCATCAACAAGTCCCCACCCGGCACCAATCGAGAGGTCGGAAAGGGTCCAGACCAGTGCGCCCTGGCAATTGGACCCTGGCCGTCGCCATTCGGAAAAGGTCTCGGACATGACCTCACCGGTGACCGCCCGTCCGAGGTCGAGATATCTGTCCGGATCGCCGTAGCGAAGCGCGGCCGGATCGACA
This sequence comes from Labrenzia sp. THAF191a, assembly GCF_009363335.1. GTDB lineage: Bacteria > Pseudomonadota > Alphaproteobacteria > Rhizobiales > Stappiaceae > Roseibium > Roseibium algicola. The sequence continues at coordinate 5,792,400 of NZ_CP045333.1, forward strand.
TCATAGAGCAGCTTCAGATAGTGATCGCGCACATCCTCGAAGTCCCAGCCGGCGCCGCGGTCCCGCGGTACCCGTGCCTTCCAGCGTGGATCATGCCCCGGTTTCACCGGCAATCCTTCTTCCAGGCTTTGCTGGACGGGAATGTTGGAAAACGCGAGGCACTCACCTGCAAATCGGACATCGGCCCGCCTTGCGTCTTCCAGAGGCCGCAGATATGCCCCAACGCCGTAATAGTGCGCGATGCCGTCGTTCGGCGAAAACGGCAGGACCCCGCCGCAGGGCGAATTTGCTGCATAGGGCACATCCGGCCGCAGCGCTGTGGCAATAGCCGGCAAGATCTCCTCGCACAGCGGCCCCTTCCAGCGATCCTCGGAAAGCCCCATCATGGCGCCCTGCTGGTAGATCTCGCTTCCTCCGCACAGAACGGCAAGTGAAGGGCTGCCCATGCTTTCATCGAGCTGATCGCGCAGTTCCGCCTCAACCTCCGCGACGAAGGCGGCATCCTTCACGGGATAATCGTAGTTGGCGAACTGGAAATCCTGCCAGACCAGCAGGCCCAATTCGTCACATAGCTCAAAGAAGGCGCGGCTCTCGTAAAGCATCGTCCCGCCGATGCGCAGCATGTTCATGCCTGCGTCTCGGGCTTTTTCCAACAGCGGGCGATAGGTTTCGCGGCTGGACGACAGGTTCAGGAGATCCGCATTGGTCCAGACGGCGCCCCGGCAGAAGACCGGCACACCGTTGATTTTCAGGCCGAAGCCGCGTCCATCCGCACCGTGGTCCACCTCGATCCGGCGGAAGCCTGTCTTGCCCAGCGAAAGAGAATTGTCAGCGGCCTGAACGGTTACGTCGTAAAGAGCAGGCTCGCCGTGTGTGTGCGGCATCCAGGGCTTGGCGCCCTCAGGACGGACGGTCGCCGCATAGCAACCGTCGTCCTGAAGGCTCATCTTCGCCGATGCTCCCGCGCAAGTCAGCACCGGAACGACATCCGTATTTTCGAGCCTGACCGTAACTGACAGTGCGGCAGTGCCATCCGGAGCCAGGTCCGCAAGAATATGCTTTTCAACAATACGCGGTGTCGTCTCGGGTTCGAGCCGGATCGGACGGTATGGACCAACCGCATGGATTTCCGGGCACCAACCGGGCATGTGACCGAGAAGCGTCGTCCGCACGAGCCTCAGCCCCTGGCTGGTTGCCAACTGAGGTTTCCACCGGGCGCGCGGCCCCTTTGCATTCAAGTGCGGCTCTAGCGCGCGAAAGCAGATTTTCAGAACGTTGCGATCGGCCAGTTCCACGGGAACACTGTATTTGCGGAACATGTTCCGGCTGGACAGCACCTCAACGTCGTTCAGGAAAACCTCGGCAATGGTCGCCAACCCCTCCAGGTGCAAGCGATACCGGCCCGGCGGGGCGTCGAACCAGGCTTCATACCAGACGTCCTTGCCATGAAGGGGAACGGGATTTTCCGGGTCGTAAAGTCCTGCTTCCGTAAGAGCACCGGCGACGGTTCCCGGAACGTGTGCCGGAACGAAATCCCACTGGTGCCCCGTCGAAAGCGAGGTTTCAAAGGCACCGGGCTCTGTCATCGACAGTGCCCAGGTCACTTCACCCAGGTCGATCATTCAAGCCCCGGCAGCGCTGACTACGGGAGTAAAACGTGTTTCCTGATCACCGTAGTGGGTGTCGAGAAGTTGCATCAGGTTGTCCCAGGCGTTGACCGCCGGCAGCAAGCCTTCGTCCAGCCCCTGGAACTTCTTGCGCATGACGGCGCGCGCCAGTTTGAACTGCACCATCTTGCAGGTGGAGGAAATGGTCTTGGCCATCTGCACACCCTCGGTCAGATCGTCCCTGCCTTCCGTCACGAGCCATTCGAGATAGGACGAAAACAGCTCGAAATTCGCACCGAGTTGGCGCAGCGTGTTGAAGGCATACAAGTGGAAGAAGCCGAACTCGCGTTCGCAGATCTTTTCCACCTGTGCCGGGAAGACCTGTGCAAAGGCTGCAATCGGGTTCTGCTTAGGGCGGCGCTTCAGGTGGTGGCGCAGAAGGCCTTCCGAAACGTTCAGGATGTGAGCCGGCGTTGGCAGTGTGTCCGGAACCTTCACGAATTCCGTATATGGCAGGAAGGGCGTCGGCTTTTCATGTGCACCGCGCTGGAACACCCCGTCGAAATCGTCGCCTTCCAGCCTGTGCAGGCCCAGACCGTGGAAATATTCCATTGTCCTGGCTTCAAAATCCATCCAGTTGACTGCGATCGTCGTTTTGCCGTGGGCCTCGTGATAACCAACACCGTGTGTGTCCGGCAGGAAATAGCTGTCGACTTCGACCAGTGACAAGCGGCCGCGTTCGATCTGTTGCTGGACGTGGGCTTCCACCCGGTCGTAGATCGCAAGTTCCGTGACCTTGAGACCATAAAGCGCTTCCAGATCCTCCAGCGGCACCTTGAAGAAGGTGAACTGGTCTCCTTCAAAATCCTGGGTGACCGAATAGGACAGACAAGCCTCCGCCGGCAGGCCAAGGGACGGCAATACCTCGATCCAGACATCAAGATAGCAGTTGGTTTCGGGCCAGTCCCGGTCCTGGGAATGGAGCGGGCTACGCACGTAGGTCGCCGCATTGAAGCGGTCAAACACGGCTTGCGTCATGTTGCGTCCCCTCATCCCCAAAGCGTGGCACGGACGCCTTCAGGCCATTTGGACGTGTCGAAACCATGATGGCGGAAGAGCGCCAGCGCCAGTCGTTCCAGACCGAAGCCGACACAGGCGGTGTGGGCAGGCGTTCCATCAGCCTGACGGATGTTCCAGGCCTTGCCGAAGTTGTCCATGTGGTAATTGAAGCTCATGCAGGCCGTCGGCTTTTCTTCCGACGTGATCGGCACCAGCATTTCGAACTTCAATTCCTGCTCACGCTGGCCGGACGCCATGATCTTGCCGGCTCGGCCGAAGAACGGATCGTTGGCGACATCAACGTGATGCGGGAGCTGCAGCCGCTCCATCATGTCCGAGCCGCGCTGTTTCCAGGTCTCGCGGAAATCCATGGTCTGTTCGGCAGAACCGACACGCACGTATTCGCGCTGACGGAACATCTGCATCCGCGCCGGATCCTTGGAAGGCTCATGGCGGAAGCAATAGGACTGCAGCGCAACGTAGGCTCCCTCTGCCGGCAATGCACCACGGCGCGAGAGGATCGGATAAAGCGGATAGCAGGCAGCAGGTGTCAGCGCCACCTGGGTCGGTTTCTGATCCTTGGACCAGTCGTCGCCAGCCGCCATGCATTGCAACAGCCCCATGTGGTCATGGTCGTTGCCGCAAAAGGCATGCACTGTTCCTGCCAACTGCGGGAAGTTCTTCATGTAACCGCTGGTTTCGAAATCCTGCATGGTCATTCCCGGCGGGAACACCATTGCTTCGGAGATCTCGTCCTGACCGTACGTGAGGGCAAATTTTTCGAAAAGGGCAATAACGTCTTCAAATTCGCCGCTGCGGGCATAGAGGCCGTCGACGCCGCTGTCATGCAGGACGCCTTTGGCAAAGAGCTGATCCAGAAAAGAGATTTGCGCGTCCATCATTACCCCAAAAGACTGGTGTCTTGTTTGTTGACCAGGAGCATCGTGGACGTGTTGCCCAGAATACGGTCGTTGGAAATCATCAGCTGCGCCGAATGGGCGTCACGCAGGTGGCGTCCGAGGCTGAACGGCGTACCGTTCTTGTAGCCTGCGATCCCGCAGATCAGCATGCAGTGGTTGATGATTGTCAGGATCGTCTGTGACGTGCCGATCTTCACGTTGTTCATGGCAACGGAGAAGCTCATGGCATTGAGCGCATCGCTGTCGCCCTTGCAGCCTTCGAACTGTTTCAGGCCGGCAACGACGTTGGCCTTGACCAGCTGCAGCAGGCTTGACGCCTCCGCCAGACGCAGGGCTCCCGGAGGAACCTGGCCGGGAGCCTTGCGCGCAGCGTTCTTCACGAATGCCTGCCCACGGGCAACTGCATCAGCAGCGATGCCATACCAGAGCGCGCCCCAAAGAAGATGGGAAACGGCCAGCATGGATTGGGCGGCAATCTCCGCAAACGGGCGCGGCAGGATCTGCTCGGCCGGAGCTTCCGCCTTGAAAATATAGCCGTCGGAACAGGTTCCACGCATGCCGAGCGTATCCCATTTGCTGGTCTGCTCAAGCGTGTACTGATCCTTCAGGAAAATGGTCGCAACCTGGTCGGAATGAGCCGCGTCGACATGCCGGCGGGAGGTCACCATGATGGCGTCCGCATTGGCGCCGTAGGAAATCACGGTTGCATCCTTGGTCAGGCGCACGGTGTCACCCTCGACCTCGACCGCACAGATCGAATTGCGCAAATTGCCGCCGATACCCGCCTCACTGGTTGCTGAGGCGATCAGAAGCTGCTCATCGCAGATCCGCTTCTGGAAACCTTCGTGCCAGGCACTGCCTACGGCGTAATCCGCCAGGCTGGCAATCTGGATCTGGTGCATGGCATAAGTCATCGCGGTGGCCGCGCAGGCTTGTCCAAGAATTGCGCAAACATCAGCAATCTCGGTCAGCGTTGCACCTTCGCCGCCGAATTCCGGACGGATCATGACACCCATCAGGCGTTCCGCTTTCAGGGCGTTCATGCCTTCAACAGGAAAGCGGCCTTCCACATCAACCTTGTCGGCAAACTCGGAAGCGACCTTGGCGGCCCGCTTGGCGCGATCTGCCAACCCCATGGCAGTGATCTTGGCTGCGGCGGTCATGGATTACGCAGCCTGCTCTTTCAGGATTTCGGTCAGAGCTGCGTCGATCGCATCAATGGAGGAGAAAGACTTGCGGTTCAGCAAATGCTCCGGAAATTCGATATCGAATTCTTCCTCGAGCGCCAGCATCACCTGGACGGATGCAAAAGAAGACAGACCGGCATCGTAGAGGTCAGCACCGTCCGCGACGTCGTCGATAGAAACCGGCAGATTGCCGTGTTTTGCCAGCAGGGTCCGAATGGTCTGTTTCATTTTAGTCCTTACCATTTTCTAACGGTTACACTTGAACCGGTCCTTGGGTTCCGAGACGTCATTTAGGCCAAAAAACGATAAACTGTAATTAAAGGGCATGGTAAAAAATTACAAAACAGGAACTATTAAAATTTGTTAAGTTAACACTTCCTCAATCATAAAAAATCTTTCAAGACACTCAACATTACCGCAGAGTATTCGCTCCAAAAACTTAAATCATTCTACCGAGAACACCGTCCTTGCGCACAAGACCGTGATATAGCGCGGCGGCAATATGCAGCACCACGGCGGCAGTGAAGAGCAGCCCGAGCACAAGATGAATCTGAAAAAGCTGGTCTGCCAACGCGCGGTCCTTGGCGACAATGGCCGGCATGGTGAACAGGCCGAAGACCGAGATTGCCGCGCCATAGGCGGAGGTAGCCACCCAACCGATGAAGGGATTGACCAGCAGAAACCCGTACAGAAAGGCATGGGTAGCCTTGGCGGCAAATTTCTGCCAGAGCGGCATGCTTTCCGGCAAGGGCGCGGGTTTGTGGGTCAGCCGGTAACCGAGACGTGCCAGGGTCAATATCATCAACACGATGCCGACCGAGCGATGGTAATCGAACAGCTGGTTCTGCAAGGGGCCACTGTCGATCCGGATCATGACAAGGCCGGCAGGCACCATTGTCAGCACCAGAATGGCGGTCAGCCAATGGATCAACCGGGCAATCGGGCTATAGCGTTCATCACTTGCGCCCATATCGCACCTCTCCTCTCCTGCCTGCACACAGTTTAGGCAGCCCACCCGGTTTCAACAAGTCCCGGGAGGGAGCCGGAACCCCGTGTCTTACGGCAAGGCAGTGAAATCGACGTGACCGACGCTAAGAGTGAGTTGACCTGAAGTGATGTGTTCCTGCCGCAGCGACCACCATTGCGCCAGTTCCGCCTCGTCCAGCGCGACTTCCCTGCCGACGTTGCACCAACCCCCGAGAAGCTCTTTCAGGAAATCCGCTGACGAACTGTCTGCCTGCCAGTCAGACCGGCCCTGCACCACCTTGTAGCCTCGATCCCGAAACAGTTCGATGGCACGCATGGCAGCGGCTGGACCGAGGGCCGGACCGAACCCCTTGTCAGACAGCTGATGCGTGTTGTGTGCGGCCAACAACGCGGCATCAAAGGAAAGTTGCGGGGTGAACACCGCGCGGCCATCGTAGGTCAAGCTTGCCAGAAACGGCTTTCGCGCCTTCACGACCTGATCGACCAGCCGGACAAGAAACGGCTCTGCGACCAAGTCCAGAAAGGCGGATGTAGTCACCGCGTCAACCTCGGCAAACGGCAGCTCCTCCAGATCGCTCGCAAGGTCGATCTGCCGCGTTGTTACCCTGCCCTGCCAGCGCTGCCCGGCAACTTCCAACAGAGCCGGATCGTAGTCGGTCAAAAGCCATTCGATCGAAGTGCTTCGATGCCGAGCAAGAGCCGAGACAGTCGATCCTGCTCCACTTGCAAGATCCATTATGCGCATCGGCTGACTGCCGAGAGCCGCGAAGAATGCGGTTTCCACTTCCTCATTGCGAGCCGCCAGATCGACCGGTTCGCGCAAGGCAAGCCACTCTGGTGAAAAACCACTCATCGGCCAGTATCCTGCAACAGGTCTGCAAACTTCCGTGCCGCGTCCGTCCAGTCCGGCAAGAGTTCAGCGGCCTTTCTGGCTTCAGCGCTCAATCCCGCACGTTTCTCGCGGTCGGAGATGAGTGTTTCGAGCGCGTCTCGCAAGGCATCGACATCCTCGACGCCGCAGTAGATGGCAGCTTTCTCAGGAAGTGTTTCCTTCACCGCGCCGCCACCGCTACCGATTACCGGCAAACCATGGGCAAGCGCTTCGGTATAAGCCATGCCGTAGCCCTCATACCGGCTTGCGAGCACGAATATCTCTGCCGAGCGATAAAAGTCGCCAAGGTCTTGCGCCGGAACCGCGCCGTGAAAGGTAATCCTGTCGAGTAGTTCCAGCTCACGCGCCTGGCCTAACAGCGCCTGGTAACATTCGGGATCCGCCTCAAGCCCGCCGACGATATCCAGATGCCAGCGCAACTCCTTGAGGCTTGCAAGGGCCGTCAGCAAGAGATCGTAGCCCTTGCGTGGCAGCAAGGTGCCGACCGACAACAGCCTCGTGACGTCGTTCTGTGGGCGTTTATACGGCTCAGGCTTTTCCGTGCCGGGCAGAACGGCGGTGATGCGGTCCGGAGATATGCCGAAAAGCTCCTCAACCTGGGTGCCTGTTGCGGGGCTGGTCACGATGATACGACGGGCAAAAGCCAGCACATTGTTTTCGCTCTGGAAAAGTGCGTCGGCCTGTTCCTTCGACAAACCGTTTTCGACGCAGAGCGGGTGGTGCACAAGCGCAACCAGAGTGATCCGGTCCTGCAGTCTTTCCATGGCTTCCGCCATTACGCCAAGTGCGAGACCGTCGACGACAACAAGCGATCCGTCCGGCACCGAAGACAGCCGGGCTTCGGCTTGCCGAAGCGTTTCTTCGGTGGGAAACGGAAAGCCGTCCCCAAGCGAAACCAGATCAACCTCCCAGCCAAGCGTGCGCAGACCGGCGACGATCCTGCGATCGTAGCCGTAGCCACCGGTCGGTGTGTTGAAATCTCCGGGATAGGCAAAGACAACTGCGGACATGAGCGGTCAGATCCCGGCTTCGTACCAGGCACGCGCGACGTGGGATTCGGAGATCGTCACGCGGATCGCCTTCAGTTCAGATCCCGGACGTCCGAGCTTGTCCTCTCTGGCAGCCTTGGCCAGATGATCATGGATGTGCTTTGTCAGAAACTCGGTCGTGGTGTTGATGCCTGCAAATTCCGGCACATCGTCGAGGTTCTTGTAATTCAGAGGCTGCAGGACTTCCTTCAACGCGTCATGCGCCCGGCCGATGTCGATCACCACGCCATTGGCGTCAAGGCTGTCGGCCAGAAACGCCGCATCGATGACAAACGTGGCGCCGTGCAACGCCTGGGCCGGACCGAACAGTTCTCCCTTGAAGGAGTGGGCAATCATGACGTGATCGCGTACTTCAACTGCAAACATCTTATCATCCTGAAATCATGAGGAAAATTGAGAGCTATTCAACTGACGCCTTGGTTGGTTCCGTCATATACGACGAGGGCGGCAAGCACATCTGACGCCTTGTTCAACAAATCGGGAAGACGATCCGGCAGATCGGCAAACGCCACCTTGTGGGTGATGAGACGGTCGAGGGCAGGATCGGCCAGGAGGCCAAGAGCTGTTTCCAGCCTGCGGCGGTAGGTCCAGCGGGCCTGCCGATCGATCGGGATCGTACCAACCTGACTGGAAACAAGCTTCAGGCGGCGGCAGTGAAAGTCTGCTCCGAGCGGAGCCGTGACCGCATGCGCGCCGTACCAGCTCAGCTCGACAATGGACGTGCCGTCGCCGGCACAGGCAAGCGCCGTCGCCAGTCCCGCCGACGTGGCGCTTGTGTGAAACACCAGATCCTGATTATCCGGCGCATCTTCCGGCAGTGCAAACTCCAGACCCAGCCCGATGGCAACTTCCGCCCGGTCAGGGTTTGTATCCACGACAGTTACTTTTGATCCGGGTAACCGTCCGGCAACGTATGCGGTCAAGAGACCGACGACACCACCGCCGACCACGCAGATGTGATCCCCCGGTGATGGTTTTCCGTCCCATAACGCATTAAGTGCCGTTTCCATGTTGGCCGCCAGGACGGCTCTTTCGGCGGAAACGCCCTGGGGAACCGGCACGCACGACATGGAGGGGAGCGTAAAGACGCTTTGATGAGGGAAGAGAGAAAACACAAGACAGCCGTTGAGATCCGGGTCGCCTGCAATGACCCTGCCGACGTTTGCGTATCCGTATTTAACCGGAAACGGGAAATCCCCCTCCTGATGCGGCGCCCGCATGCGCTGCCATTCACTCGACGGAACGTCGCCGCGAAAGACAAGGCCTTCCGTTCCCCGGCTTATCCCGCTAAAGAGCGTTTCGACCAGCACTTCGCCGGTTTGCATCTCATTCAAGGAAACAGTCTCCAGTCCGCATCGACCGGGCTCGGTGTACCACAGCGCCTGCGGTTTACCTGTGTCGCGCGTCACCGGTACGTCTGCGGTCATCCTTTATCCTCTGCGGTCATCAACCCTTGCCTTTGTCAACGTTAGGACATTTTGACATGCGCACTATTGCGATGATCGCTCCGATTGGAAGTCAAAAAAATGTTTCGGGTCTTTGACATGCCAAAATTCAATGGATCAATTGCTCCTATGACCGCACGGCGTTTGACGTTCGCGGCCCTTATCGGGCTCAGTTTTGCCGGCCTTGCCACCTTGATGACGCTGACGCTTTCTCCTGGTGGATATTCGGCGCTCGACCTCTTCATTCTTGTCTGCTTCATGATCACCCTGCCCTGGACCATCATAGGTTTCTGGAATGCGGTGATCGGCCTCCTCATCATGCGGCTTTCCAAAGACCCTGCTGATGCCGTCTGCCCGATCGAGCACGGCGACCCCACACAGCCGCTGCGAAGCTCGACAGCACTGCTGTCCTGTGTCCGCAACGAAGATACAGAAAGCCTGGAAACCAATCTGAACGCCATCGTGTCTCATTTGATACGTGCAGGCGAAGCAGACCGGTTCACCCTTTATGTGCTCAGCGACACCAACATGGACGACGTTGCCCTTCTGGAGCAGCAGATGACGTCGCGGCTGAAGGATCGCTTCGAAGGCCAGATGGAGGTGGTCTATCGGCGGCGCACGGACAATCGCGGTTTCAAGGCCGGCAACATCGAAGACTTCTGCGAACGCTGGGGGGAGCGGCACGAGTTTGCACTGGTGCTGGATGCCGACAGCTACATGTCGGCCGACGCCATTGTCGGACTGGTGCGGCGCATGGAAGCCAATCCCCGGCTCGGCATTCTGCAAAGTCTTGTGGTTGGCCTTCCAACAGACAGCGCCTTTGCCCGCGTCTTCCAGTTCGGCATGCGTCTTGGCATGCGTTCCTACACCATCGGCAGTGCCTGGTGGCAGGGTGACTGCGGCCCCTACTGGGGACACAACGCCATCTTGCGGATCAAACCGTTCAAGGAAAGCTGCCGTCTGCCGGAACTGCCCGGGAAGGGCCCGCTCTCGGGAACCATTCTTTCCCATGATCAGGTGGAAGCCGTCCTGATGCGCCGCGCCGGCTACGAAGTGCGCGTACTGCCGCTTGAAACGGGCAGCTATGAAGCCAATCCGCCTCATCTGCTGGAGTTTATCCGCCGTGACCTGCGCTGGTGCCAGGGCAACCTGCAATACCGCCGGCTGATCGGGCTTCCCGGCCTCAAACCCGTTAGCCGGATGCAGCTGGTGCTGGCTATCCTGATGTTCCTCGGCTCTCCTGCGTGGCTGGGCTTCATGACATCGGCGGCCATCCTCGGCATGGTCACCGACTACATGCCATATCGCCCTGACACTGGCGCCCTGCTCTTCTTCACCGTCCTGACGATGGTGTTCGCGCCGAAACTGGCAACCGTCGCCGACGTGCTCGCCCGTCCGGACCTTCGCAAGGCCTTCGGCGGGCCGATACGTGTCGTCGTGAGCGTTCTTGCGGAAATCCTCTATTCGGCAATGCTGGCGCCGATCATGGCCGTGGCGCACTCACTGTTCATGGGCGGGCTCCTGTTCGGCAAAACCATCGGCTGGGGCGCGCAGGCACGTGGTGTCCAACGACTGCCGGTCTTGCTGGCGGCCCGCAAGCTCTGGCCGCAGACACTCTTCGGACTTGCAGGTCTTGCCTGGCTTTCCACCCAGCCTATCGATCTGGTCTGGCCGGTCATTCCCGTGGCCATCGGGCCGCTTCTGGCAGCTGTCATCGCAGTGACAACCTCGACCAGAACACTTGGGCAGATCGCGATCCGTTCAACCCTGTGGCGTATTCCAGAAGAGACCAATCCACCTGCAGAGCTCGCAGACCTTCACCTGCCGGCGCTTACCAAAGGTGCAGTCACCGTCCAGCAGCAAGGGCTCGTTCAGGGCGATGCCAATCCGGCGAAGGCCTGACACGGTTCAGGCTCGCGCAAATGGACCTGCCAAGCCCATTGAGGGCCGGGTGACACCAGGTGAACCGTCCAAAGCCTCCTTGCTGGCGTAAAGCGCTGCATACGAACCAAAAGACCGGCCTCGCAGCCGGTCTTTTTGCATCTGAGACTTTGAAACGAATTAAGCCGCGTTGGAAGATGCCAACGGCTGGGTCAGAAGATCGTAGATCTCTTGCGCATCATGGGACGCGCGAATGCCCTGGGTGACGGCGCCGTCGCGGAGCTGGCGTGCGATCCGAGCCAGAGCCTTCAAATGGTCGGCACCCGCGCCTTCCGGCGCCAGAAGCAGAAACACCAGGTCAACCGGCTCATCATCGAGAGCATCGAAATCGACTGGTTTTTCGAGCTTCGCGAACAGTCCTACCAGACGGTCGAGCCGTGTCAGCTTGCCATGAGGGATCGCAATGCCGTGACCGACACCTGTAGAGCCCAAACGTTCGCGCTGAAGAAGCGTGTCGAAGATTTCCCGTTCGGAAAGACCGGTCAGTTCAGACGCCTTACCGGCGAGTTCCTGAATTGCCTGTTTTTTGCTTTTGGCCTTGAGCCCGGCAATTACCGCGTCTTTACCCAGAAGATCACCAAGATCCATTAGTCCGCCTACAAGTTTCAGAAGCCGGCTTCCCTGAGGAAGCCGACCCCATCCGCATCCTTATTCGGCAGCCTGATTGGCTACCAATGCTGGATCTATCCAGCCAATATTGCCGTCTGGCCTGCGATAGACAACATTGACACCGCCATTTGCCGCGTTTTTGAACAACACGACCGGCGCTTCGGTCAGATCCAGCTCCATTACCGCCATACCGACGGTCATCGTTTTAACTTTCGCGGAAGTTTCGGCAATCACCAGCGGATTGAAATCCACCGGCACTTCCTCGTCTTCCTCGGGCGAAGCCAGCACATAAGATGCTGCTTCCAGAGCCTCCCGGTCGTGGCCGTTGGGGCCATGATGGTCCTTCAGCTTGCGCTTGTAGCGGCGAAGCCGCTTTTCGATCTTTTCCGCAGCCATATCGAAACTGGCGCGCGGGTCCTGATCCTGCGCGGACACTTGAAGTACAATACCGGTGTCCAAATGCAGGCTGCATTCAGACTTGAAGCCTGTGCCCTCCCTGCTGAGCGTAACGTGGCCTGTGAAGCCGCCTGTGAAATATTTTTCCAGAGCGTCTTCGATTCGGTCTGTGACGTGGACGCGCAGTGCATCGCCTACATCGACATTCTTACCCGAAATCCGCAAAGCCATGGGGACCTCTTCTTTTTCTATTGACCGATAGGTCACCGGCGTTGCCGCCGGTGTTGAAACGCGAGACGTTTCAAGCTTACAGAATGGACCAGTCAGCGCCGAAGCGCCATCCCCTGTTTACGTCACGAGGGCGGTGCTATAATTGCGCTCGCTCAAAGAGTCAATTGATTATGAATTAAAGAAACAAAGTTGAAAAAGAGCCGTGTAATTGCCTTGTATTGTTTCAGTGGAAATCTCTGAAACATTTTAAATATTGCACCATTGAGCCCTAACGGCAGATCACATCAGGACTTAAAGTCGCACGTTTTTTTCACGCCGGCGCTGAACGGACGAACCGATCTTCATGGCTTCGCGGTATTTGGCGACCGTCCTGCGGGCAATATCGACACCGTCGTCCTTCAGAATTTTGACGATCGTATCGTCCGAAAGGATCGACTTCGGATCCTCGGCATCGATCATCTGCTTGATCCGGTGCCGGACGGACTCCGCCGAATGGGCATCTCCGCCCACCGTTGCAGAAATGGCGGAAGAGAAGAAGTACTTGAGCTCGTAGATGCCGCGCGGGGTCGCCATGAACTTGTTCGAGGTCACCCTGCTGACCGTCGATTCGTGCATGCCGATCGCTTCCGCGACGGTCTTCAGGTTGAGCGGACGCAAATGGGCGATGCCGTAGGTGAGGAACCCGTCCTGCTGCCGGACAATCTCCGTCGATACTTTGAGGATCGTACGGGCGCGCTGATCAAGGCTCTTGGCCAGCCAGTTTGCCGTCTGCAACGAGTCGGTGAGATATTCCTTCTCCGTCTCGTTTCGGGCCGTCTTAATGACCTTGGCATAATAGGTCTGATTGACGAGCACTTTCGGCAGAGTGTCCGAATTCAGCTCGATCGCCCAGGTGCCGTCGTTGGCCGGGCGCACGAAGACATCCGGCACCACCGGCTGCACCAGCGCCGATCCGAAGAGACTGCCGGGCTTGGGATCGAGTGCGCGGATTTCCGCGATCATCTCGACCAGATCCTCATCATCGACACCGCAAACCTTGCGAAGCCCCGGCAGATCGCGTCTGGCCAGTAGTTCAATATTGTCGATCAGCGCTTCCATCGCCGGATCGTAGCGGTTCTTGTCGATGAGCTGCAGCTTCAGGCATTCGGCCAGGTTACGCGCAAACACGCCTGCGGGCTCAAAGGTTTGCAAGATGGCCAGAACGCTTTCCAGCCGTTCGGTTTCGACCCCGAGCTGCTCCGCCGTCTCATCGAAATCCAGATAGAGGTAGCCGTTTTCATCAAGCGAGTTGATCAGGTGGGTTGCAATCAGCTTGTCGGCTTCATCGCCGATCGCCAGATGCATCTGTTCTTCAAGAGACGTGACCAGGGAGGCTTCGTCGGCAACGAAGGCCTCCAGGTTGTAATCTTCCGAAGCACCGCTGCTGCCGGCGTTCTTGTAACTGTCACCGGCCTTCAGAAGAGCCGGGTCCGGCGATGCAGGCACGCCGGGCTCGTCGGGAAAGACGTTGCCCAGATCGGTATCCATGCGTGAGGCAATGGCCTCCGACCCGGTTTCCAGATCGTTCTGCATCCAGTCGCCGGTATCGGGCTCGTCGCCCTGGCGGGTCTGATTGTCCGCGCCATCGCCGAACGCGTCTGCAGCGGCTTCCCTGCCGCCATCCCCCTCGCCTCCGCCTTCGGCGATTTCGTTCTTTTCCAGAAGCGGATTTCGTTCCAACTCGGCTTCGACATAGGCAACGAGATCGAGATTGGACATTTGCAACAGCTTGATCGCCTGCATCAGTTGCGGCGTCATGATCAGCGACTGACTTTGTCGCATCTCCAGCTTGGTTGAAATGGCCATTGAGTTCCCAGGCAAGCGTTATTTCAAGTTGGTCTGCTTTTTGCTTCTTGATTGCAGACCGAGTGTATAACGTAGCTGGCGGCGTGTCATCAAAGCGTAAACTGTTCACCCAGATAAAGCCGGCGCACATCCGGATTGGTGACAATTTCCTGGGGGAGCCCTTCCGTCAGAACCTCGCCCGAAGCGATGATGTAGGCGCGGTCGATGAGGCCGAGCGTCTCGCGAACATTGTGGTCGGTTATCAGAACGCCAATGCCACGCTGGGTCAGGTGACGCACGAGCTGCTGAATATCCCCTACCGCGATAGGGTCGATACCCGCAAAAGGTTCGTCGAGCAGCATGAAGGACGGGCGGCTTGCAAGTGCGCGGGCAATTTCCACGCGGCGGCGTTCACCACCGGAAAGGGCTATACTCGGCGATTTCCGCAAGTGGGTGAGGCCGAATTCAGCCAGCAACTCGTCGAGCTCCTCCCGGCGTTTCTGCCGGTTCGGCTCGATCACTTCCAGAACGGCGCGGATATTCTCTTCCACCGTCAGGCCACGGAAGATGGACGCTTCCTGGGGCAGATAGCCGATGCCGAGCCGGGCGCGCCGGTACATGGGCATACGGGTGATGTCGAAGCCTTCCAGCGAGATCTTGCCCTGATCCGGCCGGATCAGCCCGGTGATCATGTAGAAGGTCGTGGTCTTGCCGGCGCCGTTCGGCCCCAAAAGGCCGACGGCTTCGCCAGGCTTCACGGACAGACTCACATATTTCACCACCTGACGGCGGCCATAGGTCTTGCCGATGCCATCGACGACCAGCGCCTGCGACAGTTCTTCGCCATCGTGGCCCGTTTCCGGCATGCTTCCCTGCAATCCGTTATACTCCGAAGACGTTCTCTTCACTGGCGCGCCGTCCATCCGATCATTGCCGCGGCTTCACATAAGGTCTGTGGCCGACACTGTCGAGTCGAACCAGCCGTCAATATCAGTTGCCGTTTTGGTCGTTGTTCACACTGTTGGGCTGAATGCGCACCTTGACGCGGCCACTGCCCTGGCCGGATACCTTGCCATTGCCGGCGCTCAGATTGGCCTGGCCGGTCTTCAGATTCACGGTCAGCCTGTTCCCGACGACAACATTCGGTCCCTGGCTGAGCACGACTTCCTTGCCGGTCATCACCATGACTTCCTTGTTCATGTCGAAACTGGCTTCGTCGCCCTTCGCAGTCTGGTCCTTGGAGGTGATGAACACGCCTCCCGCCGCTTCCAGCTTCGAAATCCGCTGCTGGACGGCGCTTTCTTCTGTCTTCTCAGCACCTGAGCCGACGTAGAACACCTTGAGCCGCTGCGTCTTGAGGCTGGTTTCGCCCTGCGTGACCAGCACGTCACCGACGAAGGTTGCGGTGTTGTTGTTGTCTTCGACCCTCAGTTCACTCGCCTCGATCTCGATTGGCTCACCATCGTTCGACCCGAAGCCGGCGAAGGCATCGGAGAAGGTCTGGGCATGGGCCGAACCGGCAAGAAGGGCTGCGGCGGCGGCAATCGTCATGCGTTTCAGAAAAGTCATCTCTTACTGTCCTTGCGAAGCAGGATTGAGGGTCATCTTGATACCGTCGGAAAACCTGACGATTCCCTTGGCTTTATCATAGTCGAGTTTGCCCGCCACGACACGGCCCTGATCGGAACGAATGGACACGACCTGCGAGGTCTTCAGAGCCCCGTTGCTAAGGTCGATTTCCACTTCGGACAGGTCGACCGTGTAGCCTTCACTCCATTCAAGCTGAATGCCTTCGTAGAGCCGCAAGCTCTCCGTCGCGTTGTTGTAGGTACCTTTCAGCGCCACAATCTGCGCGCTCTGGTCCTTGCTGAGCGTGATGTCGGCCCGAATGGTCTCAAGATCGATGACGCGCGGGTCGCTGAGGCGCTGGATCGCCCTGTAGGCGGTTACCCGGTAGGAGCGGTCACCATCATGACCCGACAGTTCGGGATGATCCATCACCAGCCCCTCGCTGGTCAGCATCATGTTGGTGGCACCAAGCCCGCTGAGCACGTTGAACAAGACCACAAGCCCGACCATGACTGCCAGAATCAACAGCCCGACGCCAGGAAACAGCCAGCGCAAGATGTGCACCATCAGGCTGTGCCGGCGCGCGGCCCGTTGGGCGCGGCTCAATGGCCGCCTGGCCGCATGTCCATGCATATGATCGCCAACAGCGCTCAATCCATTCTCCGAAATCGTGTGCCCGATCTCCTGGCACCTAAGCCATTACGAGTGGGCGAAAATATCGTTTTCTTCCCAGCCCTTCAGATCGAGTTCCGCCCGCGTCGGCAGGAAATCGAAACAGGCCTGGGCAATATGACTACGTTCTTCACGCTCGAGCATCATTTCCAGCCGTTCCTTCAAGGCGTGCAGATGAAGCACGTCCGAAGCCGCGTAAGCCAGCTGGGCGTCGCTCAAGGTTTCTGCAGCCCAATCCGAGCTCTGCTGCTGCTTGGACAACTCGACCCCGAGAAGCTCGCGCGTGATATCCTTCAGTCCGTGGCGATCCGTATAGGTCCTAACCAGTTTGGAGGCGATTTTCGTACACCAGATCGGTGAGACCTGGATGTTCAGATAGTGCTGAAGCACCGCAACATCAAACCGGGCGAAGTGGAAAATTTTCGGTTTGGCCGTATCGGTCATCAGCGCTGCGAGGTTCGGCGCCTCGCTCTGGCCGCGTGCGATCTGGACCACATCGGCGCTGCCATCGCCCGGTGAAAGCTGAACAACACAAAGCCGGTCACGATGCGGGTTGAGGCCCAGGGTCTCGGAATCGACCGCCACCGCACTTGCCGTTTCATAGGCTTTCAGATCGGGCAAATCACCCTTGTGATAGCGGATGGTCATGACGTTTCGTCTCCTCTGGCCTGTCCCGAGCACAATTTCTGTCGGTGCTCCTGCCATGCTGATCCAGCAGGACACCTGTTTCTTATCTTCAATGACCGCACCTGCATTTATGCCAAGACACATGAACACAGGTTGAACGACCGCAAATGCTATTGCCTGCCGGCTGCCCGTAACTGGCAAACGACAGGCCGCTAGTTCGAATAAGTTTTCCGTCAGGTAAAACATGCAGCGGGATGAGGCAAGCCGGTTGACCGCAGAACCATGCCGATACGTGAAGAGAATGCTGTTTCTTGATACGAATTGCCTTGTGGCAGCTCATTGCAATCCCAGTCCTAAGTCGCAATCAATGCACCTGACACTCGGCCACCGGCCATCCCACTTCCAAGACCGGTTCCGAAAGATGGCGCGACAGCCGAGATCAAAAAACAATCCCTCAAGTTCAAAGCTCGCGTCCCGCCCCTCGAGTTCAGTTGATCCCGTTTGCCCGTTGAAGCGCGCGCACATAGGCAACGATCTTTTGCACATCCTCCTGGCTGACGCCATCCACGGGCGGCATATCGCCAAATGGCCAGTGGTGCGCGCGCACGCCACGGGAGACTGCGAGCAGAAAGGCCCCGTCGGCGTGATGGCCAGGCTCGTAAATCTTGTGTACCAGCGGAGGCGCGATGCCATCGCGCCCGGCAGCGTTGTCGCCATGACAACTCGCGCAGTTTTCGCGAAAAAGCGTTTCGCCAGCCAGGGCGTCTCCTTCCAGGGCCGGGACTTGCACCGACACCAGCGCGGCTCCACTGGCGGCAGGCGGTTGTTCCTTTCCGGACACGAGTCCCCAGAACAGAGTGCCCAGCACAATAACGGACAAGATCGCTGAAACTGTCAGAAAGATCCTCTTCATCAAGCCTGCCTGCTATCTTCGTCCAGCTGATCGTGGTCATGCTGGCCGGACAGATCGTCGATGATCGGGCAATTAGGCCGATCGTCACCATGGCAGGCAGTCACCAGCTCTGACAGAACCTTCTTGAGTGAGCGCAGTTCCTCGATCTTGCGATCCACTTCCTTGATCTTCGCCCGGGTGATCGCCTTGACGTCGGCACTTGCCCGGTTGCGGTCCTCGTAGAGAGACAGAAGTTCACGGCACTCGTCGATGGAAAACCCAAGGCTGCGCGACCTTTGAAGGAACTTCAGCCGCTGGAGATCCGCGTCGATAAAATCGCGATAACCGTTCTCGCTGCGCAAAGGACGGACGAGGCCGATATCCTCGTAGTAGCGGATCGTCTTGACCGGCAGTCCGCTCTGTTCGGAGGCTTCACCGATATTCATTTTTCTTTTCCTCAAAGCTTCAGCGTGCGCAGTCGCAGCGCGTTGCTGATAACCGAAACCGAAGACAGGCTCATGGCGGCGGCGGCCAGCATCGGAGACAGCAGTATGCCGAAGACCGGATAGAGCACACCGGCCGCCACAGGCACACCGACCGCATTATAGACGAAGGCGAAAAAGAGGTTCTGCCGGATGTTGCGAACCGTCTCGCGGGCAAGTTTCCGGGCGCGCAGGATGCCTTCCAGGTCGCCCTTGAGCAGCGTCAGTCCGGCGCTTTCCACCGCGACATCGGCTCCCGTGCCCATGGCAAGGCCGACATCGGCAGCAGCCAATGCGGGCGCATCGTTGACACCGTCACCAGCCATGGCAACCGTTGCCCCCCTGGACTTCAGGTCTTCAATGAGCTTTTTCTTGCCTTCCGGCAACACACCGGCGTGAACCTCGTCAATCCCCAGCAGCTTGGCTACGGCGTCTGCCGTGCGGGGCGCATCGCCCGTTGCCATGACGATCCTGATACCGTCGTCATGCAGGGCGCTTATGGCTGCCCTGGCATTTGCCTTGACCGGATCCGCAACGGCGATAAGCCCAAGAAGCTGCGCTGCCTCACCAACCTCCTGCACCAGATACATCACCGTCTTGCCCAGCTCAGCCAGTTCTTCGGCACGATCGCCAAGATCGGACAAATCGGCGCCACTTTCGCTGGCAAAAGCGGCGTTGCCAAAAAGAACGACGGCATCATCGACCCGTGCACGCACGCCCTTCCCCGTGACGGCTTCGAAGTTTTCTGCCCTGGGCAGTTCCAGCTGCTGATTTTTGACTGACCCGAGGATCGCTTCGGCAAGCGGGTGTTCCGAGCCTTTTTCAAGCGCACCGGCCAGTCGCAGAAGCTCCATTTCGCTTTTGCCGGCGGCCGGAACGATCTCATCGACAACCGGCTTGCCTTCGGTAAGGGTTCCCGTCTTGTCAACGACGATCGTATCCACCGCCGCTAGCCGTTCCAGACCTTCGGCAGTCTTTACCAGAACGCCGGCCTGCGCGCCTCTGCCTGTTGCCGTCATGATCGACATCGGGGTGGCAAGGCCGAGTGCACACGGACATGCAATAATGAGCACCGAAACGGCTGCGACAACCGCGTGAACGAACGCAGGGCTTGGACCTGCGAACAGCCACACCACGAAAGCAAGCACCGCCACGCCGAGTACAGCAGGCACGAAATATCCTGCAACGCGATCGGCCAGCCCCTGGATCGGGGCGCGTGAGCGTTGCGCCGAGGCAACCATGTCGACGATCTTGGACAGCATGGTGTCCGCACCAACCAGCTCCGCCTCCATGGTGAAAGAACCGGTCTTGTTGAGCGTTCCACCGGTCACCTTGTCTCCCGGGTTCTTTTCGACCGGAACCGGTTCCCCGGTGACAAGGCTTTCATCGACGGATGAGCCCCCCTCCTTGACCACGCCATCGACCGGAACAGCCTCGCCTGGGCGAACGCGCAACAGATCCCCTGCAAGGATATTCTCCAGCGGTGCGTCGTATTCGTCACCCTCGGGTGTAATCCGCCGGGCTGTCTTGGGGGCAAGGTCCAGCAGGGCGCGGATCGCGTCGCCCGTGCGTTCCCGGGCGCTCAGTTCCAGCACCTGACCGACAAAGACCAGCGCGATAATCACCACCGAAGCCTCGAAATAAACCGGCATGTAGCCCTCCGGTCCCTTCAGCGCATCCGGGAACAGGAAAGGCAGGAAAGCGGCGATCATGGAATAGAGATAGGCCGCGCCGACACCGATCATGATCAGTGTCCACATGTTGAAATTGCGGGTGACCAGAGATGCCCAGCCCCGCTGGAAAAAAGGCAAGGCTGCCCATAGAACTACCGGCGTAGCCAGCAGGACTTCCAGGTAGATCGCAACGCCTTCGCCGATCCAGTCACGGATCGGCACGCCTACCATCGGCCCCATGGTCAGGATCAGAAGCGGGACAGCCGCCAGGGCGCTGACCCAGAGCCTGCGGGTGAAATCGACCAGCTCATGGTTGGGCTCGTCGGAAACGCCGCTCTGCGGTTCCAGTGCCATCCCGCAAATCGGGCAGGTTCCCGGACCTTCCTGGACGATTTGCGGGTGCATGGGGCAGGTATAAAGCGCGCCCTTGGCGGACTGTTCCGCCTCCATCGCCTTTTTCTTCCCGCTATTGCCGGACACGTAGAAATAAGGATCAGCCTCGAACTTGTCGTGACACTTCGGACTGCAGAAGTGGAACTCCTCGCCCTTGTATTTCAGGCTCGGCTTGCCTTTTCCAAGAGTAACCGACATGCCGCAGACCGGGTCCGTGACCTTGCCTGCCTCGCCAGTCTGGTTCGGCTGGATCGCTGTATCCTGCATGATGTTCGCCCTGATGGATCTTCGATCTCCCCATCAGATAGGCCCTCCAGTTGCTGGAAGGTCAAGGCGGGCAATTGCTTATTCTCCGAGCCGTCGTTTATCCCGATCCGAGATAGGCTTTCTGTACGGCCGGATCATTGAGCAGGGCAGATGCCGTATCAGCGCCTGTGATCAGGCCGTTTTCAATCAGATACCCCCTGTCCGCGATCGCCAGGCTTCGCTTGGCATTCTGTTCGACCAGAAGGACGCCGATGCCGGTTTCCCGGATGCGCGACAGGTTCTCGAAGAGTTCGCCCGACAGGAGTGGCGACAGGCCAAGGGACGGCTCGTCCAGCATCAGGATGTCCGGGTTCGACATCATGGCGCGACCGATGGCCACCATCTGCTGTTCGCCACCCGACATGGTTCGGGCGGTCTGGTTGCGCCGCTGTGCCAGCTTCGGAAAGAGAGCAACCACCTTTTCCAGATTCTGCTGCCGGCTTGCTCGCGCCCGCTCCGGATAGGCACCCAGCATCAGGTTTTCCCAGACACTGAGATCGCCGAATATGCCGCGGCCTTCCGGCACGAAGGCTATGCCAGCCTCGACGATCCTGTCCGCTTTCATCTGGCGAAGGGATTGGCCAGCCAGTGCCGCCTCACCACTGACCGTTCCTTCACTGATCCCGGCGATGGCCCGCAACAGCGAACTCTTGCCGGCCCCGTTTGCGCCGAGAATGACGACGATCTCGCCTTTCGATGCGGTCAGGCTGACACCCTGAAGGGCTGCATGAAGACCATAGGTGACAGTGAGCCCGTTGATATCCAGCATCAGCCGTCCCCCAGGTAGGCCCGGATGACTTCCGGGTCGGAAAGCACGTCTTCCGGTGTGCCTTCGGCAATCCGGGCGCCGGAGTTGATCACCAGGCACCGGTCGCATAGCGAGCGGATGGCGTCCATGACGTGTTCGACAAGAATGATCGTCCGCCCCTCCTGGCGCAGGCTGGCAATCAGATCGATGCCGACCGTGAGTTCGGACGGATTGAGACCGGCGAGCCACTCGTCCAGAAGAAGGACTTCCGGTTCACTTGCGAGCGCGCGGGCAAGTTCCAGCCGCTTCTGGTCGATGTAGGTCAGCGCGGAGACCGGCTTGCCACTTTGCCCTTCAAGACCGACCCTTGCCAGAAGCTCCATTGCGAAGGTTTCAACCTCCTTGCCCCAGCGCCTGGCATGGCCGAAGACGCCGCCGGCGATGACGTTTTCCAGCACGGTCAGCTCCGGCAGAATGCGGACAAGCTGGAAGGTTCTGGAAACGCCAGAGCGGGCAATTTCGTGGGGCTTTTTCCTGGTCAGATCCTGCCCCTTGAGAATGATTGCCCCGGAGCTCGGCTTCAGGGCGCCGGAAATCATGTTCATGGTCGTGGACTTGCCGGACCCGTTCGGTCCGATCAGCCCCATCACCTCGTGCTCGAGTACCTGGAAACTGACATTGTTGACTGCAACAAGACCACCGAAGCGCTTGCTGAGGCTTTCCACGTGAAGGATCGGTTGTCCTGGTGTCATGACGACCTCCCTGCCAGAAGCTTGCCGAAAAGACCGGTGACACCATTCGGCAGGAAATAGACGATCAAAAGAAAGGCGAGCCCCAGAACCAGCGTGGTGGCATTGGGGAAAGAGACAGAAATCACCTCCCACAGGAGTGTGAAGGGAAGAACGCCCAGAAGCGGGCCGTAAAGTTTCCGCGTGCCGCCCAGAAGAGCCATGATGACAACGACAAAACTGAGTTCCGGCGAGAACACGACATTGGGTTCGATGTAGTAGTAGCGCGGTGCGACGATGGCGCCGACGAGAGCGGCGACGAAGCCGGTGGTCATGAACATCAGGACCTTGGTGCGCGCGGTGTTGATGCCGACATGACGCGCCACGGCCTCGTCATTGCCGAGAATGCGCAGCGCGAACCCGAGTCGCGACCGCCCAAGCCACCAGCCGAACACGAACACGGCGGCAAGAACGGCAAGCAGCATCCAGTAGATATGCGTTTCATCCAGGTCGGTGAGCACATAGAGCCCGCGGCTGCCGAGAAAATTGTTCTGCACCCAGCTGACGAGGTTGCGGACCATTTCCGCAAGACCGAGCGTGAAGATGACGAAATAGACACCGGACAGGCGCAGGGTTGCCCAGCCGATCAGCGCGGCGAGCGCTGTCGCGACAACGGGAGCGAGTGCCGCCATGGCCCAGAAGCTCTGGTCGTAGTCGCTCATGCCGAGGCCGACCAGATAGCCACCGATGCCGAAAAAGGCGCCCGTCGACAGGGCAATGTAATGGGTCGGCCCGGAAAACAGCGACCATGAAGTGGCAAGGGCGGCATACATGAGAACGGTAACGGCGATCGACAGCCAGTAGCCGTCTGCAACAAAGGGAACGCATGCGGCGGCAGCCAGAAGCGCTGCGGCGCCGGGCATCGCAAGGGCTGAATTGTTCATGCAGGTCTCCTGCCAAACAGACCCTGGGGCCGAAACAGGAGAACAAGCAGAAAGATCGTGTAGGCAGCAGCCAGGGTCAGCCCCGGATCTATCAGCGTCGCCACGGCGGTTTCCACCACGCCCAGGATGAGCGCAGCCACAATCGCCCCGCGAATGTCGCCGACCCCGCCCATGATCACGATGATCAACGCCTTCATGGTGAAAATGACACCGAACGACGGATCCAGCGTGACGAAGGTTGAAATCAGCACGCCCCCCATCGCCGTGATCGTGCCACCGATGGCAAAGGCCAGCGCGCTGATGCGTTCGACGTTGATGCCGACAAGACCGGCGGCCATCGGACTGACGGCAACAGCCCGGACAGCCAATCCGGCGTTGGACCGGTTCAGCCAGAGATAAAGCGCCAGACTGATGGCCACGGCCCCGCCGAAGGCAACCAGCCGGTTGGCGGCAACCGTCGTTCCGGCAACGTCCACCGGAACGGCAAGGAAGGAATAGGCAAACAGTTCCGGATAGATCAACACCATGGTGCCCACCAGAATGAAAGCCATTCCGAAGGTTGCCAGAATGGAGTCCACCTCCAGCTGGCCCTGCGTTTTTGCCCGCCGGACAAGCGGCAGAAGCAGGACGCGGTAAACCAGCCAGCTGGTTGCGAACGCCAATGGCGCCACGAGGAACACCGTGATCAGCGGACTTAAGCTAGCCGCGGTAAAGGCAAGAAACGACGCCAGTGCTCCCATGACCAGAACCTCGCCATTGGCAAGGTTCATGATCCGGGCGACGCCATATTGCAGATTGAGCCCCATGGCTATGAGCGCATAGGTTCCGCCCAGAAGCAGGCCGGAAATCAGGATGTCCATCTAAACTACCATCTCGCGAGACGATCCGGACCGGCCCGAGCCGGCCGGTCCGAAGGTCTTCAGTTCCAGCCTTCCTTGGCAACCGGCTCGACCGCAACCGGGACACCGACGCCGGCGACGGCATTGAACTGGCCGTCGTGCCACTGGCCCACCGTCCAGTAGTGCTTCGATTCATTATGCTTGTCGAAGCTGATCGTGCCGAGGGCGGTGTCGAAGCTGTTGGCCTTGATGTACTCGGTCACGGCCTCGCGATCCGTACTGTCAGCTCCTTCGATCGCCTGTTCCAGAACCTGCAGGCTGGCATAGTAGGTGGCTGCAGCCCAATATTCAGGCTGGTTGCCATGAAGCTCGTTGAAGGCCGCGCGGTATTCCGTCATCGGCTCCAGATCGAGATTGACGCCCCCTGCTCCGAGATTACCCTCGATCTTGCTGCCAAACTTGCCGGCGTAGGCGGGAAACGCTGTCGCGACAGCCGTATAGAACGCGCCGACATCGAGATTTTCAATGATCGCCTGCTCCGTCAGGGCAAAGGTATCCGGCGGATAGGAAAAGGCGATGAACGCATCCGGTTCGGTCGCCTTGGCACCCTTGACCACCGGGGACAGATCCGCCGTGCCGAGGGGGTAGGACTTGTCGAAGACAATCTCGTAGCCAGCCGCCGGCAGGACTTCACGGGCGACGGCCGCAAGCTCTATGCCGAAGGCATCTGCGACGTTGACCATGGCCACCTTGTTACCGATGGCACCGTTGTCACGAAGCTTGTTCAAGGTGTCGCGCAGGCCCTCGACAAAACCGGTCGTGTTGCCGAGGGTGAAGAACATGTTCGGAAACCGTTCGGATAATTCCTCGATCTCGTCGGTGATGTTGGTCACCGAGATTTGCGGATAACCGTATTTTGCGAAGATCGGCGCGGCTGCCGCGTTGAAACCGGTGCCCCAGGGCGTCAGCAGAAAATCGACTTCATCCTGCGTGGCGAGACGCTGCACCGCCTTGATCATCTCGGCCGGATTGGATTTGTCGTCATATTCGACCAGCTCCACAGGACGGCGCTCGCCGCCGACCATCAGGCCGCCGCGTCCGTTTACCTGGCTAACCCAGAGCTCCACATTCGGGCTGTGGCTGGCAGCATCACCTCCTGCCGCCGGACCGGTCATATGCACCACGCGGCCGATCTTGATCGGGTCCGCGGCAAAGGCCGTGGAGGCCAGCAGCGCCGCGGCAAGCGCGGTCGCTCCAAAAACTATTCTACGCATCAGAACTCCTCCCAGTCGCGCAGATCATGCGTTTGATCGCGCATCAATTTTGTATCCATAAATTTTCCACTTTGCAACATATTGCATCTAATAACAGTGATTTCAGAAATTTTGTAATGACAATGAGCTATTTTTGGATACATAAATATGAAAATGCTCATGATAAGGTCCATGCCCTCGAACTGGTATGGATCCGAAAATGGCAAGGACAGATGACGACCAAGGCAAATGAAACAGCCCCGTCCGACAAGCGCGTGCTGGCAGTTCTTCACCGCATGATCATGGACGGCTCGCTGGCACCGGGCTCGAAGATCAGCGAAGTGAGCGTTGCCGACATGTTCGACGTGTCGCGAACACCTGCACGGCTGGCACTGCGCGCACTGGAGGTGGAAGGTCTCATCAAGAAGCGTGACGGTCGCGGCTTCACGGTGCAGGAATTCAATCTGGGCGACATCAAGCATGCCTACGAGGTGCGCGGTGTGCTGGAGGGCCTGGCTGCCGGCACGCTTGCCAAGAGCGGCATGACCAAGGACGTCGAGGCGACGCTGAAATCCGTCATCAAGGACATGGACATTGCGCTAACCGACACATCGGCGGATGGTGACAAGATCTCGCGCTATCAGGACGGCAATGTCGCCTTTCACGAGACGATCATGCGCCAGTGCGGCAACGACTACATCGGCTATGCGTTCGATCGCATGGAAAGCCTCCCGATGCTCAAGCTGGGCACGGTGGTGTTCAGCGCCGACAAGGCCGAAGAAGACATGATGCGCCTGCGCCTGGGCAACATGCAGCACTGCCTCATCTTCGACGCGATCTCGAAACGCGACCCACAGCGCGCTGAATCGATCATGCGCGAACACGCCAACCAGACACTCGTCTACTCCGCCCTGTTCGCAGGCCCGGACGACTGACGGGACCAAACAAGACCAACACAACGGAGGATCCCATGGACTACGGCCTTTTCATCGACAACGAGGACCAGGCAGCCAGCAGCGCGGCTGTCTTCGAACGCAAGAACCCGGTCAGCGGCGAACGCGCCAGCGTGGCGGCAGCCGCGGTGGCGGCCGACGTCGACAAGGCTGTGCAGTCCGCGCAGGCTGCCTTTGCCGCGTGGTCGAAGACTGGCCCGAGCGAACGGCGCAAGATCCTCAACAAGGCTGCCGATCTCATGGAAGAACGCACGCCGCAGTTCGTCGAGGTCGGCATTCGCGAGACAGGGGCGACTGCGCCATGGCTCGGTTTCAACAACATGTTCGCCACCAAGATCCTGCGTGAAGCGGCCGCTTCCACCACTCAGATCAAGGGCGAGATCATCCCCTCCGACAAGCCCGGTTCCTTTTCCATGGGTTACCGCCAGCCCGTTGGCGTTCTGGTCGGCATGGCGCCGTGGAACGCTCCGACCATTCTGGGTGTCCGCTGTTTCGCGCTGCCGATTGCCTGCGGCAACACGGTGGTAATGAAAGCCTCCGAGAAATGCCCTGGCCTGCACAGGCTTCTGGGCGATGTCATGGCTGATGCGGGCCTGCCCAAGGGCGTCCTGAACATCCTGACCCATGATGCAGCTGACGCTCCAGAAGTGGTCAACGCGCTGGTCGACCACCCGCTGACGCGCCGGATCAACTTTACCGGATCGACCCGCGTTGGCCGGATCATCGCAGAGCGTGCTGCCAAGCACCTGAAACCCTGCCTTCTGGAACTCGGCGGCAAGGCTTCACTGGTGGTGCTGGACGATGCCGATCTCGACGGCGCGGTCAATGCGGCCCGGTTCGGCGCTTTCATGAACCAGGGACAGATCTGCATGTCCACGGAAAAAGTTGTTGTCGATCAGTCCGTTGCAGACGTCTTTGCGGAGAAGTTCGCGGCCAGTGCCAGCGCTCTCAAAGTGGGCGCGCCAACCGAACAGGTTCATATCGGCTCGGTTGTCGATCGCGACACGGTCGACCATGTCAAAGCCCTGATTGACGACGCGGTTGCGAAAGGCGCAAAGGTTCTGTGCGGCGGCGTGCCGGAGGAAGGCACCGTGATGGCTCCGACCATCGTCGATCTGGTAACACCGGAGATGCGCATCTACGGCGAGGAAAGCTTCGGTCCTGTCACCACGATGATTCGCGCCCGCGACACCGCCCATGCCATTGAGATCGCCAATGACACGGACTACGGCCTTTCGGCCGCTGTCTTCGGGCAGGATACCCGCAGGGCTCTTGAAGTTGCCAAGGACATCCAGTCCGGCATCTGCCACATCAATGGCCCGACTGTCTTTGACGAAGCGCAGATGCCTTTCGGCGGTGTGAAATCCTCCGGCTATGGCCGCTTCGGCGGTACGGCAGGCATCAACGAGTTCACGGAACTGCGCTGGATCACCATCGAAGACCCCGGTCAGGGCTATCCGATCTAATCCATCACCGGTAACTCGCCGCCTCCCCCCGAAAGTGTGCGGGAGGCGGGTGGGCCAAATCATTTTTTCACCAGAGGCCCCGCACCAAGGCTGCGCTGGTGCTGCACTGGGGCTGTGCCGGGGCCTGCTTCCTTTTCAAGGCCCGCCGGGCGGGACGCTGCGTCACCTGGCTCAATCAGGTGTGCCTTCACGCACTGTTAACCATAAATTGCAATACCTGACACACCAATAGCGCGCATTCCCGCGTATTCAGACAAGCGGTGTTTCAGCCATGAAAAGACTTTTGCAGTCCCTTCCGATTGCGGCCTTCCTTGCGCTTTCTTCGGCGCCCCTTGCCTCCGCTGCGGATGTCTACTCAGGGTCCGGCGAGCTCTATCAGCCATCGACGTTGCGCGGCAGCATCGGCCTGCGATACTGGTACAGCCAGTCGCGCTCCGATCTGGACAACAGCGGCTTCGACATTTCCAGCACGGACAATGTGACCTCGCACACCGCTGAACTGGTCGGAACGCTCGAGGACACGACGTCCAACACCTTCTTCAGGGGCTATGTCGGCCTCGGCAGGAGCGACGGCGGCGATGTGCATTTCTCCGGCTACGAGATGGACGAAACCGATGAGACCTCGCTCGGATATGTTGTTCTCGACGGCGGCTGGGGCTTTGCGCAATTTGCAAACAACCAGGTGCGGCTGAAAGGGTTCGTCGGCTACCAGTACCTGTCCGACGACGTTTCGGCGAAATACGGAAACCTGACCGTAGAACAGTCCCGGGACTGGCATGCGATCCGCCTGGGCATGACCGCTGAAGGCGACATCGGCCAACGCGCTGGCTGGTCCGTCGATGTGGCAGGTGTTCCCTGGAGCTACAACAAGATCGAAACCTGGGAAAGTGACTGGACCTATGGTCTGGAAGCAGATGCGATGCTGAATGTCGACCTGACCAAGAACTGGCAACTGGGCGTCGGCGGCCGCTACTGGTGGCTCCACTCGAATTTCGACCGCAGATATGTCGTCACTGGCGAGAAAGTGGTTCTCGACCAGAACTATCACCGCTACGGCCTGCTGCTGGAAAGCAAATACACCTTCTAGAGAGTGTCGCCTTCAACCAGAAGGATCGTGCATCGCGATTTGCGCCAGGCAGCTGCCCGGAAATAAAGCCCCAGCCTTCAGAAAGGTCCGCGCACGCGGGCCTTTTTCGTATAAACAGACGACACGAAAACCACTCGCTCCCTGAAAGGCCTTCGTACCTTCATCCGGAGCGCCTTCACCGCCTAAAAGAGCCTGAGATGCCGAACAGCCTCGCCGCCACCTATCTTTTTCTCGTCGCGGCCATCATCGCCGAGGTGATCGCAACTTCCGCCCTGGCAAAAACCGAAAATTTCACCCGCCTGCTGCCTTCGATCATCACCGTAGCCGGTTATGCGATCTCTTTCTGGCTGCTGTCCTATCCGATTCGCGTTTTGCCGACGGGAATCGTCTACGCAATCTGGTCCGGAGCGGGCATCGTTCTCATCACCATGGTCGCCTGGCTGGTGTTCGACCAGAAACTCGACCTGCCGGCCCTGATCGGCCTTGGACTGATCTTGTCCGGGGTCGTGATCATCAATGTTTTCTCGAAATCGGTAGGCCACTAGGCCAAAACGCCGAAGCGGCCCCAGAAACGAAAAAAGCTCCGGAAAACCGGAGCTTTTTTAGATTGTTCTGGACCTTGGTAGTGTGTCCAAAACCAAAATTTGGTGCCCAGGAGAGGACTCGAACCTCCACGCCCTTGCGAGCGCTAGCACCTGAAGCTAGTGCGTCTACCAATTCCGCCACCTGGGCTGTGAGGGGGGCTTGTAAGGGTGGTTCCGGGGCTTGTCAATCACTCTGTGTGACTTTTTTTATTCATTCGCAGCCAGCCCTTCACAGACCCGCGGCAAAGGGCTAAGAAACTCCCAGACTGAGCCGGCCAAATTCCAGGCCGCCTCTCCTTTTGGACGCGACAGAAGGCATTTTCAGGATGTCCACAGCACTTAACGGCAAACTCGTCACGGTTTTCGGCGGATCGGGATTCCTTGGCCGTCATATCGTTCAGGCGCTCGCCAAGCGCGGTTACCGCGTGCGCGCAGCCGTCCGCCGTCCCGATCTGGCGACTCATCTTCAGCCGCTTGGCGCCGTTGGCCAGATCATGCCGGTACAGGCCAACCTGCGCTATCGCTGGTCGGTTGACCGGGCCGTGATCGGCGCGGATGCGGTGGTCAACGCCGTCGGCATCCTGGCCCCCAGTGGCAAACAGTCTTTCGACGCAGTGCAGAGTTTCGGTCCGCGAGCAATCGCGGAAGCCGCGCGTGCTGCAGGCCTTGATCGGATCACGCATATCTCTGCCATCGGTGCGGACGCACAGAGCAGCTCCGCCTACGCCCGCTCCAAGGCGGTCGGCGAAGCCGGTGTTCTGGAAACCCTGCCCGGCAGCGTCATCCTGCGGCCATCCATCGTGTTTGGTCCGGAAGATAAGTTCTTCAACAAGTTTGCCGACATGGCCCGCTTCTCGCCGGTGCTGCCGCTGCTTGGTGGCGGCGAGTCCAAATTCCAGCCGGTTTATGTCTGCGACGTTGCCGAAGCGGTTGCCCGCGCTGTCGATGGCCAGCTTGCCGGTGGCACCACGTATGAACTCGGCGGCCCTGAAGTGAAAAGCTTCAAGTCTTGCCTGGAAGACGTGCTGGAAGTCACCCGCCGCAACCGCGTTCTGTTGCCGCTGCCCTTCCCGGTCGCATCTGCCATGGGCAAGGTTCTGCAGCTCTTCCCCTACGCGCCGTTCACCGCCGATCAGGTCGAGCTGCTGAAAACCGACAACGTGGTGTCTGACGAGGCAAAGGCGGAAGGCCGCACCCTGGAAGGCATCGGCGTTCCCCCGGCAACGCTCGCCGCCGTATTGCCGACCTATCTGGAACGCTACCGCGAACACGGCCAGTACGACGCGCACCGGCCGGCGTAACGCCTGCTTGCACATGAGTTCTTCGACGGGCCCTTCGGGGCCCGTTTTCTGTTGAATGAAACTTACCTGGTGCCGGGCGGGTATGCGCACGCCAACAGCCCGTCCGCACACAGAACCTTTCATCCGCCGCCCACCCGGCACAGCTTTTCGTTGCCGCATCCCGCTCCTTCGCCTACCGTCAAAACTGACGGGAGGCGCAGATGTCATTTCTTGCCAAGGTCACGTTACTTTTTGTTGTCTTTGTCGACCTGCTTGGTCAGGGGCTGGTGTTTCCGATCATCAATTCCCTGGTGATGGAACCGTCGACATCGATGTTGCCGCAGTCCACCAGCGACGCGATGCGCCATTTCGATTATGGCCTCATCATCGGCGTCTTCTTCTTGTGCTGGTTCTTCGGTGCGCCCTACATCTCCAAACTGTCGGACGTCATCGGCCGCAAGAACGCGATCCTGATCTGCCTGTTCGGCGCGCTCGGCGGCTATGCGCTCACCATAGCAGCGCTCTATCTCAACAGCTTCCTGCTCCTGATCCTGGGCCGTGCGATCACCGGGCTGACTGCGGGCAACCAGCCGATCGCGCAGGCCGCAATGATCGACGGCAGCACGGATGACGAGGACCGCAACCGGAACATGGGCTATATCATCACCGGTGTCAGCTTCGGGCTGGTCGGCGGCCCGCTGCTCGGCGGTCTCCTGTCCGACCCGGTCCTGCTTGGCGACCTGGCGAGCATCAAACTGCCGTTCTATGCCTGTTTCGTGCTGGTGCTGATTGCCATCCTGCTGGTGATATTCTCATTCAGGGATGCACACGACGCCGAGGCGGAGCGGCAGAAATTCGTGTTCCGGCCTTCGGAAATCCTCGAACTTCTATGGCGTATCCGGAAATATCCGACAGTGATGCGGCTGACGATGGTGTTCTTCTTCTTTCACGTCGCCAACCTGTCTTTCTACATCTTCGTCGACAACTACCTGACCAGCCGCTTCGGTTACGGCACGCTCGGCGGCTCGATGGTGATGCTGACGATCGGCATAGCCCTCGCCTTTTCCAGCACGTTTCTGGTGGTGCCGGCGCAAAAGCGGTTCAGCAAGGAAGCTATTCTGGGCATGACCTTCACGGTCTGGGCGGTGTCGGCGGCAGCTTTCATAGCCTCGCCCAACGCAATCCTGACCTATGTGCCGGTCTTCTGTTTCTACTTTGCCTTCGGCATCGCCTACCCGACGTTTCTCGGGCTTTATTCGGCAGCGGTCAGCGACAAGGAACAGGGCTGGGTCATGGGCGTGACCATCGCCGTCTTCACCTTGGTGGCGGGCGTGATCTCGCTGCTGGGCGGGGAACTGATCGGGCTTGATCTTGATCTGCCGTTCTACGGCGTGATCATCGCGGCTCTCACCGCGCTTGTGGTGATGTTCTTTGCCTGGAACAAGCCGGAGATAAAGGCATTGATGCGTGGATCGGGCGGCTGACAGGAGAACTTGCCAGCCGCCGGAAAAGTTTATCCACGGCGAGGCCCCAACTTGAAGCGGTCGTCGTGCAGCTCGCTGTAGCCGAGCTCTGTGCGTTGCAGGCCGATATCCTTCAGCTCACTCTCGTTCAGGCGAGAAAGTGCTCGGTTAGTTTCCCGGCGGCGAAGATAATTCCGGAACTCTGCCACACAAACACGAAGGGCAGAAAACAGAACACTGCGGCTGTTTGCGCGGCTGCGGAAAATGGTGTCGATCTCAAGGCTCATCTCTCTTCTCCTAAGGGCTGAACGCCCGTTCCTTCCTGGGGACGAGATGAGAATGACAAATCAATCCTGACAGCAGTGAGTCATGTTTGATCCCGTTCTGTTCTCAGGTTATGATTTTTTTGTCCCGACCTCACAGAGCCCGATTTTCCATGAACCCGATTGAACGCGCACTCGGCATCCTGCTTCTGCTGACCGGCGGCAAACTTGTCCCGGCAACCGTACTTGCCGAACGGTTTCACGTTTCCCACCGCACGATCTATCGCGACATCGACAGGCTGATCGCGCTTGGCGTGCCGGTGGATGCGGAGCGTGGTGCGGAAGGCGGCTACCGGCTTGCCAGCGGTTACCTTCAGCCACCCGTGGCGCTGACCCGTAATGAGACCGCTGCCCTGCTGGCAGCAATGGCACTGGTGCGCTCCAGCCGCACGGTACCGCTGGCAGACGATCTTGCGGCCGCGGAAAAGAAGCTGCTGGCGTCCCTGCCCAAAACGGTTCACGGGCTCTTGAAAGAGGCAGACAGGATCGTCGGCATCGAACCGATCCCGCCCGACATCTTTCATTCCGGCACTAAGGCGGAACCGACGGGCGACTGGCAGAAGGCCCTCGACGGATTCATGGCCGGTATCCTGGATGGCAAACGGGTCCGCTTCGAACACGTCAACCCCACAAGGCGGACCGTGAAAGCCCATGACGTCGAACCCTATGGGGTCATGTTCGACCGGGACCTTTGGTACCTGGCCGGACGCTGCGTCGATACGGACACGCTCAAGGTCTATCGGGCGGACCGGGTGCGGGATCTGGAAATCAGCGGGCTCTTTTTCCGGCCCGACAAGACCTTCTCCATCAAGAGCCTTCTTGGCGGGGCATGGCTGTCACAGGCGATGCGTCGCTGGGAGCAGGAAGAAGCGATTGCCGAGATCCTGATCACTGCCGCACAGGCCAAGAAGCTGAGCGCCGACTGGTATTACCGTCACGCTGTCTTCACACCGGCCGAAGAAGGCCGGATCCTCGTCAGCATCCCCTCTACCGAGCGGGCCCGCATATTGCCGCTCGTCCGCTGGCTCGGGCCGGGGGCGGAACTGCTAGGCCCGGAGGACCTTCGTCAGGAGCTTGCAAGCGAACTCGAGGCATTGACGGGCATCTACGCCGCCAAGAGACGGCTCAACCGCTCGGCCTGAGCCAAGCCCCCGTCACACACGCTCCGTCGTTCCGGACGCGCGCAACAAAAGCTGCGCGCTGATCCGGACCTTGGTAAAGCGACCTCAGCCCAGAAAATAAAGCCCGGCGAAACCTGCAATGCCGACGAAAATGCGCCACCAGGCAAAGGGCGCGAAGCCGTGTTTGGAGACGAAGTCGAGCAGCCCCTTGACCACAAACACACCGGCGATGAAAGACGCGACAAAGCCGATGCCAATGAGCATGGCATCGTCCATCGAAAGCACGTTGCGGTTCTTGTAGAGATCATAGGCAAAGGCACCGGCCATGGTCGGCATGGCCAGAAAGAACGAGAATTCGGCGGCCGAGCGCTTGTCGGTGCCCATGAGCAGTGCACCGGCAATCGTCGCACCGGAGCGTGAAACGCCGGGCACCATGGCAAGGCACTGGCAAAAGCCGATCTTCAGGCAAAGCGACAGCGGATAATCCATCACGTTGGTGTAGCGCGGCTTCAGCGGCAGGCGGTCGATCCACAGAAGGACGATGCCACCGAGCAGCAGCGTCGTGCAGATAAGTGCGGGCGTTTCGAACAGCACTTCCTTGATGAAACCATGCAGCAGCACGCCGATGACGGCGGCCGGCAGGAAGGCAATCAGGATACCGGCCACGAAGCGCCGACTGGAGGGATCGCTTGGCAGCGTGATCAGAAGCGTCCACAAACGGCCGAAATAAACCGACAGGATCGCCAGAATGGCGCCGAGCTGGATCAGAACCTCGAAAGTTTTGCCTGTGCTGTCGAAGCCGAGAAAATGCCCCAGCAGCAGGATGTGGCCGGTGGACGAGACGGGAATGAACTCGGTCAGACCTTCGACAATCCCCAAAATGAGAGCATTAACAATCGTTTGGCCGTCCATTGTGTATCTTGTCTCCAAATGGCTTGATGAAAACCAGCCTGACCAAGTATGTCTCGCGACTCAGGGCGTCTCCCAAGTCGCCGCTTATTTGACGAAGCGAAGTCACGCCGTCAAACCCTTGATAACCATATTCGGGGCAAACTCTCCGTTAAGGCGATTGCAGCATTCGGCTTTCGCTTTGACGTAGTCTTGCCACAGTTCAGGCTCTTAACCCCTTCATGCTGACGCTCTACCATCATCCGTTCTCGCCATCTTCAAGGTTCATCCGGCTCATCCTGAGCGAATACGGTGCCGCCTTCGAGGAGCATCACGTGAACCCATGGGAGCGGCCTCAGGCGCTCCTGGTGCTGAACGCGGCAGGCACCGTGCCGGTTATCGTGGAAAACGAAGGCCCTGCCATTTGCGGCGCCGGACCGATCATGGAGTATCTGGACGAAACCCGGGGCTATGCGGTTGCCGACCGTCGCTTGATGCCGGATCATCCCGATGCCCGCGCAGAAACGAGACGCCTGGTCGAGTGGAGCCTCGGCAAGTTCGATCAGGAAGTGATCGGCCATCTTGTGCGCGAACGCATCTACAAGCAGATCATGCCGAAGTCCGCCGGCGGCGGTGAACCGGATTCGGCTGCCCTGCGCGTTGCCCGGGCGAACATCCATCACCACTTGAAATACTTCGGCTATCTGGTCGCCTCCCGCCGCTGGGTTGCCGGCGACCGGCTGACCTTCGCCGACTTCGCCCTTGCTGCCTCCCTGTCGTGTGCCGACTATCTGGGCGAAGTGCCCTGGAGCGATCAGGAAGACATCAAGAGCTGGTATGCGCGGGTCAAGTCGCGGCCGTCGATGCGCCCGCTCCTGGGCGAGAAGGTGCTGGGCATGCCCGCCGCACAGACCTATGCGGATCTCGATTTCTGACGCATTCTTCGTGCGTTCAACCGGTTCCGGTTGAACTGAACGTTGTTCCAGCGAGCAGCCGAAGGCCTTGGACCGAAAGACCCAAAAGCTTCTGACCGCCTTTGAGGAGAAGGCCCGCGCCCTCGGTTTCGAAGGCGTGAAGATTGCCGCTGCCGACAGCATTCCGGAAGCGGGCGAGCGCCTGCGGCACTTCCTGGACAAGGGCTACGAAGGCAGCATGGGCTGGATGGCGGAAACCGCCGACCGCCGGTCCTCACCGCAAGCGCTATGGCCGGAGGTTCGCTCTGTCATCATGCTGGCGATGAACTATGGACCCGGCAGCGCACCGCACGAACATCCCCTCGCCCATTTGGCCGACAAGACCACCGGCGGCATTTCCGTCTATGCGCGACACCGCGACTATCACGATGTCATCAAGGGTCGTTTGAAGGAACTGGCCAGCTTCCTGGTTTCCCGGTCCGGTGGCGATGTGAAGGTATTTGTGGACACAGCGCCGGTGATGGAAAAGCCGCTCGGGGAGGCTGCCGGGCTTGGCTGGCAGGGCAAGCACACAAACCTGGTGTCGCGTGATCTCGGGTCCTGGTTTTTCCTCGGCTCGATCTTCACCACACTGGATCTGCCGCCGAGCGGTGCGGAACGCGATCATTGCGGCTCCTGCCGCGCCTGCCTCGACAGTTGCCCGACGAATGCATTTCCCGCGCCCTACCAGCTCGACGCGAGGCGCTGCATTTCCTACCTCACCATCGAACACCCCGGCCCCATTCCGGACGCGTTTCGCAGAGCCATCGGAAACCGTATTTACGGCTGTGACGATTGCCTGGCTGCCTGTCCCTGGAACAAGTTTGCCGAAGCAGCCCGGGAGGCCAAGTTGATTGCCCGGGAGGAGATGATTACCCCGAAGCTTGCAGACCTCCTGTCGCTGGACGACGCAGCATTCCGCCAGCTCTTTTCCGGATCGCCGGTGAAACGGATCGGACGGGGAAAGTTTCTGCGCAACGTTTTGATTGCCGCCGGCAATTCCGGAGAAATTGAACTGCTCGGAAAGATCGAAGCTCTGCTTGACGATGCCGACGCCCTTGTTCGCGGCACCGCCGTCTGGGCACTCGGCCAACTTTCTGCACAGGAAGATTTTCAAGCCCGCAAAACCGCGGCGTTACGCGTCGAAACAGACGAGACCGTGCGTTCTGAATGGCTGCTCGCGCAATCCTGATCCGGCTTTTCCCGATTCGACCTTGTCATGTGATTGGTACATAGTCATGGAATGGCCTAGGTCTTGATGAGGACTTGGATGTCCAACCCTATCGGGACCGATCTCGTTCAAACCGCTCGATTCCGATCATTTTATTGGAGCCACGACATTGAATTTTCAGCCCGCCTCCGTTTTCTCATCCAAACCAGCCAGGGCCCGTGTCCGGCTCCTCATGCTCGGCACCGCGCTTGCGCTGGTTTCCGGCTCCGCCCTTGCGCAGGACACCGGCGAGACCGCCTATGAAGCTTATGTAGAAGGCTTGAAGAACCTGGGTGTCGAGGTCGAAAACGGTAGCGTCGCTTACGACGAAGGTACCGACACGCTGACCCTGACCGACAGCACGATCTCCTTGAGCGGAACCATCGAGGATATTCCGGCCGAGGAAACGGATGTCACGGGCAATGACGGCGCTACGGATATCGAACCGGAAAAGCTGACCGACCTGACCTATTCGCTTTCATTCAGCAGCGGCACGGTGACCATTACAGGTCTCAGCCATGAGAACGGCGATTTCGAGGCCGCAAGCTGGGTCTATTCCGACGATTCAGAAATGGTTCTTTCCGCCGGCGCCGAAGGCAAGGGCCGGTTGAAGATCGACGGCCGGTTGAGCGGAGTTTCCGCGACGAACTACAGCTTCACCATGCCGGAAGTGCCGGCAGAAGACGAGGCGCATCAGGTCAGCCGCTGGCTGCCGTTCGTGAAGGCCGCCCTCCTGACTTCCTACGACGAAGTCAAGGCAGACAACACGGCGATGACCATCGAGGCGCATGAGATCGAAGACGGCAAGGACACTCTGGTTCTGTCAGGCACCATGCAGATTGCCGGCTACCGCATGGCCGACGCTGTGGATGGCCGGATCGGGGAATACACGATCGACAGCATGAGCCAGTCGATGCAGACCCTGGACACGACCTCGGGCCAGATGCTGAACCAGACCACCAGCCAGGGCAAGACCGTTTACACGGACATGGACGCGGCCGCGTTCTTCGATCTGTTCGACCCCGATGTTCCCGAAACCGGCGATGAAGTGGTCATGCTCGGCTCGGCTTCGGCGATCGACTACAAGTCCAAACAGGACATCGCCGACGGGCTTGCGATTGAAATTGCCGTCGACAAGACCTCGATTTCAGAAGTCACCGTTCTGAAGCGTGAAAACAACATCCTTGCCCTGTTTGACGGTCTGTTCGCCAAGCAGGTTCCAGCTCCTGAAGAATTGATCACCGGCGTATTCCAGTTCTACCGGTCGTTCGGCGTTACCGATGCCCGCATCAGCGGTATCAACGTGACCGTGCCGACGCCTGGTCCAGAAAAGCCGATGGAAATAGCCATCAAGGAAATGTCCATGTCGGAGATCAACTCCGACGGTATCGGCGAAATGATGATGGTCGGTCTCGATGCCCCGGACCTGCCGGAAGGTGCATCGGTCAAGATCGACTGGGCGGCGATTGGCGATATCGAATTCGCCGAATATACGCCCATGCGTGCCATGATCAGCACATTGATGGCGGACCCGAGCTTCGGCGAGGATCACCCCATGGAGGTGGCCCGCGCGTTCATGCCGCGCTCTTTCGGTTATGAGCTGGAAGGACTGGACGTTGCCGTGCCGGACCTCGGCCGGACCGAAATCGGCAGAGCCGAGATGACGCTGTCCACCACGGTGCCGCCAATACCGACCAGCTTTCACGCCAGGACCGAAGGGCTGAAAGTGCCTGTCGCGGCCATCGATGACCCGGAAGCCCAGGCATTGCTGGAAGCTCTCGGTCTGGAAACGGTCGTCTGGTCTGACGAAACCCGGCTCTACTGGGACGAGGCAACGCTGGAACTGCGCCTGGAGCGCATGATGGTGGACGTCGAAGGGCTCGGCCGCGCCGAATTGTCCGCACGTCTTGCAAACGTGCCGAAGTCCCTGTTCGAAGATCCCGAGAACCAGGGACAAATGGCCCTTGTTGTTGCCCAGTTCGTCGACGCATCCCTGACCTTCAAGGATGCCGGCCTCACCAAGAAGGGCCTGGCCCACATTGCCGAGGCTCAAAACATCCCCGAAAATGTCTTCCGGGAAGCTCTGGTGGCACAGGCAACACAAATGACCGCGCCGATCCAGAACGCGGCCTTCACGCAGATGGTTACTGAAGCAGCGTCCAAGTTCCTCGACAATCCGGGTGAACTGAAGGTGACCCTGACGCCGCCGAACCCGGTTCCGTTGGCACAGATCCTTGGTTCGATGGCAGCACCGCAAACCCTGCCGGATCTGCTTGCAGTCAAGATTGTTGCCAATTGATTGCTCTGACCACGTGAATGCGAATACCAAAAGGGCGGCCAGTGGCCGCCCTTTTTTGCCTTCAGGCAGTTAGCTCGTTCTTTGAGTTCTGGCGAGACCCGGCGTCACTCTGCCGCCTGCTGCTGTCCGACCGTTCCGATCCGCGCCGCACAGAATTTGAACTCCGGGATCTTGCCGAAGGGGTCCAGCTGCGGGTTGGTCAGGAAGTTGGCCGGGGCTTCGCTGAAGCAGAACGGGATGAAGAGCATGCCTGTCGACACGTCCCGGTCTGCGCGCAGGGTCAACGTGATTGCGCCGCGCCGTGTTTCCACCCTCACCTGCTGGCCGATATCCAGACCCGAGCGCTCGATATCACGCGGGTTCATGGAAACGACTGGCTCCGGTTCGATGGCATTGAGCACTTCCGCACGCCGCGTCATGGCACCGGTGTGCCAATGCTCCAGCATGCGCCCCGTGGTCAGCACCAACGGGAAATCATCGTCGGGAAGCTCATCCGGCGGCACCAGATCCGTCGGCACGATGCGTCCGCGGCCATCTGCCGTCGGGAAGGACTGGCCGAACAGGATCTCGTTGCCAGGCTTGTCCGGGGCATCCGCCGGATAGGTGACCGTGCCGTCGCGCTCCAGCCTTTCCCAGGAAATGTTGCCCAGCGAATTCATGTGCGACCGCATTTCCTCATAGATCGCCGGGAC
This sequence comes from Labrenzia sp. THAF191a, assembly GCF_009363335.1. Classification (GTDB taxonomy): domain Bacteria; phylum Pseudomonadota; class Alphaproteobacteria; order Rhizobiales; family Stappiaceae; genus Roseibium; species Roseibium algicola. The sequence goes on from NZ_CP045333.1 coordinate 5,831,992, forward strand.
GCCGTCATAGGTCCAGTTCAGGCCCAGGCGGTTGGCGATATCGATGAGGATCTGCCAGTCGGCACGTGCTTCACCGGGCATCGGCACGCAAGGACGGCCGATCTGAACCTGGCGGTTGGTGTTCGTGAACGTGCCGAGTTTTTCCGCATGGGCGGAGGCAGGCAGGATCACGTCCGCATGCCAGGCGGTTTCGGTCAGGAAGATATCCTGAACCACAAGATGTTTCAGACTGGCCAGTGCCTTGCGGGCATGGGCCTGGTCCGGATCGGACATGGCCGGGTTTTCGCCCTGAACGAACATCGCCTCGATGCCGCCATCCAGGATATCGTCCATGATCTCCACCACGGTCAAACCGCGCACGGGATCGAGCGTGCGGCCCCAGGCGTCTTCGAATTCGGCGCGGATGTCCGGGTTTTCAACTGAACGATAGTCCGGGAACACCATCGGAATGAGGCCGGCGTCGGATGCCCCTTGCACGTTGTTTTGACCGCGCAGGGGATGCAGACCGGTGCCTGGGCGGCCTATCTGCCCGGTTGTCAGCGCCATGGCGATCAGGCAGCGGACGTTGTCGGTGCCGTGGACATGCTGCGAAACGCCCATGCCCCAGAAGATGATCGACTTGGCACTGGTGGCGTAAAGCCTTGCGACTTCCCGCAGGGTTTGTGCGTCAATGCCGCAGACCGGCTCCATCGCTTCCGGCGTGAAGTCGACGATCTTTTCCTTCAGTGCCTCGAACCCGTCCACGTGAGCGGCGATATACTGGCTGTCGTAGAGGCCTTCGGTGATGATGACGTTGAGGATTGCGTTCAACATCGCCACATCGGTGCCCGGCTTGAACTTCAAGCCGTAGTCCGCAAAGCGCATCAGCCCCTGGCCGCGCGGGTCCATGACGATCAGCTTTGTGCCGTTCTTGGCTGCCTGCTTGATGTAGGTCGCGGCAACCGGGTGGTTCTGCTCCGGACGAGCGCCGATCACGATCATGCAGTCTGCATCGCCGGCTGCATTGAAAGGGGCGGTCACTGCGCCCGAACCGATGCCCTCCATGAGCGCAGCCACGGAAGAAGCGTGGCAGAGACGGGTGCAGTGGTCGACATTGTTGGTCTGGAAACCCTGGCGGATCAGCTTCTGGAAGAGATAAGCCTCTTCGTTGGAGCCCTTGGCCGAGCCGAAGCCCGCAATACCACGGCCGCCCTTGGCGTCATAAACCGCTTTAAGACCACCAACGGCTCGCTCGAGCGCTTCGTCCCAGGTTGCCTCACGGAAATAGTCGAGATGGTTTTCCAGTGTCATGGCAATGTCGCCACGCTTGGGCGCATCGTCCCGGCGGATCAGCGGCTTGGTCAGGCGCTCGGGACTGGAAACATAGTCGAAGCCGAAGCGGCCCTTGACGCAGAGCCGGTTCTCGTTGGCCGGGCCGTCGCGTCCCTCGACGCTGACGATCTTGCCGTCCTTCACCGAGACCGACGTCAGGCAGCCCACACCACAGAAAGGACAGACGCTGTCGACGGTTTCTTCGGCAAAGATCTCGCGCTTGCTGGCGCTGGCATCCAGAAGGCTCTTTTCCATCAGGGCCCCGGTCGGACAGGCCGACACGCATTCGCCGCAGGCAACGCATGTGGAAAGCCCCATAGGGTCTGCCAGATCGAACACCGGCACCGTGTGCGAACCGCGATCCGCCATGCCGATAACGTCGTTGACCTGGACTTCCCGGCAGGCTCGCTCGCACAGATTACACGCGATGCAGGCGTCCAGATTGACCGCGATGGCCGGATGCGAAATGTCCTGGGCCGGTTTGGCGCATGGGGCAAACCGGCTGGTGGCAACACCGACATGGTCGGACCATTTCCAGAAATCACTTTCCGGGTCAGGGTGGTGGTCGCGCGAGGGCTGGTCGGCTGCCAGAAGTTCGAACACCATCTCGCGTGCCTTGGACGCCCGTTCGCTGGCGGTCTTCACCACCATGCCTTCGGCTGGGGTGCGAATACAGGAAGCGGCAAGCACGCGCTCGCCCTCGATATCGACCATACAGGCACGGCAATTGCCGTCGGAGCGATATCCCGGAGCGTCCTTGTGGCAGAGATGCGGAATGGCGACGCCTTCGCGCTTGGCAACTTGCCAGATGGTTTCGCCGTCTTCCGCGGTGACCATCCGACCGTCGAGGGAGAAAGTGACCTGGCTCATTTCTCGAACTCCTCCGGGAAAAATTTCAGCACCGACGTGACCGGATTGCTGGCGGCCTGCCCAAGACCGCAAATGGATGCCGATCGCATGACTTCATCGAGATCCGTGATCTTCGTCTTGTCCCAATCGCCTGCTGCCAGCAGATGTTCCATCTTCTCCGTTCCGGAGCGGCAGGGCGTGCACTGACCGCAACTCTCGTGTTTGAAGAAGCGCATCAGGTTCAATGCCACATCGCGCATGTCATCCTGATCGGAGAAAACGACGATCGCGTGGCTGCCGATGAAACAGCCGTATTTGTCGAGCGTACCGAAATCCAGCGGCTCGTCGGCAAGAGACGCGGGCAGGATGCCCCCGGAGGCACCACCGGGCAGGTAGCCCTTGAAGACGTGCCCCTCTTCCATGCCACCGCAGTATTCTGCCAGAAGCTCGTTCATGGTGATCCCCGCCGGGGCCATCTTGACGCCTGGGTCCCTGACACGGCCGGAAACCGAGAAGGAGCGGTAGCCCTTGTGACCACGGCGGCCGTGGCTGGCGAACCACTCCGAACCCTTCTCGACGATATCCCTGATCCAGAACAGGGTTTCTATGTTGTGATTGAGCGTCGGCCGACCGAACAGGCCGACCTGGGCAATGTACGGTGGGCGGTGGCGTGGCAGGCCGCGCTTGCCTTCGATCGATTCGATCATCGCGCTTTCCTCGCCGCAGATATAGGCTCCCGCTCCGCGGCGCAGTTCAATGTCGATGGTCGTGATGATGCCCGCTTCGCGCAGGGCCTCGATTTCCGTCTTCAGGATCCGGAGTACCGCCGGGTATTCGTCGCGCATATAGAGATAGATGCGCGCGGCGGAAATCGCATGGGCGGCAATCAGCGCGCCCTCTAGCATCCGGTGCGGGTCGCGTTCCAGGTGAACGCGGTCCTTGAACGTGCCTGGTTCGCCTTCATCGCCATTGATGGTGAGGTATTTCGGGGCCGGCAGGTCGTGGACGATCTTCCATTTCGTGCCGGTCGGAAAGCCTGCACCGCCCAGGCCGCGAAGGCCTGCTTCCAGCGCCTTGTCCGCAAGTGCCGCTGCATCCAGTTCACCCGCGCGCACGCGCTCCAGCAACTTGTAACCACCAGCTTCGCGGTAGGCATCCAGCTTGATGTAATCGGGAACCACCGGATCGGAAGTTCCTTCGAACAAGGCAGCGCGCACGGACACTTCGCTCGCGTTGTCGATGGCCCGCTTGCCGACCTGCACGGCCGGGGCACCGGCACAGCGACCGATGCACGGAACTTTCTGGATGCGGACTTTTGCCGGATCAACCCCGGCTTCAAGAGCAGCGGCCAGAGCGTCCGCCCCCTTGAGCGCGCAGGCAACGCTGTCGCAAACACGAATGGTCAGAGGTGCAGGCTTTGCATCTCCTTCCCGTACGATGTCGAAATGGTGGTAAAAGCTCGCGACCTCATAGACCTCTGCCTGCGACAGGCGCATCTCGTCGGCCAATGCGCGCAGGTGCCGAGCCTCAAGACAGCCAAATGCGTCCTGGATCTTGTGCAGATGTTCAATGAGCAGGTCGCGCCGGCGCGGCTCATCACCCAGCAAATTCCGGACTTCGTCCAGGGCCGCATCTTCCAACTGACGCCCTTTTGGCTGGGACGGCTTGCGTGAAAGCCCCTTGCCGAAAGACATTGGCGTACCTCCCGTATTGCTGGAGCGCATCTGGATTTCGCGTCCGCGCTCCTCTCTCGATCTTTGCGGTGCCGGCTGATGGTTCGAACAGGCGAACCCAGGACCTACCCCGCATTTTGGTCCGGATGTTAGCCGCGCGGAGTCAGCCTGTCTGTTTGAAAAACGACAAGCGGGACTCCAATGCTGACGCTTTGGAACACCTCACGGACGAAAAGACCGCAAACCCGGCAGGTTCCAGGGCGCCGCTCAGCCCGTGTTGAATGAGCTTCGATTCAAGACGTCAGATGTGAAAACGCTGCAACCACACGCTCATAGACAGGGCGCTTGAACGGCACGATCAAACCGGGCAGCCGGTCGGCATCTTCCCAACGCCACTCGCTGAATTCCGCGGTGTGGCCGTCCGGTGGCGTGAGGATATTGATTTCGTCTTCCGATCCGTCGAACCGGTAGGCGATCCAGCGCTGAGCCTGACCGCGATACTTGCCCTTGCGCGATGCGCGGACGACGTCTTCTGGATAGTCGTAGGCGAACCACTCCGGTGCTTCTTCCAGAAGGGAAACGGACTTGATCGAGGTTTCCTCGTAAAGTTCGCGCCGAGCAGCCGGTTCTGGCGCTTCGCCCTTGTCGATGCCCCCTTGCGGCATCTGCCAGCAATATTCGTAGTTGGAGGAACTGCCCCCATCATCGCGGCTGCCGATCCAGACCTTGCCCGCCTTGTTGATCAGCATGATACCGACGCAGGGCCGATAGGGAAGACCGTCGACGGGTTCCGGAAATCCCGGTCCGAGTGCCAGCTTCGTCACGAATACCTCTTGGAGCTCAGTTTCTCAGAATTATCGATCGATGGTCGCGCTGACGGGGACCAGCTGCAGACCGCGCTCTTCCAGGTCCTGCACCCACTTTTCCAGCTGGCGCACGGTCACAGGCAATGCTGATGCGGTCGCCACCGCGACACCGCGGGCACGGGCGACGCTTTCAAGCTGCAGCAGCTTGGCGTTAATATCGTCTTCACGCGGCACTTCGTCCAGCACCACGTCCACCCCACTGAAGGGAACGCGCATTTCCTTGGAGACATCATCGGCGATGGACCGGGAAGATGTGCCGTTGTCGGCGAACATCAGGCCACGCGCCTTCAGTTTTTCCAGAAGGAACTCCATGGAGGGTTTCGTCGCCGTGAAACGCGCGCCCATTTCAGGAATGACGCCGACATAATTGGTCGCCCGCGTGAGCAGGAACCCAAGCCGATCCATCATTTCATTGGGGCGCAGGCTGACCAGCAGCGTGTGCGGGCCCGGGTCATTGTCGGGAAAATCGAACGGCTCCAGCGGCAATTGCAGCAGCAGTTCATGGCCCTTGGTCCGGGCCTGCTGCATCCACAGGTCCAGGTCTTCACCATAAGGGGCAAGCGCAAAGGTCGTATCGGCCGGCAACCGGGTAATGGCGTTCTGGGTACCGGTTTCACTCAGGCCGAGCCCGGTCACGATGACGGCAATTTTCGGGATCGAGGTGAACTCACGAACGATGGGCCGGGAATAGGCATCCAGCGGACGGATACCGGCATCGCTGACTTTCGGCAGGAACCCGAAATCGGACCGTTCGCTGACACGGCTGTCCGGATTGATCGACAGGCCGGTCACCGGAGCCTCCGGGCCCAGTCCGTCCGGTCGCATGACCATGTCGTAGCGCGGGCCAAGCAGATCCTTGCTGCTTTCCGGGCGCAGGTTCGGGCCCAGGTCACCGTTGATGCCCGGGCGGATCTCGACCACTTCGATGTCCTGGGAGGTCACGCCTTCGACAATGGCGTCGAGCGGCAGAACGGCAACCGGTTCTCCGCCAAGCGGGTCGTCGACAACAGTGATCCAGACGAGCGTAGAAGTGAGGATCACGCTCAGAATTCCGACCCCGATAAGACCGAACGGCAGCCTGACCAGCCGCCGCTTGCCCATGCCTAAAGGAGCTGTGAGATCTTCGCTCGACATATCGTCCTGAGCCTATTGCCCGGTTTCAGGATGTCCCCGAACCGGAAAGTTTGTTTTTGATATACGCAGAACGAGAACGGCAAGTCGCGCGCCGGCGGACCGGCGCGCGTTTTTTGATTTAGTTTTTGACAGCCACGCTGTCGGAGACCGGCGGGAAGGCGCTGTTCACCTGATTACCGCGCAGAAGGTCGAGTGCCAGGTTCAGCTGGGTATCGTCCTTCGGATCGGACGGCACATAGGCCTGGCTACCGGATTCTTCCTCACCTTCGGAGGCTTCCAGGTGGCCACGAAGACCGGCTTCGCCCTTGGTATCGACACGACCGACCAGATCGTCCGGCAGATCCTGCAGGGACTCAATGTCCGGCACGATGCCCTTGGCCTGGATCGATGTGCCAGACGGGGTGTAGTACCGAGCCGTGGTCAGGCGGATGGCGCCGTTGGCACCAAGCGGGATGATCGTCTGCACCGAGCCCTTGCCGAAGGACCGTGTGCCGAGGATGGTTGCCCGGCGATGATCCTGCAGCGCACCTGCAACGATTTCCGAAGCGGAGGCGGAGCCGCCGTTGACCAGCACGATTACCGGCTTGCCGGTTGTCAGGTCGCCAGCCCGTGCGTTGTAGCGCTGGGTTTCGTCGGCTTCACGGCCACGTGTCGAAACAATCTCGCCACGGTCCAGGAACGCGTCGGAAACGGCAATTGCCTGATCCAGCAGACCACCCGGGTTGTTGCGCAGGTCGATGACGAAGCCCTTGAGCTTGTCTTCACCAATGTTCGCGGTCATTTCCTCGATGCCTTCCTTCAGGCCGTCGAAGGTCTGTTCGTTGAACTGGGTGACGCGAACATATCCGACGTCATCCTCTTCCCGCCAGCGAACCGAACGGATGCGGATGATGTCGCGGGTGATGGTGATGTCGAACGGCTCGGCGCGGCCCTTGCGGCGCACAGTCACCACGATGTCCGTCTTGACCGGACCGCGCATCTTTTCGACCGCTTCGTTGAGGGTCAGGCCCTGGACCTGTTCGCCGTCGATGTAGGTGATGTAGTCACCTGCCAGGACACCGGCCTTGGCGGCAGGCGTATCGTCGATCGGCGACACGACCTTCACGAGGCCTTCTTCCATGGTGACTTCAATGCCGAGACCACCGAATTCGCCGCGGGTCTGCACCTGCATGTCCCGGAAGCTCTTCGGAGACATGTAGCTGGAGTGCGGGTCGAGGGAGGTCAACATGCCGTTGATGGCGCTCTCGATGAGCTGGGCGTCATCAGGGACTTCCACGTAGTCTGACCGCACGCGTTCGAACACGTCGCCAAACAGGTTAAGCTGCCGGTACGTATCCGTTGCCGCCGCATTGGCCGCTACCGAGACATTGATCGGCATCTGGGACAGTGTCGTGATTGCTGCTGCTCCCATGAGAGCACCCACAAGCAGCAAGGAAGCTTTCCGTATCATCCGCGAGCCTTTTCTTCTTCAGTGCGTGCCCACCAGGGTGTGGGATCGATCGCACGACCGTCTTTCCGGAATTCAACATAAAGGATCGGCTGGGTCGAGCCCAAACCGAACGTCGAAGCGCTTGCCCACTGGGTTGCGCCCATCACTCCGACCGGTTCCCCGGTCAAAACAAATTGCCCCAACTCCGCATCGATCCGGTCCATTCCGGCCAGCAACACATGGTAGCCGTCGCCGGTATTCAGGATCAAGAGCTGTCCGAACGAACGGAACGGTCCTGAGTAGACCACCCATCCGTCGGCAGGTGACGTAATATTGGACCCAGGCCGTGTGGCGATAGATTGACCCTCCGTCACACCGCCGAAATCGTCTTCCTGGCCATAGTCCTTCAAAAGCGTACCGGCAACAGGCTGAGGCAGCTTGCCCTTGGCTTCCTGGAACGAAATGGCCGGTGCCAGACGCCCCGGATCCGCGAAGGGATCATACGAGCGAGAAGGATTTTTCCTGGCCTCGAGTGCTGCCTGACGCGACTTTTCCGCCGCCTCCCGGGCGCTCTCGATTTCCACTTCCAGGGTCGCGATCAATTCTTGGAGAGATCCCGCCTTGTCCGCAAGTTCCGCTGCACGCTCCTTCTCTTCCTGAAGGTCCTGTACCGATCTTTGATGTTCCTGCCTTTTCGCGCTCAGAAGAAGCTCCAGCCGGGACTTTTCCTCAGCCAATCGCATCGCGTCTCCGCGCAGGCGGTTTTTTTCCTCTGCAATCACCGTCTTCAGACGGTGCAATTCCTCAAGATCTGCTGCAAGCGCCTCGGTTTCCACCTTCAGCTCCGGCATGACCGCGTTCAGGAGAATCGCACTGCGCACAGCCGACAGCGCGTCGCTCGGGCGCACGGCCAGCGCAGGTGGCGGACGGCGTCCGATTCGCTGCAGGGCAGCCAGAACTTCTGCCAGCACGTCACGGCGAGCAATCAGCGACAAGCGCACCGCGTCCTCGTTCTCCCCCAGCGCGCGCAGCCGCCGCTCGGTATCGGTCAGTTCGCCTTCCAGGCCCTTGATCGTGTCGGACGTGCTGATGATCTTGGCATTCAACGTGTCCCGGTCGCGATCAAGTGCGCGGATTTCGCGTGCGATGGTCGCCTGCCGGTCCGTCGATACCTCGATATCGCGCGACAGCGCGGCAAGTTCCTCTTCGCGTTGTTTCTTGCGTTCAAGTGCAGCAGTCACCTCAGCAGGCGGAGCCGCCTGTTCCTGGGTGGTGGTTTCATCGACACTTTCCGTCGATCCGGCTGGCATGGGCAGAACGAGCAAGGCCGCAGTCAGGCCACTCAAGAGCGGGCGGAATTTCTTCCGTCTCTCGAGTTCCGAACGCGCCGCTGTCATGCGATCCGCTATCAACCTGCCTAAGCTCCCAAAGGGTTATCTTCCAATGCGATACACAGTCTGCGTTAACGAACCGTTTACCCTAGTGACCGGCCAATTAACTTCTGCTCCCACCGAGGATCGCATTCCCTCTTCTGTCTGATCGATGACCGTTACGTGGCGAATGCGGCGAGATACAGGCATTCTCGCCTTTTTCCGCCGTTTCAATCGTTAATTTTTGGTCATAGTGCCGTTACGACAACAGGTTTGCCGGCGGAAACCCCATCTCCTGTCCTTCACGATCAGTAATGTCTGTAGACAATATCCTTGGGGTCCGGGCGCGCAGCATCGACATCGAGATGCGCTCCAAGCCGTTCGGCAAGGCGCGCCGAGCGGGTGTTTTCCTGATCCATATAACTGACGAGCGACGGTAGACGGCGTTCCTGCCGTGCCCAGTCACGAAAGGCCCTGGCCGCCTCGAAAGCGTAGCCCCTGCCCTCCGCATGCTCATAGACGAACCAGCCGAGTTCATGTTCCGGAAAAAGCGGACCATGATTGATACCGACCTGACCGAAGACCTCGCCGGAGCCACGTGCTTCCATCATCAGGGCCCCATGCCCCATCAACTGCCATTGCGCAATGTCGTGGCAGAACAGGCCCCAGGCTGCAAACCGCGGTAGCGGGCCTCCCATATACTGGGAACGTTCTGAGGCCATCAAAGCCTCGTACGCCGGCCAGTCCGACATGGTCATCGGCCGCAGGATCAGTCTTTCGGTCTCAAGTGCCGGTATCACCGGTTCGCTCCCAGGGCTCTTTCAGAAGTCTCACACACGGTGATAAGGGTGGCCGGACTGGATCGTCATGGCACGGTAGATCTGCTCCGCCAAGAGAATGCGGGCGATCTGATGCGGCCATGTCATGGCGCCAAGAGCGAGTTTAAGGTCGGCGCGGCTCAGAACTTCCTGGCCGTGACCATCCGCTCCGCCAATGGCAAAGACCACGTCGGGAACACCTTCATCCTTCCAGGCTTCCAGTTTCTGGCTGAAGGCCGGGCTGGTCAGGTTCTTGCCGTTCTCGTCCAGCACCACCAGCCGCGCACCGGTGTTGAGCGCGGCAAGAATTCCCCGCGCCTCTTCCGCCTTGCGGTCATCGGCGCGCTGCGCACGGCTTTCCGGCATTTCGTTGAGGATGACTTCGGTAACGCCGAGACCGCGGCCTGTCTTGCGGGCGCGGTCGATATATCGGTCGAAAAGTTCTTTGTCCGCACCGGCTTTCATTTTGCCAATGCAGAAGAGCGTAAAGCGCATAAGTCCCTGCCGGAGATCGATCCGGTGATAAATCTGCCCGGCAGCAGACGGAGGCCCTGCCTCAGGGCCTCAATGCCGGCTCAGCCGATGTAATGCGGTGCCGCATCCTCTTCCGGTGCCCACATCTTCTCAAGATTGTAGAAGCCGCGAACCTCCGGACGGAAGATGTGTACGATCACATCACCCGCATCGATCAGCACCCAATCGCAAATGTTCAGACCCTCAACCGTTGCCGATCCGGCGCCGGCCGATTTGAGGTCCTTCAGCAAGTGCTCGGCAATCGCGCCCACGTGACGATGGGAACGACCGGACACGATTACCATGTAATCGGCCAGTGAACTCTTGCCTGCGATGTCGAGGGTAACAGCGTCCTCAGCTTTGGAGTCGTCAAGACTGGTGAGGACCGTATCGAGGAGGTCTGCCGCAAGTTCTTTACCTACGGAAGCCTGCAGAGGAGAGGACATGTCTGTCCGCCCACTTTCAAAGGTCATGGTCAGGTGTTGTGCCTTTCGCCGTTTATGCCGTCCCGCGCCCAACGTCGTCACGAACTGAAACGTCCGACTTCGTACGTCACCCGTTTTGGATGCAGGACCGGTTGACCGTACCTCGGCCGCGCTCATCGCGACCGTCCCTATAATACCGCTTCCCGTTTGGCATTTTCAAGACACGCGGGAATTCTTGGCAAATCCGCTGTTTACCGCTTTTGCCCAAGGCGCAGATCGGTGGACGATGTCCGGTCCAATGGCGTGTGCAGGAAAGTCCAGATCGGCGCTTCCATTTCCGGCAGAAGTGCCGCGTCTTCTTCCGGAAGCCTATATTTTTCATAGGCTTTTGCCATGGGAGACGACATCACAGACAAGGAGGCTCCGGGCCGGTCGACAATGGCGATCGGCACCGAGCCGACGATGTCGCGCCAGTCCTGCCAGCGATGGAAGCCGGCTAAATTGTCAGCACCCATGACCCAAACGAATCGGACAGATGGACGCATCTGGCGCAGGGCAACCAGCGTTCTGGCCGTATAGGGCGTTCCCAGAACCTGCTCGAAGGCGGTGACTTTCATGCGTGGATGGTCGGCAAGGTCCGCCGTCAGGCGCAGCCGCCGCTCCAGCGGCGCCAGGTCCGCGTGGCTCTTGAGCGGGTTGCCAGGTGTCACCAGCCACCAGACCTGATCCAGCCCCAGCCGCTTCAACACGGTCGAAGCCACCAGCCGGTGACCTGAATGAGGAGGATTGAAGGATCCGCCGAAAATGCCGATGCGGTTGCCCGGCTCGGCATGGGGCAGTTTCATCCAGTCACGGTCCAGTCCCGCGCCAAGACTCAAGGGGCTCATTCAGGCGAACTCACGATTGGTCATTACGGGCGGGCATTCCTGGCGGTCCTCAAGGGCGGTCGTCACGGGCGGGTCTGGCCGGTGCCATGCACCTTGTACTTGAAGCTGGTCAGCTGCTCCACGCCCACTGGTCCGCGTGCGTGCATGCGCCCAGTGGCAATGCCGATCTCCGCACCCATGCCGAATTCACCACCATCGGCAAACTGGGTTGAAGCATTGTGCAGCACGATGGCGGAATCCACTTCCCGCTGGAACCGGTCGGCGGTCGCCTGATCTTCGGTCAGTATGCAATCGGTATGGTTGGAACCGTAGCGCGCGATATGCTCCATGGCAGCGTCGAGATCCGCGACCACCTTCACCGAAAGGATCTTGTCCAGATATTCCGTCGACCAGTCATCCTCGCTTGCCGGCACGATGTTTTCGCAGATGTCACGCACAATCGCACCGCCCCGGATCTCGCAGCCCTTTTCCTGAAGTGCCTTCACGATCACCGGCAAGTGGCTGTGGGCCACGTCTTCATGCACCAGCAATGTTTCCAGCGCACCGCAGATGCCGGTCCGGCGCAGCTTGGAATTGACGATCACCTCGACGGATTTCTCAAGATCTGCCGCCTTGTCGACGAAGATATGCACCAGGCCTTCCAGATGGGCAAAGACCGGCACGCGAGCTTCGGTCTGCACACGCTCGACAAGGCTGCGGCCACCACGCGGAACGATGACATCGAGGTTGCCTTGAAGACCGCGCAGCATCTCGCCAACAGCGGCCCTGTCGGTCACCGGAACGATCTGGATCGCATCTTCCGGCAGACCGGCGGCGACGAGGCCTTTCTGCAGGGCTGCGTGGATCGCGCGGTTGGAATTGATGGTGTCGGAGCCGCCACGCAGAACAACGGCGTTGCCGGCTTTCAGACACAGCGCGCCTGCATCCGCGGTCACGTTCGGGCGGCTTTCGTAAATGACACCGATAACACCCAGGGGCGTGCGCACACGTTCGATCTTCAGGCCGTTCGGCCGGTCCCAGGCGGCGATAACACTGCCGACGGGATCGTCCAGCGCGACGATGTCCTCAAGGGCTTTGGCAATCGCCTCGATCCGCTCTTCGGTAAGTGTGCCACGATCCAGGAACGCTGCCGTCTGGCCGCCTGCCTTCATCGCTTCAAGATCGAGACGGTTGCCTGCAAGAATATCCGGTGTTGCAGCCCGAACGGCGGCTGCCATTTCGGCCAGGGCCTTGTTCTTCTGGTCTGCTGGAGCGATGGCAAGGATCCGGCCGGCAGCACGGGCGCGCTGCCCGATCTCTGCCATCAAGTCCTCGGTCGTCCTTGCCTCGACTACTTCCAGCATACTCACTTGCTCCCGTTTTGCGGCGCTCTCCGCCGCCAGTCTTTCCGCGTTTTAGCGCGTTCTGCCTCAAAAGGCATCCATCGGTTCGCTCACACTCACTCGAGCGCGGGCAGTTCCAGAACCAGATCGTCCCGATGGATCATTTCCGCCCGGCCCGGATAGCCGACGATGGCTTCAATCTCGCGGCTGTTGCGGCCTGCAATCAACTGCGCCTCGTCCGCGTCATATGCAATCAGCCCCCGGCCGATGATCCGGCCTTCCGGGTTGAGCAATGTCACGGCGTCGCCGCGCGAAAAACTTCCCGATACCGATGTCACTCCGGCAGGCAGGAGGCTCTTGCCAGACGTCATCGCCTTGACCGCGCCTGCATCCAGCCGGATTTCGCCGCGCGGCTCCAGATGGCCGCCAATCCAGGCCTTGCGGGCGCTGGCAGGTGAACTGAGCGCCGGGAACCAGGTGCCACGGGCGCCCTGATCCAGCCGCTGAAGCGGGTTGAGTTCCTTGCCGGACGTGATCACCATCGACGTTCCGGCCGCGGTCGCGATCTTGCCGGCATCGATTTTCGTCTTCATGCCGCCGCGCGAAAGCTCCGACCCGGCGCTGCCGGCCATGGATTCGATTTCATGGGTAATGCGCGGCACTTCCGGCAGGAACACTGCATCGGGGTTCTGCTGGGGCGGGGCGGTGTAAAGCCCGTCGATATCCGACAAAAGCACAAGGCAGTCGGCACTGGCCATGGTGGCAACACGCGCTGCCAGCCGGTCGTTGTCGCCATAGCGAATCTCGGAAGTCGCTACGGAATCATTTTCGTTGATGATCGGTACCGCACCAAGCTTCAACAGAGTGCCGATAGTGGCGCGCGCATTGAGATAGCGCCGCCTTTCTTCCGTGTCGCCAAGGGTGAGCAGAATCTGACCAGCCTTCTTGCCATGCGCACCGAGGGCATCCGCGTAGGCCTGGGCCAGCGCGATCTGACCGGCTGCGGCCGCCGCCTGACTTTCCTCCAGCTTCAGCGGCCCACCCGGCAGCCCGAGAATACCGCGGCCAAGCGCAATCGATCCGGAGGAGACAAGCAGCACCTCCGCACCGGCATCGCACAGCTTGACCACATCGGCGATCAGCGCGTTGAGCCAGCTACGCTTGAGTTCGCCCTGCTCGACAAGCAAGGCGGAGCCGATCTTGACAACGATGCGGCTGAAGTCTCTCAGACTGCGGGACATCAGGGATGCCAGCCCTCTTGTTCGGGTGCAGGCACCTGGTTGGCTTCTTCTTCCTTATCCCTGTCAATCGCGCGAACGATCATGCGCAGCGCCCGGTCGACATTGAGGCCACTGGCCGAGGACAGGATCAGCGGTTTCTGACCACAGGCTTCCTCAAGGCTCGCCGCCTTTTCGGCAATCAGGTCTTCATTGAGAGCGTCGCACTTGCTGAGCGCCACGATCTCGGGTTTCTCCGTAAGCCCGGCGCCATAGGCATCCAACTCGCCGCGCACGATCCTATAGGCTTCGCCCGGGTCTTCCTGGCCGGAGCCGTCGACCAGATGAAGCAGAACGCGGGTGCGTTCGACATGCCCAAGGAAGCGGTCGCCAAGACCCGTGCCTTCGTGCGCGCCCTCGATCAGGCCGGGAATATCGGCCATGGCAAAGCTGCGGCCGTCGATCTGCACGATGCCAAGATTTGGGTGAATGGTCGTGAACGGATAGTCGGCAATTTTCGGCTTTGCAGCCGATACCGTCGCAAGGAAGGTGGACTTGCCCGCATTGGGCAGGCCGACCAGGCCGGCATCGGCGATCAGCTTCAGCCGCAGCCAGATCCATTTTTCCTCGCCTTCAAGACCAGGGTTGGCCCTGCGCGGCGCCTGATTGACCGACGACTTGAAATGGGCGTTGCCGAAGCCGCCGTTGCCCCCTTTCAGAAGCATCACCTTCTGGCCAAGCTCGGTCAGGTCGGCAATCAGCGTCTCGTTGTCTTCCTCGAAGATCTGGGTACCGACAGGAACCTTCAGCACGACGTCGCCGCCGTGCGCGCCCGTGCGGTTGCGGCCCATGCCGTGAATGCCGGTTTCCGCCTTGAAATGCTGCTTGTAGCGATAGTCGATCAGCGTGTTCAGGCCGTCGACACATTCGATGATGACATCACCACCCTTGCCGCCGTCACCACCGTCCGGTCCGCCATATTCGATGTATTTCTCGCGTCGGAACGATACGCAGCCCGCTCCGCCATTGCCAGAGCGCACATAGATCTTGGCCTGATCTAGGAATTTCATTTTCTTTTTCTCTTTTCGTCCTGTGTCAGGCCGGATCCCGATCGGATCAATGGCCGTTCAGAAAGTCTGTTCGTGTCAGCTCGGTGCGAATGGCGGGCATCGTACAGCCTCGCGACACGCTGGCACAGCCCACTTCACCAACTTCCCGGAAACCCAATTTCCGGGCAACGCCGAGCGAAGCTGGGTTATCCATCATGGCTTCGCAGGCGACCAACTTGTGATCCGTATTGCCGAACAGCCAGGCGACCGCCGCCTGCACTGCTTCGCTCATATATCCCTTGCCCCAATAGGCGCGCCCCAGCCAATAGCCGATCTCCGGGGTCTCCCGCAACTTTTTGAAGCCGATGCCACCGATCATCAGGCCGTCGCAGTCGATCTGGAAACCGAGTTCCTCCGCCTCCTGCCATGTCGACCAGCGCTCGACAGACAGCGCCAGATAGGCCCGGCCCTGCTCCAGATCGTAAGGGTAGGTAACCCGCGACAGCATCTTGGCGACTTCGTAGTCCCCCAGAAGCTCGGCGCAGCGATCCAGATCCTCCGGGCGCGGGGCTCGAAGGACCAGACGCCCGGTCTTCAGAACTGGCGACATCAGGCCGCTTCCTTGCGTGCATCGAAATCGGTGCGCGCCAGGCGGACGATCACGTTGGAAACCCTTCGGTCGAGTGCCTTCGAAAAACGTTCCGTCATGGAATAGGGCTTGAAACCCATTTTCCGCAGCAGACCGCGGGAGCGGAAGTTGTCCTCAAAGGCGCGCGCGGCTATGGCGTCCGTCTCAAAGGCTTCAAACGCCCAGGCGAGAGCAGCCTCTACAGCCTCGCTGGCATAGCCATGCCCCTGAAACGCCCGGCCGAGCCAATAGCCGAGTGTCGGCAGGTTCGGCAGATCATCCAGGTCACCCGGCGGTTCGATGGCAACCACCCCGATGAACACCCCACCGAGCGTAATGGCAAACAACGCTTCGGTTTCGAACGGATCCTTGCCGACCACCGTTTTCAGGAAGGCTTCCGCAGCCCCTTCCTCATAAGGCCAGGTGAACGACGTCATCCAGCGGGCGACCTCGAAATCCTTGCCCGCCAGCGCAACCATGGCTTCGGCGTCCGACATCTCGATCGACCGCAGGATCAGGCGTCTTGTTTTCAGCTCAGGCAACATGCTCATCGTCCCTGCCCCCATCTTTTCAATGACTTCCAGACAGCCCGCTCCAGCGTATAGCGCTCGATGGGCACCGAGCCACCCGCCCCGAGAGAGCGGATCATGGCCTGGTCGCGATACTGAAATCCGGATTTGACGAGCACCCGGCGCGATGCCGGGTTGGTGACCCTGCAGGATCCCTGCAGCTCGCCGATGTCATGATAGGTGAAGGCATGGTCGACCAGTGCATGCACCGCCTCTGTTGCCAGACCCTGGCCCCAGAAGGGTTCACCCAGCCAATAGCCGACATGCACCGGACCGCCGGGCTCGACATTGGCATACCGCGCGATGCCGATCAGCCGGCCGGTTAACTTCAGGCGGATGGCAAAGCTTGAAGAACGGGGCTGGTTGATCGCGGCCTTGGCGACCAGCGCCCGGGCATCGTCCAACGCGAAGGGATGCGGCATGGTGGAAAGGTTTGCCGCCACTTTCTTGTTGTTGGCCAGAAATACCATATCGGCCAAATCGTCCATACGCGGCTTGTCGAGCCGCACACGAACCGCTTCCTGCGGCAATGGGGCCGCAGCCAGACTGCTTTCGTCTAATAAACCGTCACTTTCAACAACCATCTTTTCCTCCAGCCAAAACAAATCAAGGGAGAGATGGCGCCCCATCTCCCCCTTGGATCTTGACTGGTCGGATTGCTGACCTGTCTCGAATTGCCGGGGTCTTACGGGACGCCGGCGTTTCGAAACTTCACGTCGGCTTTACTCCGCTGCTTCCGCTACCGGGAGCACGTTAATGTAGGTTCGCTTGTTGGCTTTCGCCTGGAACTCTACCTTGCCTTCCACGGTTGCGAAGATGGTATGGTCCTTGCCCATACCAACGCCGGTGCCCGGGTGCCAGGTAGTGCCGCGCTGACGCGCGATGATGTTGCCGGGAATCACAGCTTCCCCGCCGAATTTCTTGATGCCGAGACGGCGGCCAGCTGAGTCGCGGCCGTTGCGGGACGAGCCGCCTGCCTTTTTATGTGCCATCGTTAGAACTCCTCGTTCTTCGAATACTTTTTAGGTTCGGGAGCGGCGGCTTAGTTGCCAGCCAGTTCCTTGGCCTGCTCAACCCAATTACCGCGTTCGAACTTGCCTTTCAGGCCAGTTTCTTCTTCAACGCGTGCGACGTCGTCAGCAGACATTGCTGCGATCTGAGCGAAGGTGGTGATACCTGCTTCGTTCAGCTTCTTCACAGCTGCCGGACCGGCGCCATCGAGTTTCTTCAGGTCGTCGGCGCCTTCTGCTGCAGCCGGTGCGGCTTCAGCGGTTTCTTCAGCCTTCGGCGCTGCCTTCTTCGGCGCTGCCTTCTTGGCCGGCTTTGCACCACCGGTCAGGATATCGGTCACCTTCACGAGGGTGAAAGCCTGACGATGGCCGTTGCGGCGGCGGGAATTCTGACGCCGGCGCTTCTTGAAAATGATAACCTTGCGGTTACGGCCCTGTTCGACCACTTCGGCAACCACGGTTGCGCCTTCGACAAGCGGAGCGCCTACGGTGGTGTCGGTGCCATTGCCGACCATCAGAACCTCTTCAAAGGTGACGGTGCTGCCGGCTTCGGCATCGAGCTTTTCGACCTTCAGGAGGTCATCGGCGGCAACAGTGTACTGCTTGCCACCCGTCTTGATCACTGCGAACATGTCTCGCACGTCCTTCTTTTCGTTTTTGACACACCGGAACGGGCTGTTAAACCATCGAACCGGCTGCTTTTCAGGTCGAACCGAGGCGCCTGTCTCTCCAGGTCTTGATCCTGGCTGACAAGTCTTTGTGTCGGGTTGAGCGTGAAGCTTTTAAAGCCCGGCAGGCCTTGAACGACAAACATAACTCGAAAAAGCGAACCTTTTCGAGCCCGCGCAATATAGTCGGCCCGTTCTCGTTGTCAAACGGAAATCTGGCCTTTCTGCCGCAAAACCGCTTGTTTTCGTTTCCCTGGCGCCCTCGCATTCGCGGCGGTTTCTCTCGTGGTCACCACGATTCCCGCAAACAGGGAAACGCCAATCAGCGTTGACGGCCGTTATCGGGGCAAGCCGACATCCGGTCAATCCGAATCTCCATGGCGTTCCCTCCTCCCCTTCCCCGAGCTCCCTGCAGACCGCTTTTCGCGTCGTGCGAATACGTCTGCAGGCGGTCAATTCACGCCCAGGAAGCCGACAAACCGGGCAAAAACAGCCCCAATCCACAAACTGAAAAAAGAACTCATTTCCGGGCTTGCAGGGCGCGCAGAGTGTGTCTATGTTCCGCGCCACTTGAGACCCGTTTATCGCAAGTACCGCGGAGAGGTGCCGGAGTGGTTGAACGGGGCGGTCTCGAAAACCGTTGAGCGCGCAAGCGTTCCGGGGGTTCGAATCCCCCTCTCTCCGCCATATATATTCCTGCGCTGCAGCCTTCGGCTGCTTGAACGCATGGCTCCGGGTCAGCTTTATCACCTGCCGCCATCGATGAAGAGTTCCAGGCCGCTCAGCGCGCCGCCGAGTTCCATCAGCCTCCCGCCTGCCGCCAGCGAACCGATGCACACCGGGTGCAGATGGATGTCTGAAACCAGATGCTGTGCGATGGCGACAGCGTCTTCGTCGTCACCGGCAACGAACAGGACTCGCCGCAAACGGTCTTCCTGTAACGGCGCGATCATTGTAGCGACCGGAAGAGTGTTGAACGTTTTCACGACACGGGCGCCGGGGGCCAGGCGGGCGACAATCTCGCTGCCGGTCTCTTCCCCCAGATCATCGATCTCGAACGACGGTGCATAGCTGGTGAAGATATTTGTCGCGTCGATCAAGACGCGGTTGTCCCAGTCGATATCAGGCGTAAGCACGTCGCTGAGTTTCGTCCATGGCATGGCCAGGACAGCGACCGGTTTGTTCATGGCCTCCGCCGCATGGCCGGCGGCTATCCCTTTCCCAAGTCGCGTCACGACATCACGCAGACTTTCCGGCCCACGGCTGTTGGCCAGGACTATGTAGTGACCGGCAGCGGCCAGCCGACTGGCGAGGGCCTGCCCGAGCGACGCTGCGCCCAGAATTCCGATTTCCATCGAAGAGACTCCTTGAGAGCGTATTGAAGTGAGCGCGTGGGCCAGACGGCCAAACCGGTTGTCGGCTCGGACCGTCTGGTCAACCGCGGACTTAAATCTGGTTCATGCCACCATCGACGAACAGTTCGATGCCGTTGACGAAGCTCGATGCCTCTGAAGCAAGAAAGAGCACTGCGTTGCTGATGTCTTCCGGCCGGCCGATCCGGCCAGAGGGAATATTGCCGAGGATATGGTTCTTGACACCTTCGGCCTGCTCACCGCCACCGAAGAGATCGTTGAGGCCGGCGGTCTCGGTCAGCCCGGGGCTGATAACGTTCACCCGGATATTGCGGTCCTTCAGATCGAGGATCCAGCTGCGGGCGAAATTGCGCACTGCCGCCTTGGTTGCCGAATAGACACTGAAGTTCGGTGTCCCCGCGGTGCCCGTGGTCGAAGACGTCAGGATGATCGAGGCTCCGTCCCGCAGCAGCGGCAGCGCCTTTTGCACGGTGAAAAGAACACCTTTCACATTGGTATCGAATGTCTTTTGATAGTGCTCTTCGCTGATCTCGCCGAGCGGGGCAAATTCACCTCCACCGGCATTGGCGAAGAGTACATCAATCTGGCTGTGCTGCTGCTGGACCGCGTCGTACAGCCGGTCGATATCTGCAAGCACGGACATATCCCCCTGCACGCCGGTCGTTCGCCCGCCAATGGACTTGACGGCTTCGTCAAGAGTTGCCTGGCGGCGACCGGTGATAAAGACGGATGCCCCCGCAGATGCGAATGCTTTTGCCGTCGCGAGACCGATGCCACTGGTTCCGCCGGTGACAACCACAACCTTGTTCTCGAAGTTCTGTGTCATTTCATTCTCCTGTCTGACGGCACGATTGCCGTTGACATGAAGATGCAAATGGAACGATCGTTTCTGTAGTGGGCATTTTCAACACTTAGCGTTCCATAGAAAGAACGATCTATGCAGCAAGACCTGAATGACCTGGCTTATTTCGCCGAGGTGGTGGCGCATCGCGGATTTGCGCCGGCAGGCCGGGCGATCGGCGTTCCCAAGTCAAAGCTCAGCCGGCGAATAGCGGCTCTGGAAGAGCGCCTGGGCGTAAGGCTGATCGAAAGATCAAGCCGGCGGTTTCGGGTCACCGACATCGGGGAGCAATTCTATGAGCGGTGCCGCAGCATGCAGTCGGAAGCTGAGCACGCCCATGCCCTGGTTGCGGAATCCCGGGCAGAACCGCACGGGCTGATCCGCTTCGGATGCCCAACCGGCCTCGTTGAGGTTGTTGCCCCGCTGATAAGCGAGTTCCTGTCTCGTCACCCCAAGGTACGGCTGCAGCTCGTAGCAGCCGATCGGGCGCTGGACCTGATCTCGGAACGCATTGATCTCGCCTTGCGTGTGCGTACGGCGTTGACCAGCGATGCCTCGCTGACAATGCGTACGATCGGTACGTCAATCAGAATTCTGGTTGCAAATCCAGGTCTGGCGCAGACCGTTCATGAGGTCGATGACCTGGACAAAGTTCCCTTGCTATCGACGAGTGATAGCGCGGATGAAATCGAATGGAACATCGAAACCGACATGGGCGAAACCCGCGCGTTTCGAAAGCAGGCCAGGATGGGCTGCGCGGATTTTTCGGCAACACGAACGGCCGTGAAGAAGGGTCTCGGTGTAGCGCTTTTGCCCGACCACGTCTGCAGCGCGGAACTGGCTACCGGGGATCTTGTGCGTGTCCTCCCGCAATGGCGAAGTCAGAAAGGGATCGTGCATCTGGTCTTCACGACGCGGCGCGGGCTGCCGCCAGCTGTCCGATCATTCATCGACCATCTTGCCCGCTGTTTTCCAAAGGATGCGCTGAGCTACGAATAACAGTCGAAACCAACCCATGTTGCGACTCCGTCAGTCCTTCGTAAGGTACTGTGGCGGATCCCCGAGAAATCAGAGCAAACGGATCTCATGGAAAGGAATGAAACAGGCAGAAAACCCCGATGCGAGCTGATCGCTCTGCACCGGGGTCCTGATTTTTCAGGCAAGTTTCCCGTCAAATACTCAAGGTCTTGTCAGCTGGTAGCCTCTTCCCTTTTGGCGCCTTGAATCCGCCGCTTGATCATCGGCCCGACGACAACCGCGACCGTCAGGGCTACCAGAACCAGGCTGGTTGTATTCGAGAACAGGACCAGCCAGTCGCCGCGTCCGATCCGCAAGGCAAGACGAAGGTTTTCCTCGGAAAACCCACCCAGGATTAGACCCAGGACAACCGGTGGCAGAGGGAACTTGAGCTTGTCCATTACCCAGCCGATCGCACCGAAGCCGAGCATCAGATAGACATCGAACATCCGTCCGTGGATCGAATAAACCCCGATCAGCATCAAGACGATGATGACCGACCCCAGGAGAGGACGCGGAAGATTCAAAAGGCGCGCAAAACTGTTCGTAGCCAGAGCCCCGCCAAGCAGCACCAGAAGGATCGCGCCGAACAGGAACTGCCACATGAAGCCGAATACCACGTCCGGATTGTCCCGGAACAGCATGGGCCCCGGCTGCAGACCATGCACCAGCAACCCACCCAGCATGACCGCAGCGACAGCAGTTCCCGGGATGCCAAGTGTCAGGGCCGGGATTAGCGCGGAAGCGGTGTCGGCATTGTTTGCTGTTTCCGCGGCCGCAACGCCTTCGGGTTCACCATTGCCCCAGGTATCCGGTGTTTTCGAGGCCCGGCGAGCTTCGTTATAGGACATGAAAGCAGCCATCGAACCGCCGGCTCCCGGAAGAATTCCGATCCAGATCCCGATGATCGATGAACGGATCCATGTCTTCCAGAAGCGGTACATGCGAGGCAGCGCACGCCAGATCGGCTCCGTTCCCAGCTTGGAACTGTTGACGCCGTCCGTTTTCAAAGGCGTTTCGAGCAGATCGATGACCGGAGGCAGCGCGTAGAGACCGACGAGCAGAATGACGATATTGACGCCGTCCAGAAGCTCCAGCTGTCCGAAAGTGTAGCGATCATTTCCATAGATCGGGTCCGAGCCCACCACTGAGACGAAAACACCGAAACAGGCGCTGATCAGCCCTTTCACCGGGTTGCCTCCCAGAAGGAAAATGATGCTGGCAAGGCCGAACACGGCAACCCAGAACACTTCCGAAGGGCCAAACAGGAGCGTGACCTTGGAGAGCGGAGGCGCGAGCAGCATCAGGGCAAAGGCGCTTGCGATGCCGCCGATCGAAGATGAGACGACGGCCACTTGCAGCGCAAATCCGCCCTCGCCCTTTTGCGCCATCGGATAACCGTCGAACGTTGTCGCAACGGCTGCGGGGGTTCCGGGAATCCGCAGAAGAACTGCGGGGATGGCACCGCCATACATTGCACCGTTGTAGATGCCGGCCATCAGACCGAGCGCGACCAGAGGTTCGAGACCGAACGTGAATGGCACAAGCACGGAGATGGCCATCGTGGCGCTCAGGCCGGGCATTGCACCGACAACAATGCCCGCAATCACGCCGATGACGACAGCGGCAAAGTTGGCCAGCCCGAAAACTTCGGGAAGTGCGCTGAGAAGATCGGAGTACATTGAGATCACTCCTGCCAGAGGCGTCCTGCCGGAAAGTCTTGCGACATTCCGTAATCGAAGATCAGCCAGATGGCTCCGGCAACGACCAGGGTTGCCACTGCAAGTCCAAGTGGGTTGCGATAGCCGAAGAGCCAGGCAACGAGCGGAATGGTTATGGCCGTGCTCGGATAAAAGCCGATCAGGTCGGTGGCCAATGCGTAGCCAAGGATCAGCAGAAAGGCACCTGCGACCCGGCCGGGCGACTTGCTCATGGGCTCGGTTTCTTCACCAGCCGACGCCTTGCGTTGATCGGCGATAAGAAGCAGTAGCGAGAGGATGATCAGCCCGACCAGCATCACGGCTGGCAGCAGGGCAGATATCGGCCTCAATGTCGAGGTCGGGTAGAGAAAAGCAAACGCGGCCGCGGCGATGCCAAGAGCGGTCAGTGTCTCGGGCCGGAGAAGGCGGTGTGTACGATGGTCGGACATGGCACTGGCTTTATCTGAGTAAGAGAGGCCGCGCGGGGGCGTGCCCCGCGCAACGCGCATCAGTTCCAGGGAGTCGTATCCCAGACCTGCTTTGCAAGGGTATGCAGATCCTCGGTCAATGCCTTGAAATCGTCCCCGGTTACCACTTCGACCGGATTTGCGGTTTCCTTCATGGCTTTGAGGAACTCCGGATCAGAGGCAAGCTGTTCGAATGCGGCAAGAAGCTTTGCCTGGACATCCTCAGGCAGGCTGGCAGGCGCAACGAACCCCCGCATGGATCCGTTAATCAGGTCCAGCCCCTGCTCCTTGAAGGTTGGCAGGTCTGGCGCAAAGTCAGAGCGCTCCGGCGTCGCAACGCCAAGTACATTCAGTTCTTCCTGAAACTCGGCCACCTCGGAAATGTTCAGGATACCCATCGCCACGTGTCCGCCCATGAGTGCGGTTCGCGCCGGCGCGGAGCCCTTGAACGGAACGATGGTGAACTCGGTTTCGGTCAGGCCCTCAAGCTTGATCAGCGCGAAGTGATCATCGCCTCCGAGGCTGGACATCCCGACGGTGATGGCCCCGGGATTGGCCTTGGCTTCCGCGATCAACTTGTCGAGCGTGTCGAGACCGCTCGCCTTGGAGGTGACGATCACGTTGGGATCGTTCACCACATTGGCGAGATAGGTGAAGCTGTCGGCATCATATTCCGCTTCACGATCAATCGTGCGCGCCATCATGCCCGGAAGGTTGAAGGTGCCGAGCGTGTAGCCGTCCGGAGAAGATCTCGCCGTTTCCGTAATGCCGATCTGCCCACTTGCACCCGGCATGTTCTTGACGACGAGGCTTGCCCCTTCGCCCAAATATTTTTCGATGAAAGGTGCAGCGGTGCGGGCCATAACGTCCGTGCCGCCGCCTGCGGAATATCCGACAATGACCTCGATGGGTTTTTCGGGATAGTCGGCCATGGCAGCCCCAGCGACCATAACCAGCGCACCTGCAATTGCAGAAGCCTTCAGGTAAGTAAGCATTTGTCTCCTCCCTTTGTTGAGACTGTTCAGTAATCCGGAAATTCGCAACCGCGTTCCTTGAGGGCTGCGTCCACCCAGCTGCGATCGTTCTTGCCTTCAGCGATTGCCTTCATCTGCCGTTCTTCGGCATCCTGCTTCGCCAGGGTCTGGCGAAGAATTTTCTCGGCCCCATCCAGGGGAACCGCGAGCACGCCATCGGAATCGCCCAGCACGATGTCACCTGGCTCGATCACCATTCCGTCCAGACTGATCGGAACATTGATTTCACCCGGGCCGTCCTTGTAGGGGCCGCGATGGGTGACCCCCGCGGCGAAGGTCGGCAGGTTGGTCTTGAGAAAGGCATCGACATCGCGGATTGCGCCATTCAAGACAAAGCCCGCAACCCCTCTCTTGACGGCATAGGCAAGCATCAGCTCACCCATGAGGGCATTGGAAAGATCCCCACCGGCATCGACAACGATCACATCACCGGGTTTGGCCAGATCGATCGCCTTGTGCAGCATCAGGTTGTCACCCGGACGGCTCTTGACGGTCAGCGCCACACCGGCCAGGCCGCCGGAGGAATGCATCGGTCGCAGACGCGGACCGGCGGCTGCGAGGCGTCCCATGCAGTCGGAGACATTGGCAACCGGAAGCTTGGCAAATTCAGCAACGAGTTCCAGCGGCGCAGCTTGTTTTCGGCTGCAAATACGAAAGCCAACCGACATGTTCATTCTCCTGCTTTGGCGTACATGGCACCGGCGTCGGCCAGAAGTGCACGATTTGCTATGCGTTCACGGGCGACAGGCTGGCCATCCAGAACCTGGAAGATGCCGCGCACGGCTTCCACTCCCACACGTGCACCGGCTTCGCGCGTGACGCCGCCGATATGCGGAGTGACAACGATGCGGTTTTCACTGAAGAACGGATGGTTCGCCTGGGGTGGTTCCACGGCAAAGGTGTCAAGTCCTGCACCTGCAAGATGACCTGATTGAACTGCAGCGAGCAGCGCGTCTTCGTCAATCAGCCCACCACGTGCCGTGTTGATCACGTAGCTGCCTTCCGGCATGCGCGCGATGGCTTCGGCGTTCAGGATCTGGCGAGTCTGATCGGTCAGCGGACAATGAAGGCTCAGGACATCGGATTGTTCCAGCAGCTCTTCGAGCGAGCTGCAGCGTTTTACGTCCAGTCTTTCGAATACGTCGTTGTCGGCATAGGGATCGAAGCCGATCAGGTTCAGGCCAATGCCCTTGGCAATTCGGCCTGTCGCCTGCGCAATAGACCCCATCCCCAAAAGGCCCAGTCGGCTTCCTGCCAGCTCGCGGCCAAGAAAACCCGCCTTTTCCCAGCGGCCGGCACGAAGCCCTGCGTCAAGCGGCAGGATGCGCTTCACTGTGGCAAGCATGAGTGCAATCGCATGTTCGGCGACTGAAACTGCATTTGCGCCTGTTGCAACAAGTACCGGAATGCCGCGGGATGCGGCTGCCTGGAGATCTATGTTATCGACGCCAACACCATGCTTTGAAATGACGCGGAGATTTGGAGCCTTTTCCAGGACGTCGGCATCCAGTCGGCCCATTCGCGAGACGATCCCTTCCGCCCCGGTCTCGACCAGAAGCGTGGAGATCACATCACTGTCTGCATAGGCCGGGGTATGAACGGTTTCGTATCCATGGTCTTGCACAAGCGCGACAGCACTTGGGTCGAGGTCGGGGCCGGTCACAAGGATTTTCTTGCTCATGCGTACGTCTCTCTGCTCTCCGCAAGCGGAAAGTGATTGTTCTTTGATAGGGGATGAGTGACCGCGTCCGCCTCCCAGCTTGCACGGTTGAATTCCTCCGCCATCTTGGGTAACGGATAGAATGACTTAACAAAAGCGAATTAATCTGGTTCTTATGTTAAGAAAAACTGGATGAAGGTATGGACACCCGTCAACTCAAGACCCTGGTCGCTATTGCAACCCGTGGCACCTTCACCAAGGCGGCGGAGATCGTAAACCTGACGCCATCGGCAGTCAGCCAACAGATCCAGGCGCTGGAAGTCGAACTGAACATTACCCTGTTCGAACGGTCGTTCCGTCCTCCGAAGTTGACCTCGCAGGGGCTTCAAGTCCTTGAAATGGCTCAGGAGATGTTACGTCTCGAAGACGATACCAAGGCTAATCTGCGGGGAGACAAGCTCGCCGGCACCCTCATGCTGGGCTCTGTTCGTTCCAGTGCATTGAATCTGCTGCCGAGAGCCATTGTCCAGATGCGAAACCAGTATCCCGATCTGAAAACCAATCTCAGAGTTTCTCTGTCTTCAACCCTGATTGCCGATGTGGCTTCCGGACGGCTCGATGCTGCCGTGGTCGCGGAGCATGTCGGCATTCCGCCCGCCTTGCGCTGGAGCCCCTTTCTTCGTGAGCCGCTCTGGCTGATCGCACCGGAAGACACAAAATCCACCGACCCTGCCGACCTGCTGGCCACCTGTCCGTTCATTCGATTTCGCAGCGCCGTGCCGCTTGCCAACCTTATCGACACGGAGATCTCTCGCATGGGGATCGCAACCAACGACATTGCCGAGATCGACACGATCGGATCCATCGTCACATGTGTACGGCAAGGCATGGGGGTTTCCGTTGTACCCCATGTCGCCTTGCAGGAACCGGATCACCAGCGGCTGACAAAACTCCCTTTCGGCAATCCGCAGGTGACAAGGCAAATCGGCATCGTTGAGCGGATCGTATCGCCGCGGGCTGAAATCATCGCGCGTATCCACACGGTACTTGCCGAACTTTGCGCCCCGCATGGCGTAAGCAGAATAGAGGACGTGTCTTGACCCTCCTCCGGAGGATCACCAGCCGGTAGGCTGCACCGCCTCATAGATGTGTCTTGTCAAAATGGCTGTCACCAGCGAGGTCGTTCGGTCTCGGGGCCACGAAAGAAGGCGTTGCCTGGACGAACGGAATATCCTCGCGTTGTTTTCTCCATCACAAGAACAAGGTGGCAATGCCGGGCAGAAGAATAACGAGCAGCAAAACCAGAAGCATGACCGCGATGAAAGGCATCGTGCCCGCGAAGATCTGTTCGACGGAAACGTCCGGATCGTTGAGCGTATTGTGCACCGTGAACACCGAGATGCCGAAGGGTGGCGTCAGGAGGCCGATTTCAACAGCGATCACGATGACGATGCCGAACTGGCTGAGGTCTATTCCCATGTGCTGCGCGATGGGCGCTGCGATCGGCACCATGATCAGGAGGATCGACGTACTGTCGAGGATCATGCCCATGACGAGAATGAGCGCCGAGCACAGAACCATGAAGCCCATCGGGCCGAGCCCGGTCTCGTTGACGAGGCTTGCGATGGCGTTGGGAAGGCCGGCAATCGACAACATGCGCGAATAGTAACTGGCAGCGACGAGCAGCAGCAGGATCGATACCGAGATCACGCCGGTCTGCTTCATCACCCGCCACAGGTTATGGCGGTTGAGGGAACGGCGTGAAAGAGCAACCAGCAGCGCACCGAAGGCGCCGACACCGCCAGCCTCCGTTGGTGTGAAATATCCCGAATAAAGTCCGCCGAGCACCAGAACCACGAGCAGGATGATCGGCACCAGCTTGGCGATCATCCTACCAAGCGGCATCGGTTCGATGGCGCTGTCGCGCCGGCGCTCCTTCGCAGCAGCCGGATCGGTGAGAACGAAACCAGGGAACAGGACGGTCACGGCAACGAGCATTGCCACGAAGCCACCGGCAAGCATCAGCCCCGGCACGATGCCGGCGATGAACATGCCACCGATGGAGACTTCTGCCAGAACCCCGTAAATAATGAGGAGCAAGCTCGGCGGGATCAGCATACCGAGTACCGATGAGCCCGCGACCGTGCCCGCAGCAAAGGCCGGGCGATACCCGTGACGCTCCATTTCAGGGACTGCGACACGGGTGAATACCGCCGCTGAGGCGATGGAGACGCCGGTGACCGCAGCGAAGATCGTGTTGGCCGCGACAGTCGCGACCCCGAGACCGCAGATGACCCGGCGCAGCAGTTCCTCTGCAACTTCGAAGGTGTCCCGCCCGACGTTGGAAACGCTCACCAGCAGCCCCATCAGGACGAAGAGGGGAATGGTCGCGAACAGATAATCGGCAATGCCGCTGTAGACGGTCAGCTCCAGCATCCTGAAGGCAAGGTCGATGTTATTGCGGATGATCCAGATCCCGGCAAAGGCCACAAGGAACAGCGCATAGGCTATTTGCATGCCGAGCAGAACCAGAACGATCAACGCGCCGACAAGCAGGAAGCCAATGGTCAACGTCGTCATGAAAAGCTCCGGAACATGCGAATTTCTGTGTGAGCCCGGTAAAACGCGGCCAGAACAGCCACCGCCGAGCCCAGGACCGTTATGCCCCGGAAGGGCCAGGTCGGAATGGTGAAGACGCCCTGGACGCCGAAAAATTCGGACGTCGCCCAGGCACTGGCGAATTTCGGCCAGGAAGCCCAGAGAATGAGACCGAACACGATGACGCCGCAGAGGGAGAACAGGGCCTCGATCAGGCAGACACCTTTCGGCGACACGCTTTCAAGACGCCGGACGAGAAAATCGGCCCGGGTCAGGCGCTTTTGCAGGATGGCAGCGGCAACCTGCAGGAAGACGATGGCAACAACGGTGCGCGCAGCAATTTCCGCAACGCCGGTAATCGGCGCGTTGAAGAAGTTTCGACCAAGGACATCAGCGACGATCAGTATCATGAGCGCGCCGATGGAAAGGGTACCGACCGATGACATGATGGCGGCCGTGCCGCCGAGCATTGCGCCGAAAGGCGCTTCCGAGAAAGCCGGGACATAGGCGTCGTCGGCCTCGGTTCTGGTCTCATCCGTCATCGTTACGTCCAGTTCGCTCTCAATAAACCCGCCCGGACAAGATGCCGGGCGGGAGAGGTGTGAGGCAAGGCCGCTCTCAGAGCCCTTCGTCCCAGGACCTCAGCGGTTCCGCACCACGTGCGCGCAGGGCGTCGAAATAGGCCTTCAGCACGACACGGCCGGCATCGCCGGTCTGTTCCAGCCACGGCTCCACGATATTCGGCAGTCCATTCACCCAGGCGGTTTTTTCTGCTTCCGGCAGTTCGTGGATCGTCAGACCCGCTTCCTGCATTTCCTTGAGTGCTCGCGTGGCAAGATCCTCGACATATTGACCGTGTGCCGCGGAAGTTGCCTTCGCAGCTTCCCGGAAGGCGGCCTGGACTGGTTCCGGCAGACCGTCGAAGAAGTCCTTGTTGGCCGCGATGCCGCCGAAATACATCGAGCCGATGCCCACGCGGGTGAGTTCAGGCGCGACTTCATAGACGCGGGTCGGCAGAATGCCCGACGCGAAGGACAGCGTACCTTCGGTCACGCCGGTCTGGATGTTGGTGTAATAGGTCGTCAGTGCACCGTCGACCGGCGTTGCACCCGTTCCGCGCAACCAGTTGGCCGAGGTTCCCGGGGCGTTGAGCTTGCGGTTTTCAAGATCCTTCATGGAGTTGACCGGGAAGGTGGCATAGATGTCGTAGCTGTCGGTGATGAGCGATGACAGATGAACCATGCCGTTTTCCGCCCAGCTGTCACGCAGCTCCGGCAGGTTTGCCGAAAGATCATCAAAGATCTCGATGATCATCTTGTGGTCTTCCGTGGCAAACGGCGTGAAATAGGTCACGTTCTGGAGCGGCATGTTCGCGCCTTCCCAGACGGTGCCGACCATGCCCACATCGACGATGCCGTCCATGACGGCCTCACGCGTGTCGGTGAATTTGTAGAGCGTGCCGGCGTAGGACTCCACCCAGTCGACCTTGTATTCGCCGGCGGCTTCCAGGATCCGGTTCACTTCCGGCTGGAAGGTGTTCTTCATCGCGTAGACCCAGATATTCTGTTCCGGATGCGAAGAACCGATGTTGACCGTGATCGCCTGTTGCGCGGCGGCAAGGCCGGCAGAACTGGCCAGCATGGCCGTTGCGGTTGCCAATGTTACGAACTTCATGATTTTCCTCCCTGCATTCGGAGCCTTATCCTCCCAGGCTCCTCTGGTTCAGTCACTCAAGGTTCCAAGTGCTCTCACGATCCGTTCAGGCGTGAACGGCATTTCTGTCACTTGCGCGCCCATGGGCCGCAGGGCGTCGTTGATCGCATTCATGACGGCGGCCGGAGACCCGGCAGTGCCCGCCTCGCCCGCGCCCTTGGCCCCGAGCAGGCTCTCCCCCGTCGGCGTTTCAACGTGACCGATGATCATGTCGGGCATTTCAGCCGCCATCGGCACGAGGTAGTCTGCCATCGAGCCGTTCAGGAGCTGGCCTTCCGCGTCGTAGTGGATTTCCTCGAACAGCGCTCCACCGAGCCCCTGAACGATGCCACCCCGGATTTGCTCGTCAACGAGAAGCGGGTTGATCACCCGCCCGCAATCCTCGACGCACCAATGCTTCAGCAGCTTCACGATGCCGGTCTCCGTATCGACCTCGAGGTAGGAGGCCTGGACGCCGTTGGTGAAGGCAAAGGGGTATTCGGACGTGATGAAGTGCCGTGTCTGGACAAGCTCCCGCGGCAGGCCCTTCGGCAATGTGTCGCCGCGGAAGTAGACGATCCGGCCGAGCTCTTCGAGCGGCATGCGGGCTTCGCCTGAAGTGCTGTCGACCACAGCGCCGTCGCGGATGTCGAGCTGCGCCTGATCGGCCTGGAGCATGGAAGCGGCCACTTCAAGGATGGAATCGCGAAGCGCCCGCGCCGCCTGCAGCGCAGCCTCGCCGCCGATACCGGCCCCGCGCGACGCCCAGGTGCCGCCACCGTAGGGCGTCACTTGTGTATCACCGGTAATGACGCGCACACGCGCGGGGGACACGCCAAGACCCTCGGCAACCACCTGGCTCAGCATCGCCTCTGTGCCCTGCCCCTGTTCGGTTACGCCGGACAGCGCAACGATCGATCCGTCCGGATCCATCCGCACCGTGCAACCGTCTTGTGCCGAGATGCGCGCGCCGCCGATACCGTACATGAAGGGCGAGGGATTGGTCAGCTCGATGAAGCTTGCAATACCGATGCCCCTGTAGATGCCCTTCTTGCGGAGCTCTGCCTGTTCTGCTCGCAAGCCGTCGTAATCCATCAGCTCCAGAAGCTTGTCCATGGAGGCGTGATGCGACAGCCCCTCGAAACGCATGTTCGCGGGAGACGTCACCGGATAGGCATCATCCCTGAACATGTTGCGCCGGCGGATCTCGACCGGGTCCATGCCGATTTCGGCGGCCGCCATGTCCACCAGCCCTTCGGTGATCGCGACCGCGATCGGATGGCCGACTGCCCGGTACTGGCAGGTCGGCGTCTTGTTCTGGAAGACGACCGTGGTCCTGGCCCGGTAATTCTGGAAGTCATAGGGGCCACCGCAGAGGTTCACCACCTGGTTGCCTTCGATGGCGGAGGTGCGCGGATAGACCGAATATGGGCCGATCGCCGTCCAGTCATCGACATCCATGGCGAGGATCCGGCCGTCTTCTCCAACTGCAATCTTCGCCTCGATCTGATGATCGCGGGCGTGGATGTCGCTGGAGAAACTTTCCAGCCGGTCGGCGATGAATTTCACCGGCCGTTTCATGATCTTGGCGATTGCCGCCGTCGCCATTTCGTCCGGATAGACATGCACCTTGATGCCGTAGGAGCCGCCGACATCCTCACAGATCACACGGACCCGGCTTTCCGGCAGGTCGAGATGAGTGGCCAGAACTGTCTGGATCATGTGGGGCGCCTGCGTCGCATGCCAGGCGGTCATCTGTTCCTCGGCCGGGTTCCAGTCGACCAGGATCGAGCGCGGCTCCAGCGTCACGCCCGTGTGCCGTCCGGTGACGAAGCGCGCCGAGACGACCTTGTGCGCGGTCCGGAAGGTTTCGTCCACGTCCCCCTGTTCGTGCAGGCGCCGGAAGGCGAGGTTGTCACCCATATCCGGATGCAGCACCGGCGTTTCAGGATCGAGCGCGGTCATCATGTCGGTGACGACGTCCAGTTGTTCGTAGTCAACATCGACAAGAGCCGCGCCATCCTCGGCAGCAGCGCGAGAGGTCGCGACAACGGCTGCCACCGGTTCGCCGACCCAGCAGGCTCGGTCAACGGCGATCGCGTGTTCCGGCGGCGATTTCAGGCCTTTCAGATGGGCGAGCACAGCAACCCATGGCTTGCAGACCTCGGCGATGTCCTCGCCCGTGAAGACCCGGAGCACACCCTTCACCGCTTTTGCATCCTCGGCGTCGATACGGTTGATCTTCGCGTGCGCGAAGGGCGAGCGCACAAAGGCGACATGGACCATGCGCGGCAGCACGATGTCGTCCACATAGACGCCGCGACCCTGGACCAGGCGCCGGGCATTGGGCCGGGGGACCGTCTTGCCGATATAGGAATTGGGCCGGTCCGGATTACCGAATTGAATGGTCATGCGGCCCCCTTCCGTGCGCGGACACGCGCTACCGTTTCAACCGCATCCACGATGGCTTCGTAGCCGGTGCAGCGGCAGTAATTGCCCGACAGATGTTCGCGGATCTGATCACGCGACGGCGTGCCGCCGGCCTCCAGCAGCTCGTTAATGGCAACCAGCATACCGGGCGTGCAGAAGCCGCACTGGAGCGCATTGCGCTCGACAAAGACGTCCTGAAGATCCTTTATCGCGCCCAGGTCCGACAGGCCTTCCACTGTCCAAACCTCGGCACCGTCCGCCTGGGCGGCCAGCATCAGGCAGCCGCGCACGGCTTTGCCGTCGACCTTCAGCGTACAGGCACCGCAGACACCGTGTTCGCAGCTTGCATGGGCGCCGGTAAGGCCAAGCTCGCCGCGCAGGAAATCAACGAGATGCTGACCTGCCGGCACACGCGCCTCGACGGGCTCCCCGTTCACGGTCAGGCTGATGTCGATCTTGTCGCGGAACATCTCCGTCATGCGTTTCCTCCCTCGATCCTGGCGGCGGCGCGGCGTAATAGGACACCGGCAAGGTGGCGGCGGTAAGCGGCACTTGCCTGCGTGTCCGACGGTGGGTCGATTTCCGCCTGCAGAGCCTGAACGGCGCCATCAATGTTGCCCTGGTCGAGAGCGGCCATGGCCCCTTCGGCAAGGACCGGTTTGGGCCCGACGGAAAAAAGCGACAGCCGGTGTCCATCGCCCCGCTTGACGAGGCACACTCCGGCAAGTGCATAGTCGCCGGATCTCCTGGCAACCTCGACGATGACCTGCTTTTCGCCGGGCTCTGCCTTCGGGATCGAGAGGCCTATCAGGATTTCCCCCTCCTCGATGGCCGTTTCGAAAATGTCCTGAAAGAAATCTTCCACCGGTATGTCCCGCGAGCCGTTGAGGCCCTCGACATGAAGCGTGGCGCCAAGGGCCAGAACGCAGGCTGGAAACTCCGCAGCCGGATCGGCATGAGCCAGCGCACCTCCTATGGTGCCGCGGTTGCGGATCGCAGCATGGGCGATGAATTCCACCGCCTGAGAAAGAAGCGGAGCAGACTGCCGGATCAGCGGATTGCGACCAATCTCCGCATGCGAAGTCAGCGCGCCGATCCGCAGACTGTCCTGCGTTTCGGTTACCCCGGAAAGCTCGCTCAGGCGGGAAATGTCGATCAGGACGTCGCCTGCGGAGAGACGCAGGTTCAAGGCCGCAACCAGGCTCTGGCCACCTGCAAGCACGCGGCCGTTGCCGTCGCTTGCGGCCAGCATTTCCAGCGCGTTGCGCAAACTGGATGCCCGGGCATAACCGCCCGCCGATGCCTTCATGGCGTCTCCCTCCCGATTTCATCGCGACGCCCTCCAGCATCGCTTATTGAGCATCTGCTCAACTTTATTGATCAGATGATCTATAAAAATCGGAAGATTGCAAGTAGATTATTGCGTGCCGTATGAGGGAGGCAGGAAAAGGAACATGAATGGAATGACCGATGTCGCCGAAACGGGGGACACTTCCAGCCGTCGCAGGCTGCCCCCTTCCGAACGCCGCCAGCAGATCGTTGAAGGTGCCGTCGCCTTCTTCGCCGAGGTCGGCCTTGACGGCAACACACGCGATCTCGCCAAGCGTATCGGCGTCACGCAATCGCTGCTTTTCAACTATTTCGCCACCAAGGACGATCTCATAGAGGCGGTCTATGAAAAGGTGTACCTCGGGCGTCTTTCTCCCGACTGGCCGGAACGGCTGACCGACCGGGAAGTGCCGCTGCGTCGGCGCCTGCTCGATTTCTACACCGAATACAGCACACTCATCTTCCAGTACGAGTGGATGCGGATTTTCATGTTTTCCGGCCTTTATGGTGCAGAACTCAACCGCCGCTATCTCAAACATCTAGGCGACGTCATCCTGCTACCGCTCCTGGGCGAGATCGAACACGAGGCAAATTCCGGCGTCACACCGGTCATGGAAGATATCTGGAACCTGCACGGCGGCATCGTCTACATCGGCATCCGACAGCACATCTACCGAACCCCCTGCCCGGACGATCCGTCCGAGGCCATATCAAGAGCGATCGACCGTTTCCTGCTGTCGTTCGGTATCAGTCCCTGCCCTTGAGCTGGCGCTGAAGAGGTTGTCCGCTATTCAAGCGGCTCATTCACCACCCCCGGAGAGGAACACGCGGGACCAGGCTCCAATCCTGTTCGAAGCGCAGCTGGACAGTCGGAAACGCGATTTCGGTAACTTCGTGGAGAACAGAGATAACGTCGTTCCGGCTATCCCCCAGGTTTTTCAAGGACCGCCTAACATCCACAAGCTCCCAGGCAGCTACACATTCCGGGAACCTCAATCTTGCAGTGAGGTAAATCCAGCAGACAGCCCGTCAGATCAACATCCGCCGAGGCTCTTTCAAAAGACCTGCATAATAGCTCAGGAAGCGCGCGGCGTCTGCGCCGTTGATGCCCCTGTGGTCGTAGCTGAGATCGAGGGGCACCATCTGGACGGGTTGGAAAGTCTCCCCATCCCAGACGGGGGCGACTTCAGTGCGGGTGATACCGAGAATGGCAACTTCCGGCGGATTGACGATCGGGGTGAAGGCGGTGCCGCCGATCCCGCCGAGGTTGGTGATGGTCATGGACGCGCCGCCCATTTCATCAGGGCGCACCTTGCGCTCTTGTGCTCTGGAGGCGAGATCGGCGATTTCCGCCGCGATCTGCCAGAGGCCTTTCCGGTCAACGTCCCGGATAACGGGCACCATCAGGCCGTGGGCGGTGTCGACCGCGATTCCAAGGTGCACGTAGTCTTTCAGGAACAGCGTCTTGCCGTCCGAGCTGAGAGAAGCATTGAACTTCGGGAATTCCCGCAAGGCCTTCGACAAGGCCTTGGCATGGAAAGCCAGCGCCGTCAGCTTCACGCCGCGCTCGCCGGCTTCCGTCCGCAATTCCTTGCGCAGGGCTTCGATGGCCGTCATCTCCGCGCGGTCATGATGGGTGACAGCGGGAATGAGCCTCTGGGCCGCGGCCATGTTTTGCGCTGCGACTTGGGCAAACCTTGAGACGGGTTCTTCCGTGACCGGGCCATAGAGCGTGTGGTCGACGTCCCAGTAGGACCTGTCGCCCGATTGCGCGGGAGAGACCCCGGCGGAGGGCGACATCCCAGCATCGCCTTCGCCTTCCACATCCTCGCGGGCGATGGACGTGCGTCCGATGTCGCGCGCGAGTTTCTCGATGTCTATACCCTTCTGCCGGGCCAGCGCCCTGACCGAAGGCGGTGCGATCACGTCGGACATCTCCACCTCCTACCAGCTTGCCGAAATATACTGGGTTTCCATGAACTCCAGCATGCCTTCATGGCCACCTTCACGGCCGAGGCCGGACTGTTTGGTGCCGCCGAAGGGAGCCGCCGGATCGGAGACGAGACCGCGATTGAACCCGACCATGCCATAGTCCAGCTTTTCACAGACCTGCAGGCCGCGTTTCATGTCCTTCGTGAAGACATAGGCAACCAGACCGTATTCCGTGTCGTTGGCCCTGCGGATCACGTCGTCCTGATCGGTGAAGGTCTGGAGGGCGGCGACGGGCCCGAAGATTTCGTCGTGCACGCAGTCGGCCGTCTCGGGCACACCCGACAGAACCGTGGGCGGATAGAAAAAGCCCTTCCCGCCCGGCAGGTCGCCGCCGACTTTGATCTTCGCTCCCTTCTCAACCGCATCGCGAACGAAATCCGCGACCTTGTCGCGGGTTTCCGCATTGACCAGCGGGCCGACATCCACGTCCGGGTCAGATCCGTCGCCGACCTTCAGTTTTTTCATGGCCTCGACAAGTCGGCGGGTAAAGTCGTCGGCAACGGCTTCATGCACGTAGATCCGGTTGGCAGCGGTGCAGGCTTCACCGAGATTGCGCATCTTGGCCAGCATCGTGCCCTGCACCGCCTCATCAAGATCCGCATCGTCAAAAACGATCAGCGGTGCATTGCCGCCAAGTTCCATCGCCGGTTTGAGCACCTGATCGGCCGCAGAATGCAGCAGCTTGCGGCCAACCGCCGTGGAACCTGTGAAGGAGACGACGCGCACGCGCGGGTCGTGCAGCATGTGATCGACAAGTGCGCCGGTGCGCCTGGAAGGCAGCACATTGACAAGGCCATCCGGAACGCCGGCTTCTTCCAGGAGGGGCATGAGCGCCAGCATGGTCAGCGGCGTTTCGGAGGCCGGTTTGATGATCACCCCGCAGCCAGCGGCCAGAGCCGGAGCGATCTTGCGGGTGCCCATGGCCGCCGGATAGTTCCAGGGCGTGACAAGAACCGCAAGGCCGGCAGGCTTGTGCTGCACGATGATGCGCGCGCCAGAGGCAGGCGCATGGGTGATGAGGCCGTCGGCGCGTACGGCTTCTTCGGCAAACCAGCGGAAGAATTCGGCGGCATAGGTCGCCTCGCCCATGGCATCGCTGCGCGCCTTGCCGTTTTCCAGCGTGATCATGCGGGCAAAGTCTTCCAGCCGCGCCGTCATCAATTCCCACGCCTTGCGCAACACTTCCGAACGTTCGCGCGGCGTTTTGGCGGCCCATGTTGCCATCGCAGCTTCCGCGGCATCCAGCGCGGCGTCCGCATCCTTGATGTCGGCGGAGGCGACGGAGGCAAGCACCTCTTCGGTTGCCGGGTTCAGAACGTCGAACCTTTCGCCGCTCGCTCCCGCGCACCAGGTGCCGTTAATGTAAAGATCGTTATGGTCCATAATGGTCCCCATGGGTTCAAAGCAGGTGGCGGAGCGGTTGCTCCATCCGACCCGCGAAATTGGAAAGCAGGTCAATCGCCCGAGGTGCAGTCAGTCGGTCCCCGGCCCATTCCAGCACGAGAGCGAGATCCTCCCCCTGCCGCAGAATGCTGATGACGGGGCATTTGCCTGCATCAAGCTGAAGCGCCGAGATGCGGCTTGCTCTCAGGTCACGCACCAGCAGATCCACTTCTAGATCATCGTCCGCCGGTTTGACCTGACCAAGCCAGAGCGAAGCAGCGGAGTAGACTTGCGACTGCCGCATATTCTCAACGCGGACTTTGGCGGGAAAGTTCCCGAAACTGGCAGCCGCAAACCCGGCCAGCAGAGCTGCCTGATCGGCTTGCCCGCCGCTGTCCTTCGCCCAGGCCACGAAGTCTGCAAATCCGGTACCCGATACCTTTGCCCTGAGTTCGAAGCGCTGCGCCGTGGCACTTGCCGCCGGCGTTTCCGCGCGCAGGGTCTTGAGGGTCTCCAGATCCTTGACGTGAAACGGCTGGGGGTGGCCGGCATCGGCCAGACGCTGCAGGTCCAGCCCTTGTTCCTGCGCAAGCCGCCGTGCCTTCGGCGACGCAAGAACTCTCCCGGCCACCCCGGGCGCGGTCTTGGCCGCCACCCGTTTTTCAGGAGAAGGTGCAGGCGTGTTGGCAGGTTCCGTCTTTTCCTGCCGCTCCGGCGCTGTTTCACCGGCCGCAGAAGCTGTTGCTCCAGCAGCCTTACGCGACACTGCCTTGTCCGGCTTTTGCGCCGATATCACCGCTATCGTCTGGCCGACAGGCACTTCCTCACCCGCTTCCGCCAGAAGCGCGGCCACGAAACCGTCGCGGCCGGCGTTGACCTCAACCGTGCTCTTGTCCGTTTCCACTTCGAAGAGAATGTCGTCAGCCGCAACGGCTTCTCCGGGCTGTTTGCACCAGGCAACCAGAAGGCCCGTGTCCTGAGCCATGCCGAGTGTCGGCATGATTACCTGGTGCCCGTCCGGAAGGGCTTCACCCCCGGCGTCTGCCCCGGCTTCCCGACCGTTAGCCTTTAACTGTTCCCCGGTGGATGTGTTGTCCGGCGATGGGCTCCCGTTTGCCTGACCAGCCCCTTCCGGGGTTTCAGAGATCATCGCGATCACCTGTCCAACCGGAACATCGCTGCCTGCTTCCACGGAGACGTCGGTCAGATAGCCTTCCTTCTGCGCCTCCACTTCCATGGCGGCCTTGTCGGTTTCCACCTCGAAAAGCACATCGCCAGCGGCCACTGCCTCTCCCGGTTTCTTGT
Organism: Labrenzia sp. THAF191a; assembly: GCF_009363335.1. Lineage (GTDB taxonomy): Bacteria > Pseudomonadota > Alphaproteobacteria > Rhizobiales > Stappiaceae > Roseibium > Roseibium algicola. The sequence goes on from NZ_CP045333.1 coordinate 5,870,551, forward strand.
GCCAGGCCAGCAACTGGCCGCTGTCCTGGGCCATGCCGAGCGCGGGCATGATCACCTCATGCGGCATGGATCAGCTCCCCGCGGCAGATCTTGCGCGCGTTGTCGGCAACTCCTGCGGCATTCGGCACGGTGATGTCTTCAAGGGCAGGCGAAAACGGCACCGGCACGTCCATGGCGCCCATGCGGATGACCGGCGCGTCGAGGTCGTAGAAAGCTTTCTCGCTGATCCGCGCGGCAATTTCCGCCGTCACGCCGTAGCTCTGGTGGCCCTCGTCGATGACGATGGCGCGCGACGTCTTGCGGACAGAACGCAGGATGGTTTCCTCATCCAGGGGCACGATCGTGCGCGGGTCGATGATCTCCGCGCTGATGCCCTCGCGGGACAACGTTTCCGCCGCTTCCTCGGCCACCTGCACCATGGAGGAGGTCGCCACCAGCGTGACGTCCCGGCCCTCGCGCTTGATGTGCGCCTGGCCGAAGGGGATCAGGTATTCTTCTTCCGGCACCGGGGCCTTGTCGTTGTACATCAGCTTGTCTTCGAAGATGACCACCGGATTGTTGTCCCGGATTGCGGTCTTCATCAGGCCCTTTGCCTCGTAAGCCGAAGATGGCATGGCGACCTTCAGTCCCGGAATGTGGGCAACAAGCGCCTGCAGGGACTGGCTGTGCTGAGCAGCGGAGCGCCGGGTCGCGCCCATGTTGGTGCGCAGGACCAGCGGGACGTTCAGCTTGCCGCCGGACATGTAGTGGGTCTTGGCGGCCTGATTGCAGAGCTGATCCATGACCAGATAGAGAAAATCACCGAACATCAGGTCGACGATCGGCCTCAGTCCGGTCATCGCCGCACCAACGGCAATGCCCATGAAGCCGGGTTCGGAAATCGGCGTGTCGATGATCCTGTCCGTTCCGAACTCCTCCACCAGGCCGGACAGCACCTTGAACGGCGTTCCGGCCTCCGCGACGTCTTCGCCCAGGAGAATGATCGACGGATCCCGGCGCATTTCTTCCGCGATGGCTTCGTTGACTGCCCTGGACAGGGTGATTTCACGTGTCATGGCGTCCCTCCTCAGGCGGCCGTGCCGGCGTAGACATGCATGTCCACTTCCCGCACATCCGGATATTTCGCGTCGAGCGCATATTTGACGGCAGCTTCGGCATCGGCCGCGATTTCATTGTCGATGGCCACCAGTTCGTCCGCGGTCATGATCTTCTGGTCGATCAGCCACTTGCCGAAGTTGGTGATCGGGTCGCGCGCAGACTTCCATTCCGTCTCTTCATCCTTGGCGCGGTAATAGTCGCGGTTGATGTCGCCGACGTGGTGGCCGTGATAGCGATAGGTGTCGAGTTCGATGAAGAACGGGCCTTCGCCCTTTCGGCATCTGGCGGCGAGCTCGCCCGCCAGCTTGTTCACGGCCAGCACATCCTGGCCATCGACCTTGAAGCTCTCGATGCCGAAGGCTTCCGCCCGGGCGGTCAGCGAACCAGCCGCGATTTCCTCGGTCCTGGTGTATTCGCTGTAGCCGTTGTTCTCGCAGGCATAGATGACGGGAAGCTTCCAGAGCGCGGCCATGTTCATGACCTCGTACCAGAGCCCTTGTGCCGTCGCGCCATCTCCGAAGAAACACACGGTGACGTGCCCGGTACCCAGACGCTTGGCGGTGAGTGCCGATCCGGTGGCAATGCCCATTGAACCGCCGACAATGGCGTTTGCGCCCAGGTTGCCGTTGGCCTGGTCGGCGATATGCATCGATCCGCCCTTGCCCCGGCAATAGCCCTCTTCCTTGCCCAGAAGCTCGCAGAACATTTCCTTGAAATGCGCTCCCTTGGCGACACAGTGACCGTGCCCCCTGTGCGTCGACGTGATCTTGTCTTCGGGCGTCAGCGCTTCGCAGATGCCGACGGCCACGGCTTCCTGACCGGAATACATGTGGGTCAGGCCCGGCATCTTCGCCGACAGGTAAAGCTGGTTGGCGTTGTCCTCGAAGGCACGGATGCGCACCATCTGCGTGTACATGCGCAGATACTCTTCCGTGTTGTGTTTCTTTTTCTTCGCAGCGCTCATCTTGTTGTCCCTTGACTGGGCCCGGCCGCCGCGCGGCCGGGCACGATGGGCAGGTCAGTACCGGTTGGCGATCGGAAGTTCTTCGGCCGGGAACAGGCTGATCACCTCAACGCCCGTGTCCGTCACCACGACTTCCTCCTCGATCCGGGCGGCGGAATAGCCGTCGGCGGCCGGGCAGTAGGTTTCCAGCGCGAACACCATGCCCGTCTTGATTTCCATCGGATGGTCGAGCGAGACCGCACGCGAGATGATCGGCCGTTCGTGCAGGGCCAGCCCCAGGCCGTGGCCGAATTGCAGACCGAAGGCGGTTTCCTCATTGGGGAAGCCGAATTCCTCCGCCTTGGGCCAGACTTCCGCCACCTTGTCGGTGGAGACGCCGGGCTTGATCATGGCGATGGAGGCATCGATCCATTCACGCGCCTTGACGTAGGCATCACGCTGCGCGGGCGTGGCCCGACCAATGTTGAAGGTTCGGTAGTAGCAGGTCCGATAGCCCTGATAGGACTGCAGAATGTCAAAAAACGCCTGATCGCCCGGACGGAAGTAGCGATCGGTGAAATTGTGCGGATGCGGATTGCAGCGCTCGCCGGAAATGGCGTTGATCGCCTCGACATCATCCGATCCCATTTCGTAGAGCATCTTGTTGGACAGGGCGACGATGTCGTTCTCGCGCACGCCCGGCTTCAGTTCCTCGTAGATCATGTGATAGACGCCATCGACCATGGAAGCCGCCTGAGTCAGAAGCTGGATCTCGTCCCAGTTCTTGATCTCGCGCGCAGCCAGCATGATCTGCTGTCCGTCGACCACGTTAAGCCCCTCTGCCTGCAGCGCATGGAACATGGCGGTTTCGGCATAGTCGACACCGACCGGCATATCCGCCATGCCCGCGTCCCGGATCAGCCCGGCAATCTCGCGGGCATATTTGCGCATCAGACCGAATTCCGGCGGGATGGTGCCGCGCATGCCGACCACACCTGCCCGGCAATGATCCGGCACCAGCCAGTCGGAGAACTTCTTGTGGTGGACGGCGGCTGAACCGAAGTCCCACACGTAAGGGGCGTCATCACCCGTTAGCAGGCAGAAGCGGCACATCTTGTCCCGCTCCCATTCACCGATCTTGGTGGCCGAGACGTAGCGGATGTTGTTGACGTCAAACAGCAGAAGCGTACCGGCGGGAGAGGCCTTCAGCGCCTCCCGTGTTCTGGCAAGGCGATACCGCCGCAACCGATCATGGTCGATGCGGCGTTCGAAATCGACGGATGTGTGACCCCAGGCGGGCAAACGCCCCTCCCAGCGCCAATGCGGTTCGAGATCCTGCGGCGTCAGGAGGTTGGGTAACAGTGCGCGAGACATGGCTCTCTCCTTCGGATGCACCTGCGCACATCCGTCATGTAAAAAGAATATTGTTTTTCAGAGTGTTACTGGATGCACCAGCCGCCATCGATGTGGATCATTTGGCCCGTCATGTAGTCGCTGTCGGGGCTGGCGAGAAACGACGCGGTGCCCTTGATGTCATCCGGATAGGACACCCGCTTGATCACCAGTTCGTTGTTGGCGATGTCTTCGTAGGCCTGTCCTGCCCGTTCCTTGAAGCCGATTTCGACAAGGTCCTTGTCGAGCTGTTCCCACAGCGGTGTCACCACCACGCCGGGGGCATAACCGTTGACGGTGATGTTGTGTTCGCCGAGCGCAACGGCCCCGCAATGGGTCAACGCCAGGCAGCCGTATTTGGATGTGCAATAGACGGTCACATCCACCAGAGGCTTGCGCGAGGCGATGGAGCCGACATTGATCAGCTTGTAGGGAAAATCCTGTGGCCCTTGCGCAATCATCTGCCGGGCGGTTTCCTGCATGCCAAGCCACATCGCCTTGGTGTTGACGCCCATGATGAGATCCCAGTTGTCCTCATCGATATCCATGAAGAAACGGGGCTTGTTGAGGCCGGCGTTGAAGAGGCCCACATTGATGCTGCCGAAAGCTTCGACAGTTGCCGCCACCGCCGCGGCGTTGTCCTCGCGACGCGTCACGTCCATCTTGACCGCAACCGCCTTGCCGTTACCGGCCGCATTGATCCGCTCCGCGACGGCCTGGGCTTCGTCGAGGTCCAGATCACCAAGACAGATATTGGCGCCCTGAGCTGCAAAATGCTCGGCGTTGGTTGCGCCCATGCCGCGTGCGGCACCGGTAATCAGAACGTTTTTTCCCTTGAGCCGATTGGGGTCCATGAATTCCTCCCATTAAAGTTTTCCAGCCTCCCGCAGAAGTCGGTCGGCACGATCTTGAGCCATCTGCAACGCGGCTTTTGGCGCCTTCACGCCACGCAACATGTCGTGGCATTCCTCCCCGCAGATGCGGATGATGTCGTTGATTTCCGGGATTGGCGGTCGTGGCCAGAACTGCAGTTCGTCCCGCCAGGACATGGCGTCCACCGCTTCAAAGATCGGAGACAGGCGCCGGACTTCCGGGTCCGCGCCAACCGAGTAGCGCGGATTGGTGCGGCTGCCGTGTTCGACGTAGAGCTTTTGCGCTTCAGGCGAAGTGAAGACGATCAGCGCTTCGGCTGCCGCCTCCAGCCGTTCCGGTGCGATATTGGCCGGAATGCCGAGCAGATAGCCGCCGACCGGGGCGATATTCTGCGCATTCGGGCCGGAAGGATGCGGCAGGAAACCGACCTTGCCATGAGCCGCGCAGGCCGGATTCTGTTCGAAGTATGGAGCGAGCAAAGTATAGCCGTAGGCCATCGCCACACGTCCGCTTGCGAACGGACGGACGCGCTCGTACCAGGACATCGACAGGATGTCCGGCGGCGAATATTGCAACAGCGCCATCAGGTATTCGGCTGCGTCCAATGCCCGTTCGGAATAGATGACCGGCCGATAGCCCCCGTCCGCAAGTCGCGAGGCGTCATAACCACCGGCCTGTTTGGGCAAATCCAGAATAGGCTGGCCGAAGTCCGCGCAAGTCATCATGAATGTATGGCCCAGCGCGGTCCCGCGTGCCGCGTTCCAGGCAATTCCGTATCTGCCCTGAACCGGGTCGTTGAGCCGGGCGGCGGCCTTGAGCAGCGCGTCCGTCGTGAGGGGCGGTTCAAGCCCTGCTTCCGCCAGCAGATCCTTCCGGTAAAACAGCAGTTCCGGCGTGGTCTGCGAGGGCACACCGTATGGCTTGCCTCCCCAGTGAGCTGCCTGCCAGCCGGCGGTGTGAAAATCGCTCGGCTGAAGCCGCTCGACATCCAGCACTTCGTCCAGCGGCAGGAGATACCCGTTCTCGGCAAACTCGCCCAGCCACGGCAGGTCCAGGGCAATCAGGTCATAGCGGCTTGTCGCCCTGTGGGCGTTCTTGACCGCTTCTTCGTGAAGCCGGTCGATTGAAAAGGCCCGCTGCTGAATGGAGCACCCGACCACCTGCTCGAACTGGCGCTTCAGACCATGCATCACCATGAAGGTGGGATCGCCATGGACCAGAACGCGAAGATCGCCGGACAGTTTCAAGGGTTCAAGCAGGACCTGGGGCGGCTGGATTGTCTGGGCTTCCAGGTAAGACCCGCCGAAATAATAGTCCTGTGTGCCGGAGCGCAGATCGGCCGCCCCGAACGATTGCGCCGCCATCCTGCGGACACGGCTGCTGAACTGGGTCCATGCCTCCAGCATGTCAGCGCTCGGATGGAGGGAATAGCTTCTGCCGGAAGACGTCCTCGGCCTTTGCTCGATCAGGCCGTTGTCGATCATCTCGCGCATGCGGCGGCTGGCTGTCGCGTAGGGAACGCCCGACGCGCCAATGAGCGAGGTCGGGGTCACCGCCTTCGCTTCCAGATGCCTTTTCACCAGATAGGTCGACATTTTGACATAGGGGTTCGGAGCAGATATCTCCAACAGACCATCCATCTCTTCTTCAAAGTTCTCCAGAAAGCTGAGAACCTGGAGGATTTCCGTCTTGGCCTGTTGCGTCAGATAAGTCTTTTCGCGAACCAACTCTCCCTCTTGCTGGTTCATCGCTCGGCTCCAGTTTTCCGGACGGGATGAACCACTGCTGCGTTTCCTCGTTTTGGATATTTTTTGGATCGACATTGAATGTCCTCCTAAGCGTGAGCGACGTGGCCGATTAGAAAAACGGCCAAAAAATCCATTTTGGATATAAGAACATCCATTTTGGATATTTTCGAGGGGGCGTCGTTCTGCCGAGGCGTGCAGGCTTTTTGGTGACGCTCACGGTGGGCGCATATCCGTGTCAGGAGGAGGCACGGTTCAGAATTCAGACCATTCGAAATGGTCTCTCAGGGAGGAAATGAAACAATGAACACTTTCCGTTCGCTGCTTGTCGCCACGACGGCTGCTGCAGGCCTGACCTTGTCTGGCGCAGCCGGTGCAGAAACGATGAAGATCGGCATCACGCAGAACAACGTCGGCGTCGACAGCTACCAGACCACCTATGAAAAGGCCTTTATCGCGGCAGCCGACGCCAATGCGGATGTCGAAACCGTCGTTCTGGACGCCGGCGGCGATGTCGCCCGGCAGATCGCCCAGATGGAAGACCTGATCCAGCAGGAAGTGGACGCGATCATTATCTGGCCGACGAACGGTGAAGCCGTCATCCCGGCCGTCCGCAAGGCCTTCAAGGCCGACATTCCGGTGATTGTGACCAATTCGAACATCGCCGAACAGGGCTTCGAGTTCGTGAAGTCCTTCTCCGGTCCGGACAACATCACCCAGGGCTCCCGTTCCGCCGAGATCATGTGCGACAAGTTCAAGGCCATGGGCATCGAGAACGAAGCCCAGATCGTTCAGATTTCCGGCCAGCCGGGCTACACGACTGCAATCGAGCGCGCCAAGGGCTTCGAAGACCGCCTGCCGGAAGTCTGCCCGAATGTGACCCTGGTGGAGACCCAGCCGGGCGACTGGAACCGCGAAAAATCCCAGAAGGTCATGGAAGCGTTCCTGGTCAAGTATGACGACATCGACGGCGTCTACGCCGGCGACGACAACATGGGTGTCGGCGCGCTGAATGCCGCCAAGGCCGCCGGACGTGAGGGCATCATCTTCGTCGGTGCGACCAATTTCTCCGTTGGTTACGAGGCAATGGAGCGCGGTGAATACTGGGGCTCGATCTACCAGTCGCCCGTTGACGATGCCGAAGCTGCCCTGCAGACGGCAATCGACATCCTGTCCGGCAAGGATGTTCCGTTCCTGAACTACTTCGACACGCCGAAGATCACCCAGGACAACATGGCCGAATTCGACAAGCCTGTCTTCTGAGCCTGAAGGTCAAGCCCGACTGGGGCGCGAGCCAAGCCTTGCGCCCCATTTTTTCCCAATACATTGACCGGGAGGAAACCATGGGCCGAGTGTCCGGGCGTTCCTGTATCGTCACCGGCGCTGCCCGAGGGATCGGACGTGCCATTGGCGAAGCCCTTATCAACGAGGGAGCGGATGTCTGCTTTGCGGACATCAACGGCGAACAGGCAAGTGCCGTTGCCGAAGCCAACCGCGACCGTGCTGCCGAAACCGGCGCCGGGGTGACATGGGCCCAGGTCGATGTGACCGATCGTGATCAGGTTCGTGCCATGATCGCGAAAACCGTCGCGGCTTTCGGCAAGCTGGACGTCAAGTTCAACAATGCCGGCGTCAACAAGCCCATGAACTTTCTCGATGTCACTGAGGACAACTGGAACTTCATCATGGGAGTGAACGGCCTTGGGTGCCTGATCGGCATGCAGGAGGCCGCCCGTCAGATGATTGACCAGGGCAGCGGCGGCAAGATCATCAACACCGCGTCGATCGCCAGTCGACAGGGGTTCGACAATGTCGCGCCCTATTGCGCCTCGAAATGGGCCGTGGTCTCGCTGACGCAATCCGGCGCAAGAGACCTTGCCAGACACAACATCACCGTCACAGGCTTCGCGCCGGGTGTCGTGGCTACCGAAATGTGGGAACAGGTGGACCGGGATCTTCTGGATATAGGTGCTGCCGAGCGGCCCGGACAGGCGATGGAGGAATTCTCCTCCGAGATCCTGCGCGGCCGGGTGGCGACACCGTCCGACATCACGGGAACGACCACGTTCCTTGCATCACCAGAAAGCGATTACATGACCGGCCAGGTGGTGATGATCGATGGTGGCATGACGCTCGTTTGAAACTTTACAACAGGATGAGGGAGGGTCTGTTGTCCGACATATCAACCAAGGCTGCCAGCCGTCCCGGCAGTTCCAAGGAAAAATCCATGAAGCCCTTCAGTCTGTCGGGCGTTGGGGGATTTCTGGCGAAACAGGGCATTCTGATCGCCTTCGCCGTCTTCATGATCGGCTTCACGATCGCCAACCAGCGCTTTCTCGACCCAGACAACATCATGGGCGTAGTCCGCTCCTCAGCAATCCTGGGCGTGATGGCCCTTGGCGTCACCTTTGTCGTCATCAGCGGCAATCTCGACCTCTCCGTCGGATCGATGATGTCTTTTGCCACCATCGTCGTCCTCGATCTGCACGACAAGCTGGGGCCTTTGCTCGCCATTCCTTCCATGTACGCCATGGTACTGTGCCTGGGCGCCTTCATCGGCTTCCTCGTCGGGTATCTGAAGCTGAATTCCCTGATCGTGACCCTAGGAATGTTGTCGGCGATCCACGGACTGACCCTCACCTATTCCGGCGGCAAGAACATGGATATTGCCGACAAGGAAGGCACCTGGTTCAGCGTGTTCGGCCAGTCGACCGTCCTCGGCATTCCGGTACCGATCCTGCTGTTTGCGCTGGTCGCTTCGGTTCTGGGGATCGTCCTTGCCAAGACACCGTTCGGTCGCAAGGTCTACGCGGTTGGAGGCAACGGCACCGCGGCAACCTTCTCGGGCATTCGCAGAGCCCGTGTCGTCTTCACCTGCTACCTCTTGTCCGCTTTCTGCGTCGGTACTGCCGGTCTCATCCAGGCCAGCCGGTCGCTGGGAAGCCAGAACACGGTTGGCCAGGGGCTTGAGCTTGAAGTTCTGGCTGCGGTCATCCTCGGCGGAGCGTCGCTGATGGGCGGCTCCGGCACGATCTTCAAGACCGTTATCGGTGTCCTGATCCTCGGCTTCATCCAGAACGGTCTCTTGCTCGTCGGACTGCAGTTCTATGTCCAGTATGTGGTGACCTGGATCATCATCATTCTTGCCGTGTGGCTGGATATTGCCGCCAAACGCGGCAAGCTCTGGTCGCCGATCGCGTGAGGGAGGGATTGATGGAACCGGGAACCTTGAGCACTTTTCTGAAACGTGGCGCGATCTGGGGCTTCATTCTCGTCGAACTGGTCTTCTTCTCGGTCGCGGGCGAATTCCTGTCGCTCAGTGACAAGGCCTTCATGGACGTGGACAACATGCTGCTTTTGTTCAAGCAGTCTGCCCCCATCGGGATCATCGCCATCGGCATGACGATCATCATGATCAATGGCAATATCGACCTCAGTGTCGGAGCGACCTTTGCCCTGAGCGCCGTCGTCCTGCTCGACAGCATGACCTGGCCGGTTTTCGCCGGCCTCGGCGACGGCGTCATTCCCATTGCCTGGGGACTGGCATTGCTGACAGGGATCGTTCTGGGCGCTCTGAACGGGCTGATCGTCTGGAAGACCGGTGTCGATGCCTTCATCGTCACGCTCGGTTCCATGCTCGGCTATCGCGGCCTGGTGTTCATGTACAATGGCGAACAGCCCACATCTCATCTCAACTGGACGCTGGTTGATTTCGCTGAAGCCCATTTCCTGGGACTGCACACCGCCACCTGGTTCCTGATCGTGGTGACCGCCGTGATCTGGTTCGTGATGAACCGCACGATCCACGGGCGCAACGCCTATGCCATCGGCGACAACCGTTCTGCGGCCATCAATGCGGGTATCCGCGTCGGGCCGCACATGATGATCAACTTCATGATCATCGGCTTTCTCGCCTCCCTGTCTGCGGTGGTGTTCTATTCGGAATCGGGCTCGGTCAATCCCAACGACGGCGAACTCTATGAGCTGTGGGTCATTACCGCCGTGGTTCTGGGTGGCACCAAGCTTACCGGAGGTGCGGGATCCGTGCTTTCGACGCTCGGCGGCGTTCTGGCCATCCAGCTTCTGCGAAAGGGGCTTGGACACATCGGCGCCGACACGGAAACAGTCAATCTGGTGATCGGCCTGATCCTGATCGCCGTCCTGTTCCTCGACCGTCAATTGAACCTGAAAGGCAAACAGGAGCTGAGAATATGACCGGCACCACCCCCGCCTTGCGCCTGGAAGGCATCGTCAAGACCTTCCCCGGCGTGCGCGCGCTCGACGGTGTGTCCTTTTCCGTCCTGCCCGGCGAAGTGCATGCCCTGATGGGTGAAAACGGCGCCGGAAAATCGACCCTCATGAAAGTGCTTGGCGGCATCTATCAGCCTGATGAAGGCAAGATCATCGTCAGCGAGCAACCGGTTGTCATGACGTCGCCGCTTCAGGCGAAAAGCAAGGGCATCGTCTTCATCCATCAGGAACTGAGCCTCGCCGAGGAACTGACGGTTGCCGAAAACATCTATCTCGGCGAACTGCCGCGAAAGAGCTTCGGCCGGGTCGACTGGCAAAAGCTGCATGAACAGACCAACCGCATTCTGGAGATGCTCAAAGTCGGCTTCGACGCCCGCACGCGTGTCGGCGATCTCTCCATCGCAAACCAGCAGATGGTGGAAATTGCGCGTGCCCTGACAGTGGAAGCCAAGGCGGTCATCTTTGATGAACCGACTGCCTCGCTGACCGATGCGGAAAAGGTGGTTCTGTTCGATGTCATCGACAACCTGAAAGCCGAAGGCGTCGGCATCATCTACATCTCGCACCGGATGGAAGAGATCTTCAGGATCACCGACCGCATCAGCGTGCTGCGGGACGGACAGTATCGCGGCACACTGAACACAGCCGAAACCAGCGAGGACGAGATCACGCAGCTCATGATCGGCCGCAAGCTCGACCTGTCACGCAACGCCGTCCACCACGAACTGGGTGATGTGGCGCTGGAAGTGCGAGGGCTCTCCTGTGGCTCGCTTTTCCGTGACATCAGCTTCGAAGTGCGCAAGGGCGAGGTTGTCGGCTTTTATGGCCTTGTCGGGGCCGGCCGCACGGAAATCGCCGAAACGCTGTTCGGTCTCAGAGAACCCAGCAGCGGCGCTATTTTCCTGAACGGAGAAGAAACTGCCATTCACTCGCCGGCCGATGCCATCGCCAAGGGTATCTCGCTGGTGCCTGAGGACCGCAAGACGCAGGGCCTTGTTCTGGGCATGAACTGCCGGGATAACATGACCTTGCCTCAAGTAGACGACTTGAAAGCCGGCCCATTCGTCGCCGAAGGCGCGGAGATCTCGATTTTCGACCAGTACCGGGACCGGCTCGACATTCGCACGCCCGGCTGGAAGCAGCTTGCCGGCAACCTTTCCGGCGGTAACCAACAGAAGATCGTGATCGGCAAATGGCTCTCGATGCACCCGAGCGTTCTGATCGTCGATGAACCGACACGCGGGATCGATGTCGGCAGCAAGTCCGAGATCCACAACCTCATCCGCGAACTGGCAAGCCAGGGCTATGCTGTCATCGTCATCAGTTCGGAAATGCCGGAGGTCCTGCATGTAAGTGATCGGATCGTCGCCATGTACAGCGGCGAGATCATCCGGACTTTCACCTCCGAGGAAGTTACCGAAGACAATCTCATCCAGGCCATTTCCGGCATTCGGCCGGACAAGGCCGCCTGATGCGGGTCGGATTTGCGGGGCTTGGCCGGATGGGCGTGCGCATGGCTGCCAATCTGGCCGCCGCCGGTCTGGATGTGAGCGTCTGGAACCGGACAGCTGGACCTGCACAGGCCTTCGCCGCCGCCCACAACGCCTTTTCGGCAGCCACCCCGAAAGACCTGGCGGAGCGGTCGGATGTGGTGATCACCATGCTCGCCGACGATGCTGCTGCGGAGACAGTCTATCTCGGGCCGGATGGCTTGTTCGAGGCGTCAGGGGGCAGTCGGGTTCTGGCTGAAATGGGTACCATTTCCGTACCGATGGCAGAACGTCTGGCGCTATCTGCACCGGAGAAAGGCCGATGCTTCGTCGATGCGCCGGTTTCCGGTGCCACACAAGCGGCGGCGGATGCAAAGCTGCTTATCATGGCAGGAGCAGAAGCAACTGATGTGCCTGATCTGGCCCGTCTCTTCGAGGTTCTCGGCCGGAAAACCGTCTGGCTTGGCAAATCCGGCGCAGGCGCTGCCATGAAACTCGGCGTCAACATGCTCATTCATGGCCTCAACCAGACATTGGCAGAAGCCCTTACCCTGACTACAGCAGCCGGCATCCAAAAAGAACAAGCCTATGAGGTCGTGGAAAACTCGGCGGCTGCCGCTCCGGTTCTCGCCTATCGCAAGGGGCTTTATCTGGATGAGGCTGCGCACGACGTCAGCTTCACGGTCGCACTTGCCCGCAAGGATGTCGGGCTGGCGCTGGAACTTGCATCCACTTGCGGTGTGGTCATGCCGCAAGCGGAACTCAATCATGCGGTTCTGAAGGCCGCCGGATCAGCCGGATATGACGACCGCGACATGGCTTCCATTCTTTCTTTCGTGAACAAGGGCCTGAAATGAAAGCAGTTCTGTTTGTCGGTGGCTGGGAAGGCCACACACCAACCCATTTCAGCGACTGGTATGAGGCCTTGCTTCGCGACAATGGATTCAGCGTTACCGTCTACGATACAATGGAACCGCTGGAACGCCCGGAGGACCTTGCCGACGTCGACCTGATCACGCCTATCTGGTCTTCGGCCCGGTCGGGTCACCAGCAGGAATTCGGCAACATGACCAAGCCGCAGGAGGACGGGCTGCTGAAACTCGTCGCCAACGGCTGCGGCATTGCCGGGTGGCACGGACATATGGGAGATGCTTTCCGCGACCGGCCGACCTACCACTTCCTGATTGGAGGCCAATTCGTCGCCCATCCTCCCGGTTGGCCGGACAACCTGCAGCCCAGGGAGGACTACATCGACTACGACGTGACGATCTGCAAACCGGACGATCCGATCGTCAAGGGCATCAGGAGTTTCCGCCTCAGGTCCGAGCAATATTACATGCTGGTCGATCCCTCCAACGACGTGCTGGCCACCACGACCTTCTCAGGCGATTATCTGTGGTGGATCGAGGGCACCGTCATTCCCGTTGTCTGGAAACGGCGCTGGGACAAGGGCCGAGTGTTCTACTGCTCCATCGGACACGAACTGGATGACCTGAAGGTTCCCCAGGTGACGGAAATTATCCGTCGCGGTGCACTCTGGGCAGCAGAAGGCAAATCCGCTTAGTGGCCTGCAAAGAACGCACCCTTCAAGAACTGTCAGCTTTGCAATAGGATATTCAAACTTTCACGATCGTCTGGCGCACCTTTCACTGCGCTGATCTGCGCGAATGCGGTTAATACACTGCAGGAACAGGGAGACGTTTTTGAAGTTTGATAGAAAGATCTTCTTCTGCCATATCCCGAAAACAGCCGGCACGTCGTTGCGCCTGTCGCTGGAACAGGCTGTCGGAGACGCAGCCGTTGTTCCCTCTCAAACGCTGATTTTCCATCATGGTGGCCGCTATCCGCCGCTTCACGAGGCCCTGCAGGAGCTTCACGATAAACCGGACTATCGCCTGTTTCGGGGACACTACGGCTTCTGGGTCCGAAAATATCTTCCGAGGAATACACTGACGATCGTCGTTCTGCGTGATCCGGTAGAGCGTGCCATTTCCCACATTCGCCATTTTCTCGCAGACGGAAAAACCACAGAGGCAGAAGCGCTTGACAGCCTGGATCAGGGAAGATTGCCAGTTCCCGACAATGCTTTGTGCCGATATCTGGGTGGTGCGGCCATAGAAGCGGTAGGACAAGAGCTGTCCGACCGCTTCCTTGCCTCCAGATTTGATCCGATCGACGATCACGACAACCTTTTCAAACGTGCTATTTCGACCGGTCGCTCGGTGGATATCATGGGATTTACCGATGAAATGCCGGATCTCTACGAAAAGATCTCGCAAGAAACCGGCCTGCCCCTGACAATGCGGCAGGACAATCCGAGCCGCTATCCTGCGCTTTCGCTTTCAGACCGTCAGCTCGACACTGTCAGGAGACACAATCAACTCGATCTGCAACTCTATGAGGCAATGCGAGCAGAGCGCAATTCCAACAAGTTGACACGGCTCCTAAAAAGAACAGGACTGTACCGAACCTGATCCGCTGCTACGCCCCTGTCTGCCAGAGCCCCCACTTGAGACCATCGGCTTGCTGACGTGGAAATCAACCGCACGAACAATCCACTTGCACGCAAAAGGGCCGGAGGCGCTAAACCCTGGCGCCCAGCTTGACCTGAACGTTGAGACGGGATGCAGCGCCTTGAACATGAGCTGCCATGGCTTCCCGGGCGCCTGTCCTGTCACCTGCCTCGATGGCCTCAAGCACCCTGCAATGTTCACCCAAAGTGATCTCCACCAGGTCGTCCTTGGCGTAGATGTTGGATGTCACCCGCGTTGTTTCCTTAAGCCTGGAGGAGATGTAGCAGATGATGCCGAAGAGATAGGAATTGCCGGCCGCCTTGCCGATTGCGCGGTGAAATACGGCGTCGGCTTCCAGCCGCTGTTCGTCAAACTGCTTGTGCCCTTCCAGAATGGCGACCGCCGCTCGCATCTCCCTGAGATCTGCCCCTGTGCGACGCATCGCGGCAAGTCCCGCAGCTTCGATTTCCAGGAGGCCACGCAACTCGAACAGGTCCGCAAGGTTGCCGGATTTGTCGAGTGAGCGGATATCGACCCGGAAGGTTTCACGCTCTGAAACAGGCTTGACGATGGCCCCGCGCCCTTGGCGCGATTCAATGACGCCATCAGACCGCAGCCTGGCAATGGCTTCGCGCACCACATTGCGGCTGACGCCAAAGGTTCCGGCGAGTGCATGTTCGGTCGGCAACGTATCGCCGGGATTCAGTTCACCATCCTGAATTTTCGCCATGATGTCTGCTGCGATGCGGTCCGGTAACAGCGATGACCGACGCACTTCCCGAAACTCAGCCATGCCGGGCTCCTCTTCGCATTGCCGGTGGGTTATTCGTGTTCTTCAACGGCTTAATGCATCCATAGGCCAAGCTCGGGTGCTTGTCGAGCCGGTCGGCACCTTGGCATCAGATGGCGGAAACCCGCCATTCTCACAGATCGAACGCGATTACGGAACCAGATTGCAGATCGAGCCGAGGGACCCGTTTCCCACGAAGCCCTAAAGCGCGTAGATCACCTCTGCTGCGCGAACGGCAGCGGAGGCCCTGTTCTCAACACCAAGTTTGACGAAGATCTGCTCCAGATGCTTGTTCACGGTGCGCGGTGACAGACCCAGAATTTCGCCGATATCCTTGTTGGACTTGCCCTTGGCGATCCAGATCAGGACTTCCGCCTCGCGCTGTGTCAGTTCAAAGCTGCCTTGCAGCGCCTGGACCTGTCCGGCCTCGTCTTCTGCGGTGACACGGAACAGGTTTTCATCAGGGCCGACACGGCCAAGCGGGTGAAGTTGCACTGCCAGGTTTTCAGATAAGCCGAGCATGAAACTCTTGCGACGCTCGCCCGAGGAATTCGGCCCGTCCAGCCAGTCCCCCAGTGCTCGGCCCAGCCGGAAAAGACTGGTTTCGGCAGCCCCTGTCTTTGCCAGCAGGTTGTGGATCTGCGGTGTCGACCACAACACTGTCCCCTCCTGCGACACAGCCACCAGATGGCGCCCGGCTGCGTCCAGCGCCACATGCGCGCTTTGAACCGACCGGGCATTCTTCAGATGCACCTTGATCCGCGCCTTCAGCTCGTCGACGTCGATCGGCTTGGTAAGGAAATCGACCCCGCCGGATTCCAGCGCCTTTACCACATGTTCCGTTTCGGACAGCCCGGTCATGAAAATCACCGGCACGTGCTGGAGCGCCGGATTTTCCTTGATCTGCCGGCAGGTTTCAAAACCGTCGAGGCCGGGCATGATCGCATCCATCAGGATCGTGTCCGGTGTCACCTTGTTGCAGATGTTGAGTGCGGTTTCGCCGCTGGTCGCCACCAGAACGGCTACGCCGGTCTTTTTCAGGGCTTCGGTGACGAAGCCGAGCGTTTCCGGGCTGTCGTCGACCACAAGGACCGTATCGCGACGATCATCCGTCATGTGTTTCCAATTCACTCAAGACGTTTTTGTAGGCATCGAAATCGAACCGGGCGAGATGAACATTCAATGCATCGATCAGGGGCAGATTTTCCGGCGTTTTCGCCAGTTCGTTCAATTTGGCCTCGATGCCTTCCACATAACCGATCTCCGCAAGCGAGATGAGATCGGCGACGTGATCGGCACCGGGTGATTTCAAGGGATCCTTTCGGGCAGGTTCCTGGTTTCGCTCGACCGGCTGTTCGGTCCAGACAACACCCATGTGTTTTTGCAGCAGGTCGTAAAGCTGGCCGATGCCGAATGGCTTTGCAAGGGTTGCCGAATGGTGAGCCGGACCGTCCGGCCGCAAAGCCTTGTCACCGATGTTGGCCGACAGCATGATGATCGGCGCGCTGACGCCTCTGTCCCTCAGGTCCTCGGCCAGCTCCCAACCGTTCATTCCCGGCATCAGGATATCGATCAGGTAGAGATCCGGCCGCAGCGGCTCGACCGTCTCCAGGCAGGCCCTGCCCGTATCCGCCTCGACGACGGCAAATCCGATCGGTTTCAGGATATCGCAGACAAGCGCACGGTGATCCGGATTGTCATCGATCACGGCAACCGTCTTCCGCTCGCCTTCGTAGCCTCGCACCTGTCTTTCCAGGCGGATGGTATCGACAGGCCGGTCGACAGCCGCCAGCATCAGCCGCACTTCAAAGGAAGCGCCCTTCCCCGGTTCGCTGGACAGCGCGATGGCTCCACCCATGGTTTCCGTCAGAAGCTTGGTGATGGTCAACCCGAGCCCCAACCCCGGTGTCTTCGCCCCGTCGGCGGTCTTGCTGCGGCCGAACGGTTCGAAAATCTTGACCTGTTCGTCAAGCGCGATGCCCGGTCCGCTGTCCGACACGACAAAGCTGGCCACCTGTGACCGGTAACTGACCGAAAACGAAACAGTGCCCTCAGAGGTGAACTTGATCGCATTCGACAGGAGGTTCACCAGGATCTGTCGCAGACGTTTTTCGTCGGTTCGTACAAACACCGGCAGGTTGGGTGCGCGCGCATAGTCGAAGCCGAGCCCCTTCGCAGCCGCCTGCATGCGGAACATGTCGACGATCTGATCCAGAAACTCGTGAATGTTGATCTCGTTGGAATAGATCTGCAGCCTGCCAGCCTCGATCCGCGAAATATCCAGCAGGCCGTCGATCAGCCCTGACAGGTGCTCTGCACTGCGCCGGATGGTGCTGATTGCAGGCCTGCGGGCTGTCGGCACGCTGTCGTCCCGCTCCAGCACCTGGGCATAACCCATGACCGCGTTCAAAGGCGTTCTGAGTTCGTGACTTAGGCCGACCACGTAGCGGCTCTTGGCAAGATTGGCGGCCTCGGCATCTTCCTTGGCCTTCTGCAGGGCCGCGTCGGTAACACTGTGAGCGTCGATTTCTTTCTGGAGGAGCGCGTTCTGGCGCATGGATTCCTCTTCGGCGACCCGCCGGGTGTCATGGGCCAGTACCAGGAACCAGCAGGCAATACCGACGACGATGGCGAAAACAAAGAAAATCAACAGCACCGTCTGGCCGATGATGCCGGTCGGATCTCCCAGACGGTTTTCCGCCTGGGCATAAATGATCCAGAGCACCAGGCCGATTGCAGCATTCGACAGTACAGAGATGAACGCATAGCGCCCCAGCCGGGACTGCAGGAACGCCATCGCGTTTTCCGGCAGAATGCGGCCCGCGACGGTGCCGACCTGATAGGACAAACGTGCCTTCGGCTTGCAGCTGTCGTGGCAGCGGGCATCGAGTGAACAGCACAATGAACAGATCGGAGACTGATAGGCCGGGCAATAAGCCATGTCTTCCGGCTCGAACGGGTTTTCGCAGATCGAACAGGCGATGTGCTCCTTCGTCTGCCAGCTCTGGCGCGGCTTGCGAGCCAGGTAGAAACGTCCCCTGGTCGCATAAGCGATCAGGGGCGCGGCGACAAAGGCGATGGCCATGGCCAGAAAGGTGGCGAGGGCCTCCGCCGTCTTTCCAAACTCGCCGAAGTGCGCGGCCAATGCGAGACCGGCGGCCAGAAGCATCGCCCCGGTGCCGACCGGGTTGATGTCATAAAGATGCGCGCGCTTGAATTCGATTCCTGGAGGCGACAGCCCGAGCGGCTTGTTGATGAAGAGGTCAGCCGAAATGGCGGAAAGCCACGCCATCGCAATGATGGAAAAGACGCCAAGGGTTTCTTCCAGCAACCGATAGATGCCGAGTTCCATCAAAAGCAGAGCGATGCCGACATTGAAGACGAGCCAGACGACCCGGCCGGGATGGGAGTGTGTAAGGCGCGAGAAGAAATTCGACCAGGCAAGCGACCCGGCGTAGGCATTCATGACGTTGATCTTGAGCTGCGCCACCACCACGAATGCCGCCATCAGCAAGAGGACGACGGTTTCGTTCGGGATCATGTAGCCGAAAGCGACCGCATACATGCGCGAGGGTTCGTCGGCATGGTCAACCGGAACACCGTGCGACAAAACGAGGACTGCCAGGAAAGAGCCTGCAATCATCTTGGGGGCACCGAGAACAACCCAGCCGGGGCCAGCCAGAAACAGGGCGAGCCGGTGCCGGCGGCGGGCATAATCCTGCGCCGGAAGAAACCGCAGAAAGTCCACCTGTTCACCGATCTGTGCCATCAGCGCCAGAATGACTGCGGAGGCTGCGCCGAAGCTGACCAGGTTGATGCTGTCCCAGCCGCCAGCTGTCGCACGCGGCGCCTGTGTTACCGGGTCGATGCCGGAAAACGTCAACCACTCGCCGACGGCCTGCCAGTCGGTGAAGGCAATGAAGACGAACGGCAGAATGTTCAGGATGATCCAGAAGGGTTGGGTTGCGAGCTGAAAGCGGCTGATCCAGGTAATGCCGTGGGTCACCAGCGGAATGACCGCAACCGCGCTGATGACATACCCCAGCCAGAGCGGCACACCGAAAGCGAATTCCAGCGCGCTCGACATGATGGAAGCTTCAATCGCAAAGAGAATGAAGGTGAAGCTGGCATAGATCAGCGAGGTGACCGTCGAACCGATGTAGCCGAACCCTGCACCACGTGTGAGCAGGTCTATGTCGACGCCGTAACGCATGGCATAGCGGCTGATCGGCAGACCGACGACCAACAGCACCAGGCTGCCGACCAATATGGCGAGAAACGCATTGGCTGTTCCGTGGGACAGGGTGATCGCACCACCGATCGCCTCCAGAGCCAGAAAGGAGATGGCACCGATCGCCGTCTGGGAAATCGCACGTGAGGAAAAGCGGCGTGCGCTCTTGGCGGTGAACCTGAGCGCATAGTCTTCCAGGGTCTGGTTGTTGACCCATTTGTTGTACTGGCGCCGAACGGGCAGAATGCGTTGGCGCGCCCTCACGCGTCCGCCTCCATGCCGGCACCAAATGCCCAATAACTGGACATATGACTATTTATTCGGCAAATGCCGTCCTTCATCGCCCGCTTTCCGCCCCGTTTTTTTATTCAGCTCCTCTCTTCAGCACATTTCATGCCGTCTTTGCTTCTGGAACGCCTTGGCAGGCGTTCAAGCCGGTTACGTCAATTGACGTATGTTGCGGTGCAGTGGTGCCAGTGCACGATCCCTTCCTGACAGCGGCACACCTTCCAGCCGCCAATCGCCGGCGTGGGAACCGGTGACGTCAAGCAAAGGGGAACATCCATGAAAAACACATTCACCAAACTCGCATTGGCAGGCCTGATGGCCTCCACGATGATCGGCGGCGCATCCGCCCAGGAAGACACGATCAAGGTCGGCATCCTGCACTCGCTTTCCGGCACAATGGCCATTTCGGAAACCACTCTGAAAGACGCCATGCTGATGCTCATCGAAGAGCAGAACAAGAAGGGTGGCCTGCTTGGCAAGAAACTGGAAGCGGTTGTCGTCGACCCGGCTTCCGACTGGCCGCTGTTTGCTGAAAAGGCGCGTGAGCTGATCGAAGTCAACGGCGTCGACGCCGTGTTCGGCTGCTGGACGTCCGTTTCGCGCAAGTCCGTCCTGCCGGTCTTCGAAGAACTCAACTCGCTGCTGTTCTATCCGGTTCAGTACGAAGGTGAAGAATCCCAGCGCAACGTCTTCTACACGGGCGCCGCACCGAACCAGCAGGCCATTCCGGCCGTCGATTACCTGATGAACGAGGAAGGCGTCGAGCGCTGGGTTCTGGCCGGTACCGACTATGTCTACCCGCGCACGACCAACAAGATCCTTGAAGCCTACCTGAAGTCCAAGGGTGTGGCTGAAGAAGACATCATGATCAACTACACGCCGTTCGGTCATTCCGACTGGCAGACGATCGTGTCCGACATCAAGACCTTCGGCTCCGCCGGCAAGAAAACCGCTGTGGTCTCTACCATCAACGGCGATGCCAACGTGCCGTTCTACAAGGAACTCGGCAACGCGGGTATCAAGGCTGAAGACATTCCGGTTGTCGCCTTCTCCGTTGGTGAAGAAGAGCTCGCCGGCCTCGACACCGCTCCGCTCGTCGGCCACCTGGCTGCCTGGAACTACTTCCAGTCCGCAGATACCGAAGCCAACGCCGAATTCATCGATGCCTGGCACGCTTACATCGGCGACGACAAGCGCGTGACCAACGACCCGATGGAAGCGCACTTCATCGGCTTCAACATGTGGGTTGAAGCAGTCAAGAAGGCGGGCAGCACCGAGCCAGATGCCGTGATCGACGCCATCGTCGGTGTCAGCGTTCCGAACCTGACCGGTGGCTACTCCGCAATGATGCCGAACCACCACATCACCAAGCCGGTGCTGATCGGTGAAATCCAGGAAGACGGCCAGTTCGAAACCGTCTGGGAAACCTCCGGCCTCGTCGTCGGCGACGCATGGTCCGATTATCTGGACGGCTCCAAGGACCTGATCTCCGATTGGCGCGCACCGCTTTCCTGCGGCAACTTCAACACTGCCACCGGCAAGTGCGGCGGCTCCGGGTCTTAAGGGAGAACGGACCTCGGGCGGGTCTTACGAGACCCGTCCTCTTTCCCCGGTTTTCCAACCGGAAAGGTTTGCCTGGAGAGTCGCTCTTAGCTCTCCCCTCATCCTGAGGAGGACCGCAAGGTCCGTCCAGAAGGATGGGCGGCAACCCCGGAAGCAAGTGGCCCATCCTTCGAGACGCCGCAATGCGGCTCCTCAGGATGAGGTCGTCAGGTGAAAGTTCAAAACACCGGTGGACACGATGTCCTTGATGAGATCCTTCCTACTCCTCCTCAGCCTC
This sequence comes from Labrenzia sp. THAF191a, assembly GCF_009363335.1. Classification (GTDB taxonomy): domain Bacteria; phylum Pseudomonadota; class Alphaproteobacteria; order Rhizobiales; family Stappiaceae; genus Roseibium; species Roseibium algicola. The sequence goes on from NZ_CP045333.1 coordinate 5,892,005, forward strand.
GCTGCCAGCCTCCTTGCCGCACCGGCACTGGCCCAAAGCGATCCAGAGGCACTCCGTCCGCTGATCAACGACCTGGCCAAGGGCAAATATTCCGAAACCGAAAAGCAGATCGGTGCCCTTGTCGCGACCGGTGACCCGCAAGTGGCCCCTGCCCTCGAGGCCCTGAGCGATGGCGATCTATACGTGCGCAAGGCTGATGGCGAAGTCTTCATCACCAGGAAGGCCGGCAAGAACCTTGCCCTGATCGACCCGCTGACCATGGAAACGACCGGCGAAGCGGCCAAGGGCGAAATCGACAAGATCAAGGTCAACAACAAACTCCGCCGGGTGATCCGGTCCGCGCTCGGGTCGCTGACCCTGATGGCGCCCGATCCGAAGGTGCGGATGGCGGCCGCGGAAGCCGTGTTCAAGGCGAAGGATCCGGACAGTATCGAAGCCCTGGATGCCGCCATCGCCGCAGAAGCGGACGACGGCGTGCGCAAGAAAATGGAAGAAGCCCGGGCCGCAGCCGTTCTGAACTCCGATATGGACGAAGCGGCCAAACTTCAGGCGGTCTCGACGCTCGGCACCATGGGCAATCGCGATGCGCTGTCGCTTCTGATTGCCGTGCAATCTTCCTCCGAAGGTGCCTTGCGCGAAGCGGCAACCACGGAAATCACCAAGATCGAGAAGTCCATCGCCGCCTGGGATGCGGCACAGAATGTCTGGTACGGCCTGTCGCTTGGATCCGTGCTGCTGCTCGCTGCCATTGGCCTTGCCATCACCTTCGGTGTCATGGGCGTCATCAACATGGCGCATGGCGAGATGGTGATGATCGGGGCTTACGTCACCTTCGTGGTTCAGGAATTCATTCGCTCCTCCGCGCCAGGGCTCTTCGAATATTCCCTGTTCATCGCCCTGCCGCTTGCTTTCCTCACCTCAGGACTGGTGGGCGTTGCCATCGAGCGTGGCGTGATCCGCTGGCTGTATGGGCGCCCCCTGGAGACGCTGCTTGCGACCTGGGGCATCTCGCTGGTGCTGCAGCAGGCGGTGCGCTCGATCTTCGGCCCGACCAACCGTGAGGTTGGCAACCCGGACTGGATGTCCGGTGCCTTCGAGATCGGCCAGATGACGATCACCTATAACCGCATGTGGATCATCGTCTTCGCGATGCTGGTCTTCGCCGGACTGATGCTTGTCCTCAAGAAGACCCCGTTCGGGCTCTATACCCGCGCCGTGACCCAGAACCGGCGAATGGCCGCCTCGATGGGCATCCGCACTCCCTGGATCGACGCGCTCACCTTCGGGCTCGGCTCTGGTATCGCCGGGATCGCGGGCGTCGCGCTCAGCCAGATCGACAACGTTTCACCGAACCTTGGCCAGGGCTACATCATCGACAGTTTCATGGTCGTGGTCTTCGGTGGGGTCGGCAATCTGTGGGGCACGCTGGTAGGCGCCATGACCCTCGGTGTCGTGAACAAGTTCCTGGAGCCCTATGCCGGCGCCGTGCTCGGCAAGATCTTCGTGCTCATCTTTATCATTCTCTTTATCCAGAAGCGTCCAAGGGGCCTGTTCGCCCTCAAGGGCCGGGCAGTTGAAGCATGATGACCTCTTTCCTCTTCCGCGCCATGGATGCCCGAGCAGGGATCTTCCTCGCCATTATGGCGGCCGTGATCGTCCTGGTTCCTGCCGGCAACCTGCTTGTCCCCGAAGGCTCGGCCTTCCACGTGCCGACCTACGCGGTCACGCTGATGGGTAAATACCTGACCTACGCGTTGTTGGCGTTGGCGGTAGATCTGGTCTGGGGCTATTGCGGCATTCTCTCGCTCGGTCACGCGGCCTTCTTCGCGCTCGGCGGCTATGCCATGGGCATGTACCTGATGCGCCAGATCGGAACCCGCGGCGTTTATGGCGACCCGATCCTGCCGGATTTCATGGTGTTCCTGAACTGGGGAGAACTGCCCTGGTACTGGTACGGCTTCGACATGTTCTGGTTTGCGGCGCTCATGGTGCTGCTGGTGCCGGGCGTGCTGGCCTTCGTCTTCGGCTGGTTCGCCTTCCGCTCACGCGTCACCGGCGTTTACCTGTCGATCATCACGCAGGCCCTCACCTATGCGCTGCTGCTTGCCTTCTTCCGCAACGACATGGGTTTCGGCGGCAACAACGGCCTGACCGACTTCAAGGACATTCTCGGCTTTGATATTCAAGCCGACACGACCCGCGCGGGCCTGTTTGCAGCCTCAGGCCTGGCGCTGGTCCTGTGCTTCCTCATCTGCCGGGCAATCACCCGATCGAAACTCGGCAAGGTGCTGGTGGCCGTGCGCGACGCAGAGAGCCGGACACGCTTCCTGGGCTATCGTGTGGAACACTACAAGCTGTTCGTCTGGACCCTGTCGGCCATGATGGCCGGTATCGCCGGAGCCCTTTACGTGCCGCAGGTCGGCATCATCAACCCGGGTGAATTTGCACCCGCCAACTCCATCGAGGTGGTGATCTGGGTTGCCGTCGGCGGGCGCGGAACGCTGGTCGGGGCCGTCCTCGGCGCCGTTCTGGTCAACTTCGCCAAGACCTGGTTCACCGCCGCGCTGCCTGACATCTGGCTCTTTGCGCTCGGTGGCCTCTTCGTGGTCGTGACCCTGTTCCTGCCGAAGGGCATCGTCGGCACCCTTTCCCAGGGTTGGACAGCCTTGCGGCAACGGAAAGTCTCCAAAGACTTCGAGGCCGGGTCGGACCAACCTCCGAGCCAGGCGCCGCAGTCGCCCGCCTCCCCGGCCAACGTCAGCCCGAAAAAATCTGCCTCGACCGTTCCGGCGGATGCCGAACCCCAGCCCGCGGAGTAAAGCCATGGCACGATCTTCCAGTCTTCTTTATCTCGACGGCGTGTCGGTTTCCTTCGACGGCTTCAAGGCACTGAACGAATTGTCGCTGACGATTGCCCCGGGCGAAATGCGGGCGATCATCGGTCCCAACGGTGCGGGCAAGACCACGATGATGGACGTCATTACCGGCAAGACCCGGCCGGACAGTGGCGAGGTCTTTTTCAACGGCACCGTGGACCTTACCGGCGAGGACGAAGCTTCAATCGCCGAGCTCGGGATCGGCCGCAAGTTTCAAAAACCGACCGTTTTTGAGAGCCATACCGTCTGGGACAACCTGGAACTGGCGCTCAAGGCACCGCGTGGCCCATTCGCCACCCTGTTTCATGTCATTTCGGGTGGTGAGAAGAAGCGGGTTGAATATCTGCTTGATCTGATCCGGCTTGGTTCGAAGAGAAGCGAGCTCGCAGCCAACCTCAGCCACGGTCAGAAGCAGTGGCTGGAGATCGGCATGCTGCTGGCCCAGGATCCGAAGCTGCTTCTCGTGGACGAGCCTGCTGCCGGCATGACGGATGCCGAAACCGCTGAAACCGCTGAACTTCTGAAGGATATCGCCAATGATCACTCGGTCGTCGTGGTCGAGCACGACATGGTGTTTGTGCGCTCCCTGGGTGTCAAAGTCACTGTTCTCCACGAAGGCTCGGTCCTGGCTGAAGGCTCACTCGACCATGTCTCAGCCGACGAACGTGTCGTGGAAGTTTATCTCGGACGATGAGGAGTAGGCTTTGTCGTTCGCGTCTCGTCGCTCGCGGAAGTGATACGGCGGTACCGACAACGAACGAACCAACGGCCACAAGGCGCATCGCGATCAGCCAAGGGAAGTCAGCTCATGCTGCAAGTTGAAAACATCGATCTTCATTATGGCGCCGCCCAGGCGCTGAAGAAGGTTTCGCTGAAGGCCGAGACCGGCAAGGTAACCTGTCTGATGGGACGCAATGGTGTCGGCAAGACATCCACCTTGCGTGCGGTTGCCGGTCAGCACGGCATCAGCGCCGGCAAGATCCTGTGGGACGGCGAGGACATCTCCTCGCTGGCAGCCCATGCCCGCGCCAAGAAAGGCATCGCGATCGTGCCGCAGGGACGCGAGATCTTCCCTCTTCTATCGGTAAAGGAAAATCTTGAGACCGGCTATGCCCCGATCCCGCGCAAGGAACGGTTCATTCCCGATACGATCTTCGAACTTTTCCCGGTGCTCAAGGACATGCTGTCACGCCGTGGCGGTGATCTGTCCGGCGGACAGCAGCAGCAGCTCGCGATTGCACGAGCTCTGGTCACCCGTCCGAAACTTCTGGTGCTTGATGAACCGACGGAAGGCATCCAGCCTTCGATCATCAAGGACATAGGTCGGGCAATCTCGTGGCTGCGCGACCAGGGCACGATGGCCATCGTACTGGTGGAACAATATTTCGAGTTCGCCCGTGATCTGGCCGACGATTATGCCGTCATGGACCGCGGCGAAGTGGTGCTCTCGGGCACGGGTGCTGACCTTTCTGAAACGGAAGTCCGTCGGTATCTGACTGTCTAGACCAGGGTCACGTCTGCCAAATCTCACTTTTCCTCATCATCCTGGGGCGCTGCTTCAGCCATACTGAGAGGGATGATGGGGTTAGGCGTGCTGCTACCCGCATTTGACGCAGACCGCGCAGTTGATAGGGTGCGGGCAAATCGCCCACCTCATCATCCTTTCCAGCCGGATCGTCATGTCAGAACCACTTTCCAACGAAGCCATTTCCGCCATCACCGCTGCCGTTGATGCCGCATTCGAGGACGAGATCGCCTTCCTGCAGGAGATCGTGCGGGCAAGATCCCTTCGCGGTGAGGAGGCCGGTGTCCAGAAGATCATTGCAGACGCTCTCCGTGACCGTGCCTATGACGTCGAGACCTATGGGCTCGATGTGGCGCAACTGCAGTCCCATCCGGCCTATTCTCCGGCCACTATCGACTACACCGACACGTTCAACGTCAGTGGTCGCAAGAAGTCTGCCCATGGCGGGCGTTCGTTGATCCTGAATGCCCACGTCGATGTCGTGCCCACTGCCAATCCGGCAAACTGGACCCATCCGCCGTTTGCAGCCGTGCGCGAGGGCGATTGGCTTTTCGGACGGGGCGCGGGGGACATGAAGGCAGGCCTCGCAGCCAATCTCTTTGCAGTCGATGCCATCGAGGCTGCCGGGTTCAGCTTGAAAGGACCGCTCGAGTTCCAGTCTGTCATCGACGAAGAGGTGACGGGCAATGGCACCGCAACTGCGATCATGAATGGTGCGACAGCGGACGCGGTTCTCATTCCCGAGCCGACAGACGAAGAGGTCACCTATGCAAATTCCGGTGTCATCAAGTTCCGGATCTCCGTCCAGGGTGTGCCGGCTCACCCACGCGAGCCGGAGTCAGGCCTCAGCGCAATCGAGGCGGCGTTCCTCGTCATCAACGAGTTGAAGGCGCTGGAAGCTCGCTGGAATGAGGAAAAGACCAGCCATCCCGGCTTCGACGAGCTGCGCAATCCTGCAAGCCTCAACATCGGCACCATCAACGGCGGCGAATGGCCGGCGTCCATCCCGTTCGAATGCCGTTTCGAAGGCCGGATCGGGTTTTATCCGGGTGACGCCCCGCAAGACCGGATGGCCAGCCTGGAACAGATGCTGAAAACGCTTGGTACGAAGGATCCCCGGCTTGAGAAAGCCAATCCAAAGCTCGAATGGATCGGGACATGTCAGGCAGGGTATCTTCTTCCCGAAGGCGGCGATGCGGAAAATGCGCTCGCCGCCGCACACAACATCACGTCCGGAACTGCGCTCAAGCGGTCGATCATGGCCTGCTATCTGGATGCGGCTCTTTACGTGAACCATTGCGGCATTCCCGCCCTCACCTATGGCCCGCTGACAAAGAACATTCACGGCATAGACGAATGCGTGAACCTGCCGTCGCTGAAAAGAGTGACGAAGACGATCGCCCTGTTTACCGCTGCCTGGTGCGGCATCGCACCGACGTAGGACAATCCAGTTGCTCCGAAATGAGAAGGCCCTTCTTCGCACAGGGGCCTTCCTTCCGGAGGAACACATCCCCTCTTTAGACAGAAAAATGCTCCCGTTTTTTGTGTCGTTCCGTTAGTCTTCAGGACCGGGACGCGTTCAGGCAATTGCAGACGCCTCATCCTGTCCCTGTTCAGAGTAGTGTACGGAGCAGAATTTCAAAATTTCAAACAATACGATTTCAACGAACTGGTCTTTTGCTGTCGGTCCATGTAATTCGGGCAGCACCTAGCGGGCTTATGGTGATTGACTAACGCCTGAAGACCACCCAGAAGCAGGAAAATTTAAAATGCGTGTTGCAATGATTGGGACCGGCTATGTCGGTCTGGTGTCCGGAACCTGTTTTGCCGATTTCGGACATGTCGTCACCTGCATCGACAAGGATGCAAGCAAGATCGACGCCCTGAACAACGGACAGATCCCGATCTATGAACCTGGCCTGCAGGAACTCGTTGCAAAGAACGTTGCCGAAGAACGCCTTTTCTTTACCACTGCTCCTGAAGAAGCGATCCGCAAAGCGGATGCCGTTTTCATTGCCGTCGGCACGCCGACACGCCGAGGTGATGGCCATGCCGATCTGTCCTACGTCTATGCAGCGGCAGAGGAAATCGCGCGACTGATCGAGGGCTTCACCGTGATCGTCACCAAATCGACCGTTCCGGTCGGCACGGGAGACGAAGTGGAAGCGATCATCCGCAAGACCAACCCTGACGCAGAATTCGCCGTCGTTTCAAATCCGGAATTCCTGCGCGAAGGCGCCGCCATCAGCGACTTCAAACGCCCCGACCGGGTGGTGGTCGGGACCGATGACGAGCGCGCAGTCGAAGTGATGCGTGAGCTTTACCGCCCGCTGTATCTCAATGAAACCCCGATCATCGTGACCCGCCGCCGCACATCGGAACTCACCAAATACGCGGCCAATGCGTTTCTCGCGGTCAAGATCACCTTCATCAACGAAATTGCAGACCTGTGTGAGAAAGTCGGGGCAAACGTCCAGGAAGTCTCGCGCGGTATCGGCCTCGACAACCGCATCGGCGGCAAGTTCCTGCATGCCGGCCCAGGCTACGGCGGCTCCTGCTTTCCGAAGGACACTCTTGCCCTCTCGCGGATCGCCGCGGACGCACAGTCCGATCTGAAGATCGTCGATTCCGTCATCGAGGTAAACGCGGCCCGCAAGAAAAAGATGGCCGACAAGGTGATCGAATTCATGGGCGGCGACGTAAGTGGCAAGACGGTCGCGCTGCTTGGCCTCGCATTCAAGCCCAATACGGACGACATGCGCGAAGCACCGAGCATCGACATCGTGGAAAAACTGCAGGCTGCTGGTGCCAAGATCCGCGCCTACGACCCGGCCAGCATGGAAGAAGCCGAGAAGGTCATGTCGGGCGTGATGTTCTGCGATGGACCCTATCATGCCATCGAGAATGCAGATGTGGTTGTAATCGTTACGGAGTGGGATCAGTTCCGTGCGCTTGACCTCGACCGCGTCAAAACCCTGGTCTCGGCGCCCAAGGTGGTCGACCTGCGAAATATCTACAAGCCGGACTACATGGAAGCCCGCGGCTTCGAGTACACCAGCGTCGGCCGCAGCTACTAAGCGGCCGGTTCCCACTCCAGAATTTAATACCCTATGCGAACGTCGGGCTAACCCTAGCCCGGCGTTCAATATTTTAAAAATTAATTAAATTTCACATCACTTTTGACGTCGGAACATTGCTCCCGTCGCGTCACTATGGTAACCAAACCCTTAATGGATAACAATTTTCCCGATCTTGTTATCCAAATATTAACGATACGATCGTGATTGCGACTGCCTCCAGACAGGATGCTGGCGCACATCAAGTGGTCTCGTAAATCGGGTTGAGGCTGGCATATCTTGGCAGACGAAACAGTATCTTACGAAGCAGATGATCACGGCCGCGAAGCGATGAATATTGCCGGCTTCGCGACGTGGGGCTATCCGCACCCCGACCTGCTCGATGCGACAAACCGTGCCTCCCGCGACCTCCGTCCGGCACGCGGAGCGATTCAATCCGGACTGAAGAAATGTATTGACCTGACCGGTGCAAGTGCCGGCCTTCTACTGCTTTTTCCCTTATTTGTTGCAATCGCGGTTGCAATAAAACTGACAAGCCGCGGACCGGTGTTTTTCCGTCAGTGGCGCTACGGTTTGAATGGCAGGAAGTTTGCCGTTCTCAAGTTCCGGACGATGTATGCCAACCAGTGCGACAGCACCGGGATTTCGCAAACCGTTGCCAACGATCCGCGCGTCACATTGATCGGCGCCTTCCTGCGCAAGAGCAATTTCGATGAACTGCCGCAGCTCATCAACGTGATGCGAGGAGAGATGTCCCTGGTAGGTCCCCGGCCGCATGTGCCCGGCATGCTGGCCGCCGGAATGCCTTATGAAGACTTCCACCCCAGGTATATGGACCGCCACAAGGTGCTTCCGGGCATCACAGGCCTGGCACAGGTCAACGGCTTTCGCGGGGAAACCAAAAACGCTCATGCGGCCCGCATGCGGCTGGTCTATGATCTTGCCTACATCGAGCGTCAGTCGGTTATCCTCGATGTCAAAATCCTCGCGACGACGGTCGCCAGGGAATTCTTCAACGGCAACGGTTACTGAACCGCCAAAAAATCCTCAAACAGTGTCACTGGCAGAGACGCAGGATCATGCGTCTGCGCACAAAGTCGCCATGCGCTGCAGAGCCAGCAGATAACCCTCCACACCGCAGCCGGCAATCACCGCATCCGCCCGGGCTGAAACGTAGGAATGGTGCCGAAAGCTTTCCCGTTTGTGTATGTTGGAGACATGAACCTCGATCACCGGGCAGGTGCAGGTATTCAATGCGTCCAGAATTGCGATCGATGTGTGCGTATAGGCCGCCGGATTGATGATGATACCCGCCGCCGCTTCCCTTGCCTCATGGATCCAGTCGATAAGCACGTGTTCGGCATTGCTCTGATGGAATGCGATCTCCAGCCCCCTGGGCGCAGCGGCTGCCTCACACATCGCACGGACGTCATCCAGGGTCTGGGGCCCGTAGATCTCCGGTTCCCGCTTGCCGAGCAGATTGAGATTCGGACCGTTCAGAACATAGATGATTTTTGCCATTGAATTTTCCCTAGACCTTCAGCGACAACTTGCCCCGCACCGGCGATTTTTACCAAGAAATTCGAAGATTTCCGGCAAAAGTTTGTGGACGATTGTTTTCGGAGGTGATACCGCGGTCGCGCATCCTTGCTACGCTCGGTTTTACGCATTATTAACTATAAAACTCCAGTGTGAGAAAAAATCGGCTCATCGGGTAACCATGATTAAACTCCGCGAACGGTTGGACACACTTGAAGCTTTGATGGCCGCCATCGAAGGCTACCATCATCTCCCTATCGATGTTCTTTCCCAGTTCCTGCTTGACCACTACACGGTTGATCTTGACGTTCTGGCGCAGTTTGCCGAAGCGGCAGAAAGTGCCAATGCTCAAGGGGCATCGTCTTATGCGGCAGCGGAGAACCGCACGGCAGCACAGTCGGCCGCCTGACGCGTCCACATCACTTTCAGCTGAATTTTACGCTTAACCGATCGCGGTGAGATTACCGTCGCCTTCGCCGCCCTGCTGTTGCGGCTGGCCGGGGCCACCTTGCCAGATCTTCTGGCGGTTCCGGATTTCGCGCGGTGCAGGGCCGAAATAGGTGGCCGTCTTGATGAAATCGCGCGGGTGCAGGATCACGCTGGATACGCGCTGATACAGTGCCTTTGCCGAGATCGGCTTGGACAGAAGCTCGTGAACGCCGAGCCGGCGCGCTTCCACGATCCGGCTACGCTCGGTGTGAGCGGTCACCATGATAATCGGGATATAGGCGAAGGGATTGTTCGGACTGCGGATCATGCGAACCATGTCCGCCCCGTCCAGGATCGGCATGACCCAATCCAGAATAAGGATGTCAGGGTTCGCCCGGTCCATGGCTTCAAGGCCGGACGCGCCGTCTTCGGCCTCGACAATGCGCCGCGCACCGAACCCCTGCAGCATGGTGCGCAGGATGGTCCGCATGTAAGCACTGTCTTCGACCAGCAAGAATGTCAGAGAGGCAAGATCCAGGCTCACCTAGTCCTCCTTGTTTGACTTAACCTTTGCCATGAAAGTCTGAACAATGAGTTAGTCTCCCGCCGCGAGGGGCCCACAATCATCCGCCAACGCGGCATCGACTTTGAATAGTTTCGGAAAGGCTGAGAAATTACTCGCAATACACTGAAGGATTTCACCTATTGGTAATATTGCGCTCAATTAATCTTTTGCCCGGTTCGATATTAACGGGACTTTCAATTGTACGCCCCCATCTTGCAGGCAAGAAATCGAACTGAACGAGCAGCCTTTTGCAAACGATTGTAAGAACCATGTCCCGGGATCCTGAAACGTTCGGGGAAGACGATCCGCTCCCTATGGAGCATGAACCGTCCGACCTCGGCACAAATGCAAGACTGAGAGACAATCTCCTTCTGCTTGCCGGCATAGGGCTCGTCCTGCTTGCCACAGGAATGGCCCTGTCCAACGTCCTCTCCTAAGCTGCCCGTTGCGCCTTGCCGTGGCAGGGCTCAGGCAAGGCGCGGCTTCCGGGCACTGAAGAGTGCCACGCACCCGATCCTTTCAATCGTCACCTCGGCAAAGCGTTTTTCAAGTTCCGCTCGCAAAGTGTCCTGCGTGTCGGCTTCGTTCGAAAAGACACCCTTGCGGTTATAGATCTGCATCAGCTTGCGGGCGGCACCGGACCGCGGCGCATCGCCTTGCAGGATGGTGGACCCAAAGACCGTTGCCCCTTCTTCAAGATGCGGTACCGCATGATCGAAAATCACTGCCTTTTCAGTCATGGTTCCCGGAAGGCAATGAAGCACGTAGTTGAGGCCGATGGTCTTGAAACTGCCGATATCTTTTGGCCACGGCACGAGTGCATCTGCCTGAACGGTGACGGGCTTCAAGCGGGCAATTCTGGCAGCAGCCTTGTCGAGGCACTCCCGGTTGGGATCGAGCAACGTCACCCTTGGATCTGCAACGGGAAACCTGGTCTTGTCCAGGAAGTAACCGGTGCCCACGCCGATATCCAGGTGATTGGCGGAAACATGCTGGTCATAGAGCGCGACCAGATGAGAGCTCGGGCAACGCCAGATCCAGCGGTTCGACAAACCCAGCACCAGGGCATCGTAGATAGCCAGCGACGTTCTGGAATAAACGGCGTAGCCCGGTTTGTGCGCGTCCGGAAACGAATCCATGCATAGCTCCAGTTACCTAAAGGAATGCATGGGGCTAGGCGCACGGGAACACAAAGTCAAGATTGCCTGCAATTACTTGTCTGGCAGATCGTCGTCGTCAAGGATGCGCCATTTGGCACCTTCGAGATCGTCATACTGGCCGCTTTTCAAGGACCAGAGGAAAGCCCCAAGCCCTAGCGCTCCCAGGAGCAGTGCAATCGGTATCAGATAGATCAGAACGTCCATGTTGATCTCATTCAGCGGCCTGTTGCTGTCGCACTGTGGGTGCGTTCGCTCCCGCGTTCCTGCCGCCCTCTCCCCAGCGCAGCTTGAGCGCGTTTGCGGTAACTGCCAGCGAGGAAGCGGACATCGCTGCTGCCGCCATCAAAGGTGTGACGAAACCGGCCACGGCAATGGGCACGGCAATGATGTTGTAGACGACCGAAATCCAGAGGTTCTGCTCAATTGCCGCCCTTGCCCGTTTCGACAGCCTGAGCGCATCGGCCACCGGCTGCAATTTGTCACCGAGAAAAACGGCGTCTGCAGCGGCCTGACTGAGATGCACGGCCGAGACAGGCGACAGCGAGACATGCGCCCCGGCCAGCGCCGGAGCATCATTCAGGCCATCGCCAACCATCAGGACCTTGCGGCCACTGGCCTGGAGTTCTTCGAGACGCGCAATTTTCTGGGCGGGCTTCATGCCCGACCGCCAGTCCGATACACCCAGCACAGCCGCGCAATCGGCCACAGCAGGTTTCGTATCCCCGGAGAGAATTTCAAGCGCGTAGCCGGCTGACTTCAACTGATCGACCACCGCCCTGGCATCCGGCCGCAACCGTTGCCGGAAGGCCAACAGGCGGGCAGGATCCGCGCCAAAGCGGATAGCAAGCAGAGAGGCACCCGGGTTCGACTGCAGTGCTGCCTCGACCTGTTCGTCGGATGCTTCGCAGAACAGCGGGCTGCCAAGCCGCAGACGCTGTCCGGCAACCAGGGTTTCAAGACCCGCCCCGGATGTCTCGCTGACGTTCGGCAGAGGCTGCAACGCTCCTGTTGCCTTGACCAGGGCGGCCGACAAGGGATGCCGACTTGCCAGGGCAAGGCGTCCGGCCAGCGCAAGCGTTTCGTCATCTGGATTGATGGAGCCGCACAGATCCGGCTCGGTAAGCGTCAGCGTTCCGGTCTTGTCGAACAGGATGGTGTCGATATCCGACAACCGTTCGATGGCGTCGCCCGAATTGAGCAGGATTCCACACCGGAAGAGCTGCCCGGATGCCACCACCTGCACGGCGGGAACCGCCAAACCGAGCGCGCAGGGACAGGTGATGATCAAGACGGAAATGGCGATGATCAGGGCAGGCTGCCAGTCGAGCCCGACCAGCAACCAGCCAAGAAATGTCAGCGCAGCCGCGCCATGCACCAGAGGCGCATATAGGCGGGCGGCTCGGTCTGCAATGCGCACGTATTTGGATTTGGCCTGGGATGCCGCTTCGAGCAGGCGGTTGACCTCATCCAGCAACGTCGCGCCGGAAGCAGCCTGAACCCGGACCTGCAACACCCCTGCTCCGTTTAAGGTACCGGCATAGACTCGCTGACCGGCCGCAACCGGCACCAGCACGCTTTCACCGGTCACAAGGCTCTGGTCGATCTCGGAAACACCGGTTTCAACCACACCATCCACCGGCACCCGCTCGCCGCCCGATACCAGAACCAGGTCGCCTGCGGCGATTTTTGAAAGCGGAACTTCGCGGACTGCGCCGTCGGGATGAATCAGCGCGGCAACTTCGGCCTTCAGAGCGGCGATGTTCTCTGCAAAGGATCGCGTCCGCCCTCGCATGTTGTGGTCGAGATACCGTCCGACAAGCAGGAAGAACAACAGCATGACGGCGGATTCGAAATAGGCATGATGCTGGTGCTGGATGGTCTGGACGACCGACAGGGCGACCGCCAGTGTCACGCCGATCACGATCGGCACATCCATGTTCAACCGGCCGGCAGCCAGGGCGTTGAAGGCGCTGCGAAAGAACGGCCGCCCGGAGTAGGCAACCGTCGGCAAGGCAATCAGCGCAGACAGCCAGTGGAAGAAATCCCGGGTTTCCGGGGTGATGTCCGTGGCATTGCCCGACCACACGGAAACGGACAACAGCATGATATTCATGCCGGCAAAGCCGGAAACCGCCAGGCAGCGCAGCAATTGTTTGCCGGTCTTGTCCTGACGCTCCTTCTGGCTTGCCGGATCAAACGGGTGGGCCTTGTATCCGAGACGCTCCAGCTCGGCGACGATCTCGTCAGCCCCGGTCTGGTCTTCCGACCAGTCGACGGCGAGCCGCTGGCTGGTCAGGTTGACGCGTGCCGTCCGGATACCCGGAAGCCGTTTCAGACCTCGCTCAATGTCTCCCATGCAGGCAGCGCAGGTGATGCCGTCGACGGCAAGGTCCATGTGGACCGCACCGTCTTCGCCCGGCGTCACGAATGCCTGCCAATCACGCTGATGGACCGTCACGGTACGTGCCTCAGTTCTTGACGAAGATCCGGTTCTCGGACCGGAATTTCCGTTCGCCATCCTGTTCGATTTCCAGGATGAGTGTCCAGTTGCCGTCGGCAAGGTTCTCGACTGCTCCGACATAGCGCCCACCGCCGTCAGCCGTGAAATCGACCTTCACGTCGGCGTCGTCATGAACCGGATTACGCAAAAGGGCATGAAGGACCACCCCGTAAAGCGGCGTTCCCTGCGCGTCGTTGGCCGTGACGACCAGCTTGCCGTCCGCACCGCTGGTGCGGGTAAATTCGGTCGAGACCTGCCAGTTCAGGTCTGCCTGAGCCTTGGCGGCCGCGATTTCCTCGTTGTAGGCCTGTCCGGCTTCATAGGAACTTTCCACCACTACGCCCGGGAAAGACCCGAGCGCGAGATAGATGAACACGGCGTTGGCGGTAAAGATCACCCCAAAGAAGGCAAGAAGCCAGACCAGGACCGTCTTTCCGGTGATCGCCTTGGGATCTTTCATGTTCGATTGAACCATCGTCATTCTTTGCTCCTCAAGGTTTTTCCGGTGCCTTGAACGTATCTTTGGCTGTGACCACTTCGCCCATGACGCTTTCGGTGATCCGGAAGGTAACCGGCGTCGAATGTGGCATCTTTGCCCAGGGCGGCGATGTCACGAGAATACGGACTTCCCGGGTCGTGTCAGGACCGACGGAGATGATCGGACGGCCGGCGAAAGTGTCCTCCGTACCGACAGCTTCCACCATCGTGTTGGCCGGCATGCCTTCCACATGCAGCATGAAATGGCGCTCGTGGCGGCGTTTGTTCGACAGACGCACGGTATAGCCGTTGCGCACGGACCCGTCCGACTGCTCGACGAACACCGGGTTCCTGTCATGCAGAACGCTGATATCGGCGAAATCACGATTGAGCAGTGCGAACAGCATGATACCGCAGACCACGGCGATGATGCCGACATAAATGACCGTTCGGACGCGGACGATCTCGTAGACCGACTCCTTGCCCTCCAGGCGGCGCTGGATGTTTTCGTCCGTATCGTAGCCAATCAGTCCCTTCGGCTTGCCGATCTTTTCCATGACGTTGTCGCAGGCATCGATGCACAGGCCGCACTGGATACAGTCGAGCTGCATGCCCTTGCGGATGTCGACACCGGTCGGGCAGACCTGGAAGCACTGGTAGCAGTCCACGCAATCGCCGGCGGGCATGCCCTGGTCGGCAAGTTTCTTGTTTTGCTTCAGAGAACCACGCGGCTCGCCCCTGTCCCAGCGATAGGTGACGTTGAGGGCCTTCTCGTCGGTCATCGCCGCCTGGATGCGGGGCCACGGGCACATGTAGATGCACACCTGCTCCCGCATGAAGCCTGCGAGGAGATAGGTCGTCGTGGTCAGGATGGCGATCCAGACATAGGCAATCATCGGCGCCTGGAAGGTCAGGAGTTCCCATACCAGGGTCGGTGCATCGTTGAAGTAAAGCACCCACGCACCGCCCGTCCACCACGCGATCATCAGCCACAGAAAGTGCTTGGTCACGCGCTTGCGAACCTTGTCGAAGGTCCAGGGGTCCTTGTCCAGTACGATGCGTTCGCGCCGGTCGCCTTCCACCTTGCGCTCGACCCAGAGGAACAGGTCCGTCCAGACCGTCTGAGGGCACAGGTAGCCGCACCAGACGCGTCCTGCGACCGCGTTCATCAGGAACAGTGTCAGTGCTGCAAGAATCAGGAGACCGGTGAGGTAGTAAACTTCCTGCGGCCAGATCTCGATGAAAAAGAAATAGGCCCTGCTGCCTTCCATATCGACAAGAACAGCCTGGCTTGGAGCATCCGGACCACGGTCATACCGGATGAAAGGCAGGAAATAATAGATGCCTAGCGTGATGAACAGCAGCGCCCACTTGATCCTGCGGAACAGGCCGTGCGTCGCCATGGGATAGATCTTTTTGGCTGATGCAAACCATTCGTCGGATTGCGCGCCCTCATGCGTCTCGGTGTCCGTAGACATACCGTCCGTCCTCTTCAACGCGATCCTGCCCCAATAGGATCTTTGGAAAATCATTCGCCACCCACCATTAGCAGCGAGTGCTCAAAATAAACCGGCGCAAAGCGTCACACTTTGCGCCGGATCAAATCGTTCAGGCTATCTGGCGCATTTGTCGCACCAGATCCGCAGGATCTACTGCCCGCCCCCGAAGGAGTGGACATAGACCGTCAGCGACTTGATGGTCGCCGGATCGAGACGATCGACCCAGGCCGGCATCACGCCGTTGCGCGGATTGCTGATCTGCGCCTTGATGGCGTCCAGCGACTTGCCATAGAGGTAGCTGGCGGACAGCAGGCTCGGCGCACCGACATCCTGAATGCCCTTCAGATCTTCACCGTGGCAGGCTGCACAGTTGTCGTCATAGATGGTCTGCCCCGCTGCCAGATCGACGCCTTCGTCGGTCTCAAGTCCCGCGCGGGATGCGACGAAGTTGGCAACCTGATTGATCTCCTCGCGGCTCAACAGCTCATCGCGGCCGAAAGCGGGCATTTCGCCGATGCGTGCTTCGTCATGACCGGACCTGATACCGAATTCCAGCGTGGTGTGGATGTCATCCAGCGTGCCACCCCAGATCCAGGTGTCGTCCTGCAGGCTCGGATAACCTTCCGCACCCGTGCCGCCGGACCCGTGACACGGTGCACAGTTGTCACCGAAAGCTGCCTGGCCGTTGGCCCGGGCAAATTGCAGCAACTCCTGATCAGTGGAGATGTCCTCAAGCGAGGCTGCCACGATCTTGTCGGCAAAGACCGACCGGTCGGAGATGCCCTTGTCATAGGCTGCGATCGCCTCGGTCCGCTGGTTGGCACCCAGTACACCGGTGGTGTAGCTGGAGACCAGCGGCCAGGACGGGTAGAGAACCCAGTAGATCACCGCCCAGACAATGCAGGCGTAGAACAGATACAGCCACCATTTCGGCAGAGGATTGTTCAGTTCTTTCAGACCGTCCCATTCGTGGCCGGTGGTTTCGACCCCGGAGATCTGGTCGACTTCCTTGTTATGTGTGTCTGCCATGGATCAGTCCTCCCGAAACGGGATTTGAGCAGCGTCGTCGAACTTTTTCCGGTTCTTCGGCCACAATGCGTAGGCCAGAACAACGCCAAACAGGATCATGAAGTAGAGTAGGCCCCAGGTTTGTGCGAAGCCTGCGAATGCTGAGTATGTCTCGTTCATCGCCCTTACCTCGCGTTTGCCTTGTCGTCATAGATCGAGAAATCGACCATGGTACCCAGAACCTGGAGATAGGCGACAAGCGCGTCCATCTCGGTAACTTCCCTCGGGTTGCCGTCGAAATCGCGGATCGTGGCATTCGGCCAGCGTTCCTCGAAGCCATCGGCCGCTTCCGTGTCCGGTCTCGCCTGACCGAGGATGTCAGACGCAGCATTTGCGATCTGCTCTTCGGTATAAGGCACGCCGATCACGGTGTTGACCGTCAGGTGGGACCCGATGTCCCGGGTGTTGAGGCGGTTTTCAGCCAGGAACGGATAGCCAGGCATGATGGACGCTGGAACCAGCGCGCGCGGGTCCTTCAGGTGCTCCACATGCCAGTCGTCGGAGTATTTGCCTCCGACGCGGGCCAGATCCGGACCAGTACGCTTGGAACCCCACTGGAACGGATGGTCGTACATCGATTCCGCAGCCAGCGAGAAATGACCGTAGCGTTCCATTTCATCGCGCATCGGACGCACCATCTGCGAGTGGCACAGATAGCAGCCTTCGCGGATGTAGATATTGCGTCCGGCCAGTTCGAGCGGCGTATAGGGCCGCACGCCTTCGGTCTTTTCGATCGTGCTCTTCAGATAGAAGAGCGGAGCGATCTCGACCAGGCCGCCGATGGCGACCATGACCAGAATGCCGATCAAGAGAACGAAGGAGTTCTTTTCAAAGACTTCGTGTTTTTTCCATGCAGACATAGTCTGTCCCTCCCTTATTCGGCCGGAGCCAGGGAGCCAGCCCGCGTGGCATCGGCTTCTTCAGCCTCGCCGTGACGGACGGTCATCCAGAGATTGTAGGCCATGATCACGGCGCCGAGCACGAAGAGCGCACCGCCAAGAGCACGGATGATGTAGAAGGGATGCATCGCCTCGACGGTTTCCACGAAGGAGTACTCCAGGAAGCCGAGCTGATCGTAGGCGCGCCACATCAGGCCCTGCATGATACCGGACACCCACATCGCGGTGATGTAGAGAACGATACCGATCGTGGACAGCCAGAAGTGCAGGTTCACGAGCTTCAGCGAATACAGCTGACGCTTGTTCCATAGCCACGGGATCAGGCAGTAGATCGCGCCGAACGAGATGTAGCCAACCCAGCCCAGGGCACCGGAGTGCACGTGACCGATGGTCCAGTCGGTGTAATGCGACAGGGAGTTGACCGAGCGCAGCGACATCAGTGGACCTTCAAAGGTGGACATGCCGTAGAAGGCGACCGAAACCACCATCATGCGCAGAACCGGGTCGGTCCGCAGCTTGTCCCATGCACCCGAAAGCGTCATCAGGCCGTTGATCATGCCACCCCAGGACGGCATCCACAGGATGATGGAGAAGGTTGCACCCAGCGTAGACGCCCACTGCGGCAGCGCCGTGTAGTGAAGGTGGTGCGGACCTGCCCAGATGTAGATGAAGATCAGCGCCCAGAAGTGCACGATGGAAAGACGGTAGGAATAGACCGGCCGCTCCGCACGCTTCGGGATGAAGTAGTACATGATGGCAAGGAAGCCGGCGGTCAGGAAGAAGCCCACCGCGTTGTGGCCGTACCACCACTGCACCATGGCGTCCTGAACGCCCGACCAGACGATGTAGGATTTGGTCGAGTAGATCGAGACCGGAATGGTCAGGTTGTTGGTGATGTGCAGCATGGCAATCGTGACGATGAACGCCAGATAAAACCAGTTGGCCACGTAGATATGCGGTTCCTTGCGCTTCCAGAGCGTGCCCAGGAACAGCAGCAGGTAGGCCACCCAGACGATGGTCAGCCACAAGTCGGCATACCATTCCGGCTCGGCATATTCCTTGCTCTGCGTCGCGCCGAGAAGATAACCCGTTCCCGCGATCACGATGAAGGCGTTGTAACCCAGGATAACGAACCAGGGCAGGATCTGGCCGGGCATGCGCACACGACAGGTGCGCTGGACCACATACATGGACGTTGCCAGCAGCACGTTGCCGCCGAAGGCGAAAATCACCGCGGAGGTGTGCAGCGGGCGCAGGCGCCCGAAATTGGTCCACGGCAAATCAAAGTTCAACGCTGGCCAGGCCAGTTGAAGAGCGATGATCAAACCGACCGTGAAACCAGCAATGCCCCAGAACATTGCCGCAACCGCACCGAATTTGATCGGTCCGATGTTGTAGTTTGGTTTGCCGTCGATTTCGGCCGGGATCACTTCCCCGCCGTCATCGAAGTAGTTCTTGAAAATCAGAAACACGCTGACGGCGGCGAACAATGCGCCTATGCCAGCGTGGAATGCCATGACCTGATCGAATGTCTTGCCTGCCACGATGATGCAGGCAAACGCAAGCAGCACAAGGAAGATGGCGAAGCCGCCTTCCTCGAGCGAGATCATTTTGGCCTTGTTTTGTGCCATTTTAGCGCCCCAGTCTTGAAATCGTTACAAGGTGCCAACGATGGCACGACCATGCACACGAGTCTGAAAATGCCGCGTTGATTCATATCAACATGCCAGCAATTGGCGATGTCGGAACAGCCTCCAAAGGTCAGATTGCATTGCGTAAATTGTCGCGGGCAAGATGAAGGCACGCCGTGAAAGGGATGTGACGCCTGCCTGAAGGACGTAGGCCGGTTTGCGACAATGTCCTGGCACCCTTGCTCATCCGCCGGTCTTGCGGTTTTCCGAAGCCAAGGATCGGGAAACGTGTTACGCCGTTCTTCCCTCCGCTGAAAGGCGTTGCCTTCTGGCCCGTCCGATGGCCCCTGATCTGCCGCTGACGACCTTCCACCTCGACACGGGACCCCTCCCTTGAACGCTGCATCTCAAAATGGCGCAAGCCTCCATCCCAATATCATCGGCAGCCTCTGGATGGTGGCTGCGATGGCCGCCTTCGCATTGGAAGATGCCTTCGTGAAGCAGGCTGCCGCACAGTTGCCCGTGGCGGAAATCCTGGTGCTGTTCGGCGTCGGTGGAACGATTGCCTTTTTCGGCCTTGCCACAATCACAGGCGAGAAAGTTCTCAACCGGGATGTTTTCTCGCCTGTCATGCGAGTTCGCTTCGCCTTCGAACTGGTCGGCCGGCTGTTCTATGTTCTGGCATTGGCCCTGACGCCGCTCTCCTCGACCACCGCCATTCTTCAGGCAACACCGATATTCGTGGTGCTGGGCGCTTCCCTGTTTTTTGGCGAAAAGGTCGGGTGGCGCAGGTGGACAGCAATCTTTATTGGCCTTGTGGGCGTCCTGATCGTGCTCCGACCGACCAGCGACAGCTTTTCTTTGCTTTCGATCCTGGCCGTCATCGGCATGCTCGGCTTCTCCGGCCGCGACCTTGCCAGCCGCGCTGCTCCGGCAACCCTCAGCACCAATATCCTCGGGTTCTACGGTTTCCTGACGATCATTATCGCCGGTCTTGTCTATGGTCTTTGGGACAGGTCCGCCTTCGTGGTGCCCGACACAACCTCCCTTCTCGCCCTTGGAACCGCAGTCTTCTGTGGTGTCTTTGCCTATAGCGCCCTGATGAAGGCCATGCGCACCGGCGAAATCGCCACAGTCACACCGTTCCGCTATTCGCGGCTGCTGTTCGGCGTGCTGCTCGGCGCCGTCTGGTTCAACGAGCGGATCGACGCGCAGATGCTGGTCGGCTGCACCGTCATCGTCGGATCGGGACTGTTCATCCTGTGGCGCGGCAACAAGGCGAAGACCCGGCGCACTTGAAACGAGAACAACCTTCCAGACACCTAGCCCATCTGACGCAAGGCCTGCAGCACCTGACCGGCCGCACCTTTGCCCCGGCTTGCCGGGAGGGTCCACAGGCAGATCTGACGCTTTAGCGGGACGACTGCCGCAAGAGGCGCCACCAGGGTGCCGGCGGCAAGCTGATCTGCGACAAGTGAGCGGTGCGCCATCAGAACGCCTGCGCCGTTCAGTGCTTCTTCGACCGCAAGAGCATAAAGCGAGAAGACAGGTCCGCGTGGTGCAAACCCCTCGCCCGGCATAGCTTCATCCGCCCATATCCGCCAATCGTCTGCCCAGGCCGTGTCCGTCAGACAAACCGCCTCTTTCAGATCACCAGGCTGCTTGAGTGCCTTTGCAAGCGCCGGTGTGCAGACCGGCAGCAATTCGTCTCCCGAAAACGCGATCCCGTTGTCTGGAAGGCTGTCGCAGTAGAACAGGCAGAGATCGAATGGCACCCGTTTCAGGTTCGGCGGTGTTTCAAGGGCTGTGACCGAAATGTCGATCTCCGGCAACTTCTCGCGTAGCTGCGGCAGTCTGGGGGCCAGCCAAAGCTGCGCCAGCGCCGGCAGGGCCGCGATGTGTATCCTGCCGGGTGCAGCATCACGCCTCAGGTCGCGCACCGCAGATCCTAGCTGGTCGAATGCGGCGACAAAACCCGGCAGTGCCCTCTGACCTGTGGCCGTCAGGCGGACCCCCTTGGCATGCCGCACGAACAGGGCCGCACCGACCTCCTGTTCCAGCGCCTTGATCTGCGCCGCCACGGCTCCGGGTGTAACCTGCAGTTCCGCCGCGGCCTGTGCAAACCCGCCGAGGCGCGCGGACGCTTCGAACGCTCTCAGTGCGTTCAGCGAAGGCAGTCTGGGAACAGGAGGAGCTACCGACATCTTTAAGGCCTATTTTTTCTAGCCCTTGAATTTCTAAAATCTGATTTGCGCGAACACAAGCGGAGATGGACACTTTGTCCAAATAGAACCGGAGTTCCGACATGACCGCGCAAGACAAATGCCCTTGGCTCCCCGCTGTGGCTGCCACCCGTATCGACGAGATCACCCAGGTAACTTCGCCTCTCGGATCCGAAGCAATTGCCGCGCGCATCGAAGCGCTGGCCGAGGCCAACAGGACCATCCACGAGAAAGACTGTTTCAACCTCAACCCCGCGACCAACGTGATGAACCCGCGCGCCGAAGCCTTGCTGGCAAGCGGCATGGGGTCCCGCCCCTCGCTCGGCTACCCGGGTGACAAACATGAGATGGGCCTCGAAGCCATCGAGGAAATCGAGGTGATTGCAGCTAACCTTGCCTGCGAGATCTTCCAGTCGGCTTATGCGGAAATCCGGGTCGCCTCGGGCGCGCTGGCAAATCTTTATGCGTTCATGGCGACCACAAGGCCGGGCGACGCCATCATCGCACCGCCCGCGTCCGTCGGTGGCCACGTCACTCACCATGCTCCTGGCTGTGCCGGTCTTTATGGCCTGGATATCCACGAAGCACCGGTCGATGCCGACGGCTACACGATCGATCTGGAAGGTCTGCGCGCCCTGGCCCTGAAGGTCCGGCCGAAGCTG
The DNA here is from genome assembly GCF_009363335.1 of Labrenzia sp. THAF191a. Lineage (GTDB taxonomy): Bacteria > Pseudomonadota > Alphaproteobacteria > Rhizobiales > Stappiaceae > Roseibium > Roseibium algicola. Next base: position 5,914,134 of record NZ_CP045333.1, read on the forward strand.
ATTACCATCGGCATGAGCCTCAACCTGTTCCCGCACCCGGTGAAAGAAATTCGGGCCATTGCCGATGAAGTCGGCGCCTTTGTCCTGTTCGATGCAGCCCATCAGTGCGGCATGATTGCCGGTGGCGTCTTTTCCGACCCGCTGTCGGAAGGCGCACATCTCATGACCATGAGCACCTACAAGAGCCTGGGTGGTCCCGCTGGCGGGCTGATCGTCAGCAATGATCAGGATCTTGCCCGCAAGCTCGACAAGATTGCCTTTCCGGGACTGACGGCCAATTTTGACGTTGCAAAGTCTGCAGCGCTCGCCATCACCCTTCTGGATTGGCGCGATTTCGGCAAGGCCTACGCTGCCGAAATGGCCGCCAGCGCCGGTGCGCTCGCCGCTGCTCTCGAAGCAGAGGGAATGCCGGTGTTCTCAACCGCCAAGGGAACAACCGCTTCACATCAGTTTGCCCTGGAAGCGGCAGCCCTCGGCGGCGGTCAGGCAGCTTCAAAGAAGCTTCGCCAGGCAGGGTTTCTGGCATGCGGAATCGGACTGCCGATAGCGCCCGTCGCCGGTGACATGAACGGCCTGAGGTTCGGAACACCGGAACTGGTCCGTTGGGGCATGACGACAGTCGACATGCCAGAACTGGCCACCCTGATAGCCGAAGCGCTGCGATCGAACGATCCGGCAGCGATGGCTGGACGCGTGGCCAAATGGCGCCAGAGTTTCAACACGCTCCACTTCATCCGCTCGTAACATAAGGGCTACAGCCTGCAGCGAGCCTCAACAGCCGGTCTCCTGTTCCCCTCAGGAACCGGCTGTTCCTTTGCCCCCGCTGACAATGTCAGCACGTGTCTCCTGACATAGAGGAAATCACTTCCTTCAGTTGCAATTTTGAGAACTTCCCGCACTTTCCAGACTGTTTTTCAGGTCTTCGGTTCAAGGGAATTTCCAATCATGCAGTTATCGCCATCCAATATTCATGCAGCGCTTCTTTGTGAACAAGACGGCAAGACGCTGGCGACAGGATGCATGCACTGCACCTTCTATTTTCGATATGCGCCCTATGAAGGTTTGAAAGACTTTATCGACCGGTCCCGGGAAGCGCTTGGAGACTTGTTGAGCCATTTGAGCTGGGGCGCGCGTTACACAAAAATCACCGCTCGAACCGAAACAAAGATCCAGCGGATGTTCGAGAACATTTCCTTCGAAAAGCACCCTACGCACTATTTCAGCATGCGGAGCCATAACCAGGACAAGGGGTGTTCCGCTGCGCGCTTAACACTCGTATTTAATCCTAAGGAAAACTGGGCAGTTACCGAACAAGATCGCGAACTGAGGCGGTCTCGTAGAATGGCGCTAGAAAAAACAGACATCGCCTTCTCGCCTCCAATCAGCATTGTAACGGCGACCTTTCCACTCGACCATCCCATTGCCAAACCGGCACGTTTCAAGGACTGGGTTCTCGGCCTTAAGTGTGTCCGCGACGGCTCTTTTGTCGGTGGGCATGCAGGGTACCGGCTGGAAACATATTCGGAAGTTTATGATTCCAGACACCAGAAAACGATGGAATGTCATGTAGCAAAGTTAATTCTCAACCACCCAGGTCTTGATTACGACGGCATCCCCGGTCTTGGAGTGCAACTGTTGTGCTACAGGCATGGCGACTACGACATGACCGCTATGATGAAGCGTGTCCAATGGCTGAATTTCTTGCGTGCAGACACATTGCAGCTTGCCGGCAACCGGGACGAAATCTGCGCGCGATTGGAAGCAGCCCCCCTGGTTAAGGTCTTGCCTGTCGGTGACGGGCTAATGGTTCAAGCCGGAAGATGTCCCGGCATTGGCAATGTTTCGGAAGGCGACATGCTGCCAGCTTACAGAGCTGCTGCGAAGATCCTCAGTGCTGCGCGTTTCCGGCACAGGCGCTCCAGAAACACCTTGTCGCCGCTGCAGACAGACTGGCTTGAAGCCCTGGATAGCTGAACAGGATCAGTTGCTTCGACGCCCCAGAACAAGTCCGGTGATGAAAGGCAGCAGCAGCACCATTCCGGTAAAGCGGGCGATCTGGTGCGCAGCCACAAAGGCCGGGTCGAGATCCAGCATGAATGCGAGCAGCGTCATCACCTCAAGTCCGCCCGGCGCATAGGCAAGCAGGGCCTGGCCAAAGGGAATATCCACCAGTTCGGCAACGATCCACGCCCCGGCGAGCGAGGTCAGGAACGCTGCCGCAAAGGCGGCCATCGATGCGCCGAGCACGCTGAGAAACTGGCGCAGTGTCATGGACGCAAAGCGGCAACCGATGTGAGCGCCCATCATGACAAAACACGGCAGCACGATGTAGCCCGGCAGCACAAGGACCAAGAGGCCGGACGCATTGAGGCCCGCACTCATGAAAAACGCACCCGTCAGGCCGCCCCCCGGCACTCTGACCTTGATGGCAAGCCAGCTTGCCGCGAGGCAGAGCGGTATCCCGATCAGGAAGTCCTTGAGACCGGAGACATAAATCGTGCCGCTGCCACCGCCCGCCGGTTCTGCGGAGGACACAACGGCGAATGGCAGCACCGCCACCAGAACGAACAGGCGCAAGGACTGGCTGGAAGCGATGCGGGGAAGGTCTGCCCCTCGTTCGGTGGCAAGGGCTATGACATAGGAAAGCGCACCGGGAATGGCGCCGAAATAGGCCGTTTCCCTCGACCATTTTGCCCCGTAGTGCAGAACCGCGTAGCCCGCGAACGTGACGGCCACCATGACAGCGATCAGCATGGCCATGGACACCGGCCACTCCGCCACCCGGTCAACGATATCGGGATGAACACCCGCCCCCATGGAGATGCCGATCATGACGAAGAGCGCGTCTCGCAGCGGGACCGGCATGAGCGTCGGCACTTGCGCCAGCGTCGCGATGGCAACAAAGACCATGGCGCCCGACAGCCAGGCCGCGGGAAGCCCGAACAGGTTGAATGTTGCTCCTCCGGCAGCGGCAATGAGAAGTGTGACCGCAAGTCTTCCGGCGGTAGATTGAAACGAATTGGCAGGCATCGGGAACCGTTGAGCTTGGAATGGCTCCTTGAGCTATAAATGGATTGATCGGCCAGCGCATGGTTGATTGCATGGATCAACATGTACGGCCTGTATTTTATCAGGCGGTTGTCCCCGGCAACTGAACAGGACGGGGCTCTGTGAAAGGTTTACCCTCAATTCCTTCCAGTTCACAGGCCCTGTGTATTGCCGGGCGCATTTCCAGCCGTTCGCACAGGGCGCGCAGGTGGGGCGTCGCCGCCAGGGACCACTTGCCCTCATTACGATAGATCTGCGCCCACCTGGCACAGGCAGCAAGATAGTGGTCGAGGATGGAAAGGTCCTGCCCCAGAAGAAATGGTCCGCTCCAACTGGCAAGTTCAGTTTCCAGATGTGCGAAACTGCCGGCAATCCGGCGGGTCAGTCCAGCGTGAAGGCTCAAGGCCGTCTCCGGTTCGCGAACATATCTTTCCGGCTTGAAGGAGATCCGAAGATCGGAATGCAGGGTGTTTGAGAGAAAAAACAGCCATTTCAGGAAGCGGCCGCGCTGTGGAGAGGCGGGCGTCGGAGCCAGACAGCCGTGCGCATCTGCCAGATGCAAGGCGATCGCGGCGGTTTCGAACATGGGGGCATCCTGACCCGGCACTTCCAGAACCGGGATCAAACCTTGGGGATTGAGCCGCCGATATGCTTCCGAATTCTGTTCGGAGATCAACCTGTCAACAGCCACGTAGTCATAGGGCAGGCCCAGTTCTTCCAGTATCATCCTGACAATGAAATTGGCGCTGTCAGGCGAACCGTGCAGGCGATAGCACTCCAGCCCCTCAGGTTTCCGGGTCGGTTCAGTTGCAACAAGCAAATCGGTCACCCCAAAGCTCTCCATCGAATTGCGTGCCTTTCAAACGGCTGGACTTGAGCGATATCAAGGCACGACCGGGCGAAGGACGGATAGATCGACACATGATGAAAGATCCGCTCTCCTACGCCATGCGCAACGTACCGCGTTATACAAGTTATCCGACAGCACCGCATTTTCATGACGGCGTAACGGCCGGAGTTTATGCGGACTGGCTCAAGGCGCTTTCGCCGCAGGATTCGCTTTCGCTGTACCTGCATGTCCCTTATTGCCGTGAGCTCTGCCATTATTGCGGCTGCCATACCAAGGCGACCCGTCAGGATGCGCCGCTCAAGGCCTATGCAGCGACACTCGGCCAGGAAATCAATCTGGTTGCCGGGCACATGCCGAATGCCGGTCCTGTCCGCCACATTCACTGGGGTGGCGGTACGCCCAGCCTTCTGCCACGGCAGAGCCTGATCGACCTCACCGGCCTGATGCGTGTCGCTTTCGACCTTGCACCGGACCTGGAACATGCCATCGAACTCGATCCGAGGCTTGTTACGGAACAGCTCGCCGAGACGCTGGCCATCATCGGAGTGAACCGGGCCAGCCTTGGCGTTCAGGACTTTGATCCCGACGTTCAAAAGGCCATCGGCCGTCTTCAGCCCTACAGGGTCGTCAAACAGGCCGTAGAGTTTCTGACAGCAGCCGGTGTCACCGCGCTCAATTTCGACCTGATGTACGGATTGCCCGGCCAGTCGCCGGAGACGATACTCGATACGGTGGAAAAAACGCTGTCGCTGGCGCCCGGGCGCATTGCCCTTTTCGGCTATGCCCATGTGCCCTGGATGCGCAAGCACCAGCGCCTGATTGACGAAAGCACCTTGCCGAACGCCGCCGAACGGCTGGCCCTTGCGGACCTCGCCCGCGCGGAACTGCTCAAGGCCGGTTATGTCGCCATCGGGCTTGATCATTTTGCCCGGCCGGACGACAGCATGGCCATCGCACTTTCGGACGGCTCCCTGAAGCGGAATTTCCAGGGTTATACGACGGACCAGGGCGAACAACTCGTTGGCTTCGGCGTCTCCTCCATCGGACGTCTGTCTGCCGGTTATGTTCAGAACATGTCTGATGTCGGCAACTGGCGCCGGGCAATCATGGCGAGCGAATTGCCGGTATCCAAAGGTTTGGCGCTTTCTGCCGACGACCGTTTGCGGGCGCGGATCATCGAAGAACTGATGACCAACTATGCCTGCGATCTCGTACCGGCCTGCCGCGCTTTCGGCCTGCCGACAAGCCACTTGAACGATGCCTTCGATGCCTTGCAGGATCTGGCCGCCGACGGCCTGGTCCATCTGGAAGTGGGCAATGAAACTGCAAGGGTTGAAGTGACTGAGGCCGGACGGCCTTACGTACGTCTCGCAGCGGCCGCCTTTGACGCCTACCTGGCGGCGAGCCAGGCAAGTGGCAAGGCCCGGCATTCTGCCGCGGTTTGAAGAAATTGCCCCGAGGCGAAACCTCGGATGGTTTTCCGTACTTGCCAAGTTACGGATCACCGAAGACCGACAACAAAAATGGGCCGCGAAAATCGCAGCCCTTTCCAGGTCGACTATCAAGCAACGGATCAGTGCATACCTGTCATCTGACAGAGGCTGCAGACCTTGTTGAGATGGATCTGGTCGGCGCGGTCGACGCGAATAACGCCCCGGCGTTTCAGATCGGACACAACGCGGCTGACAGTCTCGATGGTCAGACCCAGATAGTCGGCGATTTCCTGCCGGGTCATGTGCAGTCTCAAGTCGAAACCGTCGTTGCTGTCGTCAATCGGCCCAACGCAGCCGACACCACCCCGGTCCGGAACGAGATGCATCAGAAAGCTTGCAACCCGTTCGACGGCGGACTTGCGGCCAAGCAGAACCGCATGCTCGTGCAGCACGCGCATCTGGTTGGTCAGGCATCTGGTGAGCGTGCGCTGAAGCGCATCGGAACGTTCGACCTGCTTCAGATCGATTTCCTGAATTTCGGCATTGGTGAGCGTTTCGGCGGTGCAGTCATTCTCGTCACTGCCGGCAAGACCGAAAATGTCACCGGGACGAAGGACTTCGACAACCTGGCGGCGTCCGTCCGGCAGCAGCTTGTAAAGCATCACCGAGCCCTTCACCAACTCATAGAGCCGCTTTGCGGGATCGCCTTCGTAATAGATCACCGCATGGGTGTCGTATTGGACTGCCTTGCCGCCAAATTCCGAAAACGATGTCTTGCTGGGTGTGCAGATGGGAGCACCTGTCATTCTTGGTGCTGCGCCCTGGCCGGGGGTACCCGCGTCGAAATAAGCCATATGTCCCTCCTTCGTGCCTGTGGCACGGCCTTCATTTGCTACGTCAGCGGGTGATCTCCATTCCTTGGTGCTTCCATTTCCGCACCGCTCGAAAAATCGACCACTGCTTGCAGGTGTCCCGTCCGACACCCCGCAGCTTGCAGGATGCACTCTAAAACGCGGAGTGCACACAACGTAATTCGGTCGACTGCGTAAGATAAACTACATATGAGCCGTAACGACGCAGCCGACTAAGGTCTAATCAGGCAAGAACCGCATGCGCGTTTCGCGCGCGTGAAGCCAACGGCCGCCAAAATTGGCAGCGCCTCAATCTGGAACACTCAATTTTCTGAAATTGCTTCAGGGGGAGGAGAGATCAGACGATCGCCTTCTGAGCCATGGCCGCCGTCAGCATGTCTATCGACAGCGGTTTCCTCAGGATCTTGAGCCCCGGGAGCTCACGAATTTGCTGCAACAGGTTCACTCTAGACTTGCCGGAAATGGCAAGGATGCTCGGAGGCGTTGGCAGACCCATGAGTTCACGAACGACATCCGTACCGCATCTGTCGGGAAGGCCGATGTCCACGATCACCCAATCGTCCGACGAGGGGATTCCGCCGGCGAAAAAACTCTCAGCATCTTTGTATGTTATCGGATGATGATCGAGATCTTCGAGCGCAATCGCCAATGCATCGGCGACTGCTTCATCATCTTCAACAATGTGAACAACCACGAATGTAGATCCTCAAAGCCTGCCCCCAACGCAGACGATCAATCATACATACGCGATATTTTGCTTGCCGGATGTACGCAGAAATACGTTTCGGCATGCCGGTCATCCGGAAATGCATTCCAGCCGTTCACTTGAACCCGGTTTATCCCGAGGCGGAGTGGCCCAGAACAATGCGAACGAGATCCGCCGCATTGCGTGCACCCAGTTTTTCCATGATCCGCGCCCGGTGCACTTCCACCGTTCTCGGACTGATTCCAAGAGTGCGGCCGGCTTCCTTGTTGGAAGCTCCGTCGGTGATTTCCTTCAGGACTTCCAGCTCACGGCGGGTCAGCAGATCTGCTCCCTGGAAGGAGGCTGTGACGACCTCGTCCTGACGCTGCTTGGTGATGGCGATGCTTTCCTTCACCCGCTCCAGCACGGTTTCAGCGGAAAACGGTTTCTCCACGAAGTCAAAGGCGCCGTTGCGGATGGCTTCAACAGCCATCGGAATGTCGCCCTGGCCGGAAATGATGAAGATCGGCGCCGGATAGTGTTCGGCATTCAATGCCTTGAGAATCTCGATGCCGGAGCGCCCAGGCATATGGACATCCAGCATGACACAGGCAGGAACAGCCTTGCTTGCAGACTGCACGAAAGTGTCGCCATCCGAGAAGGTTTCGACCACATAGCCTTCCATATTGAAAAGCACCGACAGCGCGTCGCGCACCGCCGGATCATCATCAACGATGTATATGGCCTCCGCGTCAGCTTTCATGTCCATCACTTCCTCAGCTCATTTCTTTCGAACCGTTGGTGTCGGCTCTTTCTGCAAAATCTTCTTCGGGCGGGTCTATTGGCAAGGACAACACGAAGGAGGCGCCTCGTCCGTTTGCCCCCTTCTCCAAACGCAAATCACCACCGTGGTTTTGAGCAATCGAACGGGATATCGCCAAGCCCAGGCCAACACCCTTGTGCTTGGCACCCGTAAAGGCCCGGAACAGGTTGTCAACCAGCTCTTCGGGAACGCCCGGGCCGTTGTCCGTAACCCGAAATTCCAGTCGATCTCCATTCCGGCATACGGCCAGCACCACCTTGCGGTCGGCCTGTTCGCAGACCGCTTCGCGCGCATTGCGCAGCAGGTTGATGAGAATCTGCCGAATCTGCACCGGGTCGGCCATCAGTGGCGGCAGTCCTCTTGCGATCTCGGCCTTCATGATCGATCTGCCATTGCCGCTGCCGAGTTCCGCCATTTCCAGGCAGCTGGTGACAAAGTCCCGCACTTCGATCGTCTGGCGATTGGGTGTTTTCTTTTCCACCAGTTGACGCATGCGCTGGATGATTTCTCCCGCCCGCTCGGCTTCGCGTACCGCCTTGTCGATAACCTCGATGATGAAGGGATCCAGGGATTTGTCGGCACGGGTCTTGCGCGATACGGATTGCAGGTAGAGCAGTACTGCGGTCAGCGGCTGGTTGAGCTCATGCGCAATCGCCGCGCCCATTTCGTCCAGTGCGCTGATCCGCGTCATGTGAAGAAGCTGTGCCTGGGTCTTGGCCAACCGGTCTTCCATCTGTCTGCGCGAGCGCAGGTCGCGCAGGATGCCGATGAATTGTCGTCCGGCCGGTGTCCATGCCTCACCGACAGACAGCTCGATGGGAAAGACCGTGCCGTCCTTGTGGCGGGCCTGGACCTCGCGGCCGATACCGATGATCTTCTTATGACCGGTGGTGAGATAGTTGTTCACGTAGTGATCATGCGCGTTGGCATATTCCGCAGGCATGATCCTGTTGACATTGCGCCCCAGAAGGTCCGCGGCTTCATAGCCGAAAAGACGTTCGCAGGCCTTGTTGAAGGCCAGCACCTGCGCACGGTCATTGATCACGACAATGCCGTCGGCCGCGGTATCGAAAACACTGGCAAGACGCGCTTCCGTTACGGCTGCATTGTCATCATCGTGATCTAAAACGTCGTCGCCCACCGTCCCCGCACCCAAATGGAATTCTCGTCCCGTCTAGGTTTAAGGGTTTTCCCGTAGGCCAGCAACCCGTCAGGGCTCTAAATCTCTGGTATCCAAGTGCTAATTCGACGCACTGCTTCTTCCAGGTGATCCTCGCGCCGGGCATAGCATAACCTTAGGTGATGTTCACCGCCCTTGCCGAACGCAGTGCCCGGTGCAAGACCCACACCTGTCTGGCGAACAAGGTCCAGCGCAAAGTTGCGTGTGTCCGTGACGCCCTCAATGGAAAAGAAGAGATAGAACGCGCCGTCGGGCGGCAGCACCTTCACGCGGTTAAGACCCTGCAATCCCTTGAGAACACAGTCGCGCCCCTTGCGAGCACGTGCGACCTGCTCCTGCAGGAACGTGCGTCCTTCGGTCAGGGCGGCAACGGCGCCCCATTGCGAAAAGGACGGAACACCCGACGTGGAATACTGGATCAGGTTTTCAAACACCTGGCCGAGTTCCGGCGGTGCCGAGATCCAGCCGACCCGCCACCCGGTCATTGCCCAGTTCTTGGACATGGAATTCACGAAGATGATGCGGTCGTCTTCCTCGGCGATATCGTAGAAGGAGGGCGAGCGCTCCCCTTCCCCGTAATAGAACAGCGCATAGATTTCGTCCGCGATAATCCAAAGGTCATGCTTTCGCGCAAGCTCCAGAAAAGCCTTCAAGAGGTCTTCGCTTGCAACCCATCCGGTCGGATTGCAGGGCGAGTTCAGGAAGAGCGCGGTCGTCTTCGGCGTGATCGCTGCTTCGACGTCCTCAATTGCCAGTCGCCAGCCGTCGTCCTCCTCCCGCATCGGCACACTGACCGAACGCGCGCCGTGAATTTCGATGGCAGCCGATATGTTCGGCCAGGACGGCGTCGGCACGATCACTTCGCGCCCGGCTCCTGCAACCGCCTGCACGGCGAGCTGAATGGACTGCATGCCCGATCCGGTCACATAGAATCGTTCCGGCGAAAAAGGCTTGCCGTAAAGATCCTGATGATAGGCCGCCAGTGCCTCGCGCAGCTGCGGGATACCCCGCTGGTAGGTGTAGAACGTCTCGCCCCGGTCGAGTGACGCTTTTGCGGCTGTGCGGATGAACTCTGGCGTCGGCAGATCACCTTCGCCTGCCCAGAGCGGGATCAGATCTTTCCGGTCACGACCGGCATTGAAAACTTCGACGATACCGCTTTCAGGTGCGGTTCTGGCTTCCGGGCTCAATCGCTCGATCAGGCTGGTCACGTGGCAGGTCCTTCATTGTCAATTGGCGCCACCTTATCGGGTTTGCTTGCCAATGTTCCATGAAAGGATGTGAAGAAGACTTCACCGAAGGTGATCAATTCACATACCTTGGGAAAGCCTTGAAAGCAGATCAGTCGCAAGGCGAATAGACAGATCGATTTGGCTGTGGTCGGATCGGACAAGGCAGCGTAAGGGGTTGCCGGGAAACAGGTCCGAGCCGGCCCGACAAGAGGCCGACGGAACCCATGCCGCTCGGGAGGACGGTTACCAGATCATGCTGCATGGATGGCTCGTGATACTGGCCGCAACGGCCTACATCCTGTGCTTGTTCGCCATCGCCAGCTTCGGCGACCGGATGCCGCGCCGGTATTCGTCGCGTACGGGCGGCCGCCCCTTCATCTACGCCCTGTCGCTCTCGGTCTATTGTACTTCCTGGACCTTCTACGGCTCAGTCGGCAACGCCAGCCGGACGGGCATCGAATTCCTGACCATCTATATCGGCCCCTTGATTGTTTTCGCGCTCGGTTATCCGCTGCTGCAGCGGATTATCCAGATCTCCAAGACAGAAAGCATCACGTCGATCGCCGATTTCATCGGCGCACGATACGGCAAGAGCCAGTCGGTCGCAGCACTTGCCACGTTGATTGCGGTCATTGGCGTCATTCCCTACATCGCCCTGCAGCTGAAAGCGGTGTCGCTGTCGATCACCACCATGATCGGCCCGCTGATTTCCCCTGGTGACATCTTCACGCCGGTGTTCGATGACGTCACCCTGCTGATTGCCCTCGGCATGGCCATCTTCAGCTGGGCGTTCGGGACAAGACACATTGATGCGACGGAGCACCAGGAAGGGCTGATGCTGGCGATTGCAGCCGAGGCGGTGGTCAAGCTTATTGCCTTTCTCGCGGTCGGCTTCTGGGTCACCTACTCGCTTTTCGACGGCCCGGTCGACCTGATCCGTTCCATCTCGGAAGCGCCTGAAGTCGCGCAGATTTTCGAAAAACCGCTGAACATCGGCAACTGGCTCGTCATGTCGTGCCTGTCGGCCTTTGCGGTGCTGTTGTTGCCGCGCCAGTTCCACGTCACGGTGACGGAGAACAATTCAGACGCCGAGCTGCGCCGCGCGACCTGGATGTTTCCGCTCTATCTGGTGCTGATCAACCTGTTCGTGATCCCGATTGCGGCTGCCGGCCTGCTGCGCTTCGGCCAGGACGTCAATCCGGATACCTTCGTTCTGGCCCTGCCCATAGACGCCGGACACCCGTGGCTTGCCCTCTTCGCCTTCATCGGAGGCCTTTCGGCGGCAACGGCCATGGTCATCGTGGCGACGGTTGCGCTGGCCATCATGATTTCCAACGACATCGTTGTGCCGCTCCTGCTGCGCCGGCACAGCGAGGACGACATCGTCAACATCGGCGGCCAGGACATGAGCGACCGGCTGCTTACGATCCGCCGCCTCGCCATCTTCGGCATCCTGCTGCTGGCCTATGCCTACTACAAGGCGGCCGGCAATACCGCGGCGCTCGTCTCCATCGGGCTTCTGTCCTTCGCCGCAATCGCGCAATTCGCTCCCGCTTTCGTCGGCGCCCTCTTCTGGCGTCGGGCCACGTCTTTGGGCGCCATCGCCGGGCTGAGCGGCGGGTTTGTCTTCTGGGCCTATACACTGCTGCTACCGACCTTCGCCAAATCCGGCCTGATTTCCGACGGTTTCTTGGAAACCGGCCCGTTCGGCATTAGCGAACTGAACCCGCAAGCCCTGCTCGGGATCACCATGGATCCGTTCATCCATGGCACCCTGTGGAGCCTATTCGTCAACATCGTCCTGTTTGTAGGCGGCTCCTTCCTGAGAAAGCCTCTGCCCGCGGAAACCCTTCAGGCAAACGTCTTCGTACCGGCCGAGTTCGCGCCTTCCCCCAGCCTGCGTTACTGGCGTACGTCCGTTACCGCCGGAGACTTGCAGGCAACCGTCGCGCGCTATCTCGGCGAAGAACGTACGGCCCGTTCGTTCCGCCGTTTTGCGAGCGAACGAGGTATCGAACTCGATCCGAAAACACTGGCCGACGCCAACCTGCTGCGCTTTTCCGAGCAGCTTCTGGCAAGTGCCATTGGCGCGGCCTCGTCGCGCCTTGTGCTGACCTTGATGCTCAAGAGGCACGACCCGTCGACCAAGGGCGCAGTGAAGCTGCTCGACGACGCCTCCATCGCCATTCAGTACAACCGCGACCTGCTGCAGACGGCACTTGATCAGGTGCGTCAGGGCATCGGAGTGTTCGACCGGGATCTGCGTCTGATCTGTTGGAACAGGCAGTTCCGCGATCTCCTGGGCCTGCCTGCCGAATATGGTCAGGTCGGCACGACACTGGATGCGATCCTGCGTTTCAACGCGGAACGGGGCGAGCATGGCCCCGGACCTGTGGAGGCGATCGTCGCCGACCGGATCGAGAAGCTGGTGCTGATCCAGGAGACCTTTCAGGAAAAACTGGAATCAAGCGGAACGGTGTTCGAAGTCCGCATCAGTCCGATGCCCGACGGCGGCATCGTGACCACCTATACAGACATCACCGAGCGGGTTCTGGCGGAAGAAGCTCTCGCCCGCGCCAACGAAACACTGGAACGCCGGGTCAGGGAACGCACGGAAGAGCTCACCCACGTCAACGAACGGCTGGTGGAGGCCACGCACGCCGCGGAAGAAGCCAACATCGGCAAGACCCGTTTCCTGGCAGCGGCCGGTCATGACATTCTGCAGCCTCTGAATGCCGCCCGTCTTTACGCCTCGGTTCTGGTCGACAAGCTAAAGGACGGCGACGACGGCTCGCTGGTCCGCAATGTGGAAATGGCACTGGAATCGGTCGAGGACATTCTCGGCGCCGTCCTCGATATTTCCAGGCTCGACACCGGTGCCCTGAAACCGGAACCGACTGTCTTCCGGCTGGACGAACTGCTGCGCGGAATCGATCTCGATTTCCAGCCTGTCGCCAAGGAAAAGGGGTTGGAACTGCGGATCGTGCCGACGTCCCTTTCGGTGCGGACAGATAGACGCCTTATGCGGCGCCTGCTGCAGAACCTCGTTTCAAACGCCTTGAAATACACTCAGTCGGGCCGCGTCCTTGTGGGATGCCGCCGACGCGGCAATCGGGTGGTCGTGGAAATTCACGACACCGGCATGGGCATCCCGAAAGGCAAGCAGAAGGCGATTTTCCAGGAGTTTCACCGGCTGGATGACGGCATGCGCGTTGCCAAGGGATTGGGGCTCGGGTTGTCCATCGTCGAGCGCATCAGCCACGTTCTGAACCACCCGGTGCAACTCCGCTCGGAAGCCAACAAGGGCTCGTGCTTCTCGGTCGAATTGCCTCGTTCCGCAGACATGCCCGATCTCCTTCCCATTCCGCAGGCCCCAACCATGGCTGGCCAGCTGGATGGTCTTTGCGTTGTGGCCATCGACAACGAGCCGGACATCCTGAGCGGCATGCGCCACCTGCTGACGAACTGGAACTGCAAGGTGATTGCAGCTGCCGATGACGTGGAAGCAGCGAACGAGCTCAGCAAAGCCGGCCTGACGCCGGACGTCATACTGGCGGACTATCACCTCGACAATGGCACCGGCATCGAGGCGATCTTGAAACTGAGATGGAAATTCGGTCGCCAGATCCCTGCGATCCTGATCACCGCGGACCGGAGCCGGCCTGTGCGCACGGAAGCCGAGGAAAAGGACATCGCCTTCTTCAACAAGCCCCTGAAACCGGCTGCCCTGCGTGCCCATCTGGCCCGCTGCCAGGCAGGCCAGGCGGCCGAATAAGCCGGCTTGGAGCCGAGGTCCGGACGTTGTCAGCATCAATGCATCAGGAAACTGAGCGTAGCGCTCCAGGGTTCTTAGGCGCGGTGCTTGGCGAACGATCCTGCCAGTCTTCCCTGCGGATCTGGGCGACCCGCATCGGATTGGGATCCGGCTTGCCGAAGTAATAGCCTTGCATGGTGTCGCAGCCGAGCGTGCGCAAAGCATCCACCTGAAACTGCCGTTCCACGCCTTCTGCCGTGACTTCCAGACCAAGGTTATGCGCAAGCGCAATGACTGCGGAGATGATCGCCAGACCGTCGCTGCGTTCGCCGATTTCATCGACGAAGGATTTGTCGATCTTGATCTTGTCGAACTTGTAGTGCCGCAGATACGAAAGAGACGAATAGCCCGTGCCAAAGTCGTCCAGCGCGATGCGGATACCAAGGTCTCGCAGTTTCTGAAGCTTGATCGATGCTGTGCCGAAGTCGCGCAGGAACACGGATTCGGTGATTTCCAGGACAAGGCGTTCCGGCGGGAACCCCGTTTCCTGCAGCACGGTCAGGATCTGTTCCACCAGATTCGGATCCATGAACTGGATCGGCGACAGGTTGACCGCAACGCTCTCCAGTTCGGGACATTGGGCTGCCGCTGCACAGGCTTTCCTCAGAACCCAACTGCCGAGCGGCAGTATCAGACCGGCGTGTTCGGCAATCGGAATGAACACGTCCGGCGGCACCTCACCGCGCTCGGGATGCAGCCAGCGGAGCAGGACCTCACTGGACACCACCTTGCCGGACCGGGCATCCACGATCGGCTGAAAATCGACATTGAGCTTGCCGTATTCGAATGCTTCGCGCAGATCCGATTCCAGTTCGCGGCGCTCGCGGACCTCACGCTCCATGTCCTGCTCGAAGGCGAGCGACCGTCCCCGGCCGCCTTCCTTTGCCTTGTAAAGCGCAATGTCAGCCTTGCGCATCAGATCGTCGACAGTGTCCTTGCTGTCGCACAGACGGGTGAACCCGACGGTGGCGCCAATGGCGAAGTCGCGACGGCCAATCCGGAAAGGCTTGCGTGTCACGGCAACCAGTTCCTCGGCAAATGCAAGAGCCGCCTGATCGCTGACGAAACGGCCGAGCGCCGCGAATTCGTCGCCACCGAAACGCGCAAGCATCGTTCTGCCTTCGCCAAGGGCGGTAAACCGGCTTGCGACCTGCCTCAGAAGTTCATCCCCTGCCGGGTGGCCGCTGGTGTCGTTCACGACCTTGAAATTATCGAGGTCAATGAGGAAGAGCGTCAGCGTGTTCTGACCATTCTGGTTTTGCTCTTCCAGTTGCGCCTCGGCCTGTTTCAGGAACCAGCTCCGATTGCCGATCCCCGTCAGGGAATCGTGCTCGGCCAGGTGAGAAACAAGGACGCTTGCCCTGCGGGCTTCGGTGATGTCGGACGCAACACCGCGGTAACCGGTAAAGGAACCATGGTCGTCGTAGACCGGACGTGCTGCCAGGGACCACCAGCGTTCCTCGCCGTTCACGTCCACCCCGATGACGATTTCGCGGAAGGCCTGCTGACGCTTCATGGCGTTTTCCAACCTGGTTACGGCAGACCGCGCATCGTTCTCGTCAAGCGAATAGGCCAGATCGACCATACGCATGGTTTCCAGTTCCGCCCGGTCCCGGCCACTGGCATGTAAGAACCGGTCGGAAATGGAATGCAGATTACCGTGGCTATCCGATTTCCAGAGCCAGTCGCTGGACTTTTCCTCGAACTCGTTCAGCAGCAGGGCGATCAGTTCACCACGCTGTTCCAGCTCGGCTTCGGCAAGGAAATGGGAGGCAAACAGCCAGCCTGCCGAAGCAACGCTGCCGACCACCACCAGCGTGTAGCTGCTCAACAGGAAGACCAGCGGCCACAGCTCCGCGCTGCGTCCGATTGCGAAGGACACGAGCGATGCAAGGAAAAGGATCGCGACCCAGCGAAAGGCTGCCTGCGGCACGGTTGCCAGAGTAAAACCGCCACCGCACAGCATGCCGGTGGTGACGCAGGAGGCAATCCAGATGCCGTCCGGATCGCCATAACCGAATGCGGCAATTGGAACGACCGCCCAAAGACCACTGAAAATCGTCGCGTGCAAGACCGCCTTGTTCAGAGATCGCCGCGAGGCAAGATGAATTGGCGACCTGTTCGCTTTCAGCCACTTGTACAGGGTGTAGGCAAGAAAAGCTCCAATGGCCGCAATCCAGACGGCAATGAAGCTGAACGGCATGAAGTTCTGAAACGCGAGCGTAATGACGATTACGTTGACGACGTTTGCCAGCACGATAAAGGGTGTCAGGCGCGCGATGCTTGCGATCTGCGCTGCTCGTACCTTGCGGGCCAGGAGCTCGTCGACCACCGGGTGTCCGAACGCGAGCATGAAGGCGCGAACAGGATTGCTTTCCTGCTGTCCGGTTTGCGTGTCCGCGTCAGACTGGAAGTCCACCTTGAGCTGACGACCGGGCAACACGAAGGCCATGCCGATCGTCTTGAAGATCAGTCGCCAATTGAAGCTGGACCGCATTTTCTCTCCGGGTGGCTACTCGCACTCTGCGTGGCAGCGCCCCGCAGCAATGAGGGTTACAGCCATTCCCTGAAATTACGGTAAAAACGTTGGTCTGGATTTCGCTATGTTTTTGCAATCCTGACTGGAAAGCTCACCCTGAAGGCCTACAGAAATTGCATTCGGGCAGGTCGATTTCAGCACGCAAAGCAGAAAACGGTCTCCTGCATTGGAGACCGTTTCCAAGTGGAGCAGCCAGAAAGTAACGTCGCGCGTGTGCTTGGCGTCACTGTGCCTGGGCAGCCTCGGCGGTTTCGCCGCCAACCTGCCATTGCCCGGCCTCGATCTTGGACGCTGCAATAACGGCCTGGGTTCTGCTTTCCACGCCAAGCTTTTGCAGGATCGCGGAAACATGAGCCTTTACGGTCGCTTCCGAAACGGACAGTTCGTAGGCAATCTGCTTGTTCAGAAGACCTTCGGACAGCATCATCAGAACACGAACCTGCTGGGGGGTAAGCGTTGCAAGGCGCTGCACCAGATCGCCGCTGCCGTCGTCGGCGGCAAGGTCGACATCCGGCGGGGTCCACATGTTGCCGGACATGACCTCCGAAATCGCCTCGCGAATGACATCGATCCCGTGAGACTTCGGAATGAAGCCGGAAGCTCCGAATTCAACCGCGCGCCGGATGGCCTGCGGATCTTCATTGGCCGAGACCACCACCACCGGAACGCCGGAATATTGGGCCCGCAGGTACATCAGGCCGGAAAAACCGCGCATGCCGGGCATGGACAGATCAAGCAGGATGAGATCGACTTCGCCATCCTGTTCCAGCTTGGCCGTAACGTCCTCCAACGCACCGGCTTCCTCGATCACAGCATCGGGGTATTGTGTTTCGAGCGTTTGACGCAGAGCACCCCGGAACAGGGGATGATCATCCGCGATGATGAACCGATACGATGTCGCCGACACGTTGTTATTCCTCCCTCAACGGTCCGTTTGGCCCGCAGGTTCCGCCAGAGCCATGCGTCGCAGTCATCCTGCACCCGCTCGCTTCTTGATTTTATGGCGAAGCCCCGTTGTTGCGGCCATTGTGAAGTATGTTTGCAACATGGGTTACGCGCAAGTCAAACCATGCTTTTGACCAACACGCCATGTTCACGCGATGCGCATTCGCTGCTGTCATGGCAAATAGGCTGCCTTCAGGCGCAAGAAAAATAGTTAAGTTAGAGCCACCAACAAAAACAACCTAAAGTTTAAATCACCTCGCCGCAGTTGATCTTTTCATTTTACCGGCTTCCTCAACGTTGCCTGAACTAATTTTCCAGAATCTACATTTCTTGTTGATAATCAATGCAAAGACAGCAACAAATGACCTGTCCAATACACATCACATAATCAAAAATCACTGAGTGCACGAAGCAATTATGACAATTCAGGCAACGCTGTTTTCATTTGTGAACCGTTGGGAATGTGACGAAAACGATCATCTGAACGTCCAGTTCTACTTCAGCCGCTTCGAGGAAGCAGATCGCCAGTTCCGGCTGATGACCGGCTTGAGCGAAACCGTCGTGGGGGCTCGCCGGGTGCGCCACGTGCGCTACCACAAGGAGATGCGCACGGGAGACCTGATCACGGTTCACTCCAGCATCGCCTTCGACGGCCCGCATATGCTCACCGTCATTCATGAAATGCGGGACGCCGCCACCGGAACGCTATCGGCAACAGCTCTCGACGGATATGAGCCAAGCGCCAGCGCCGCGAAGACCTTGCGCCAGCGCTTCCGCGACTTCCAGACGCCAATGATTGCAGAGGCCGGACCAAGGGGGATTTCCGCCGGACCGGCAAATGCACGTGCGACGCTTGCGGCCCTGCAGTCTAAAGGCGCCCAGATCGTCTACCGGGGAACCGTTTTGCCACGCGATATCGGTCCGGACGGCAAGGCCGACGACAGATTTGCCCTGTCCTGCTGCACGGACGGCGTAGCCCATGTCTGGCAGCGTACGCCAATGACACACGCCTATCTGACGGAAAACGGTTTCGGCCGGGTGGCCGTTGAAATGAAGCTGACCTGGATCACACCGCTGAAGACCGGCGACGCAATGCTGGTGATTTCCGGCTTTACCGGCGTCAATCCAAAGACCTTCTCGATGCGCCATCACCTGTTTGAAACACGGACGAACCGTCTCGCCGCCGTTCTGGATGTTGTCGCACTGACGATGGATCTGACCAGGCGTGTTGCCGTGGAACAGCCGGATGAAGCCTATCAAAGCATCAACAAGATGCTGATCGACTGACCAATCCCCGGACAAGAAGCATTGCCGGACACAGCGTGCCCCTGGCAGGGACACGCTGTTTTTTCATCTGACTTCAGGCGATCAGTTGGCCTCGCCCTCGAAGTCCTTCTGCAGATCGCGAACCATGCCAAAGAACCGGCGCATGGCGCTTTCTGTGAAAGTCAGAACCTTTTCCAGTTCCTCATCTTCCTCGGTTGTCGATGGGCTGCGTCCGCCCTGACTGGAGCCGGGTGCCTTTGGGCGATCAAGTGCGGAACCGGGCGGCAATTGCTTGTCGGACTTTACGCCATTGCCTTCCAGCTCTTCCACACGGGCGGTCAGGCGATCCACTTCACCGGCCAGCTCGTTGATTTCTGCAAGATAGGCATCTTCTGCCAGCGGCACCGGATTGCAGCGCCAGGCGTCGCTCTGCTCCTTGCAAATGGAGACGGTCCCGTTCTGCCGGTCCACCCTGAGGATATCCTCATCCACCCTGACCAGGGAAAAGCGGTCTGCCTGTCCCTTTGTCACTGCGTCTGCGGTTTCAGGGGCGACACTGTCCTGGGCGACAGCTGCCGGAGCCAGAAGAACGGCCACGGCCAGCCCGCGGAACATAGGAGCCAGATATTTGTTGCGGATCGTCATATTGCCTCTCCGGTTGCCGGCCTCGCGCTATTGGCCCCAAGCATTTCAGTTGAAACAGGGGTACAAGCGTCTGGCCGTTTGTATCTTGTCATGGGTGCCATATTTCCATGGCCAAAGCACGACTTAAGGGCGGGTTTTCAAAAGCGAGTTGTCGAACACCGAATTACCCTTCTTCGCCTGGCAACATTGCCTGAAGCGTTTCCAGCCTGTCGGCTTCGGCTGCCGGCTTGTCCCAGCGCAGTCTGGAAATGCGAGGAAAGCGCATGGCTACACCGGACTTGTGCCGGGTGGACCGGTTGAGCCCTTCAAAGGCGACCTCCAGCACAAGCCCCTTTTCAGCGCCGTGAACAACTTCCCTCACCGGTCCGAACCGGTTGATGGTGTTGTTGCGCACATAGCGGTCGATTTCACGCAATTCCTCATCGGTAAAGCCGAAATATGCCTTGCCGACCGGAACCAGCTCGGCTCCCGCCTCCCCGTCACGCCAGACACCGAAGGTATAGTCGGAATAAAAGGATGAGCGTTTTCCATGGCCGCGCTGCGCATACATCAGCACGGCATCGATCAGGTAGGGTTCCCGTTTCCACTTGAACCACAATCCCTTCGGCCGGCCGGTGACATAGGGCGCATCCCACCGCTTCAGCATCAAGCCTTCAACGGCATCGGCGTCGGCAGGAGGCAGATGGGCATGGGGATCGGCGCGCGCGGAGGTGATTTCCTCCCATCCGGTTACCTTCACCATGGGCGACAGATCGATACTGCCCTCCGGCAATCCGGTGATAAAGGTTTCAAGCGCCTTGCGCCGTTCTGCAAACGGCAGCTCCCTCAAATCGGTTCCGCCGACACTGAGCAGGTCGTAGGCACGGATCGCTGCCGGGAATTCGCGGATCAGCTTTGGCCCGGTGGTCTTGCGGTTGAGGCGTTTTTGCAGATCTGCAAAAGGACGCACCTGACCGTCCGACACCACCAGCAATTCGCCATCAATGCAGGCATCGAATGTCAGCAAATCCAGAATATCGGGAAAGGCCCTGGATATGTCTTCACCGGTCCGGCTGAACAGGCGGCGTACGCGGTCGCCACGCTCTGTCAGACCGGCTGCCGCCTGAACGCGAATGCCGTCCCACTTCCACTCGACCGCAAAGTCCTCCGCGTTCAGCAGCTCCGTGTCCTTGTCCTCGTCCAGGGAGTGCGCCAGCATTACCGGCCGGAATGGTGCGGGATCGGATGTTTGCGGTTGTCCGCTCAGTCCTTCTGCCCAGGCGAACAATGCTTCATAGGGTGGCTCCAGCCCGTGCCAGACCTCCTCCACTGAAGCAACATCCAGTCCACCGAGCTTCGCCACGGCCGTTTTCGCAAGGCGCGCAGATACCCCGACGCGCAAACCACCCGTCACCAGTTTCAAAAGGGCCCATCTGCCGGTCTCATCCAGCGTGTCCAGCCAGTCGGTCAGCAAACCGGGCACTTCGCTCTTTCCGGCCCCTTCCAGCCGCTTGACCACTTCGGACAGGCTGGGGGCAGCTTCTTTCAGGGCAACCTCTCCGTTTGCAGCCTGCGGCCACATCAGCGCAATGGTCTCGGACAGGTCACCAACAAAATCATAGGAAAGCGCGAACAGCTCCTGGTCCGTCCGCTCGCCGATCAAAGCCCTGAGCAGGGCCGGTTTGGCGTGTTTGAAACTCAGCCCGCCAGTCAGTGCGGCCAGGGCAAATCCCCGATCCGGATCCGCGACCTCCTGGAAATAACGGATCAGGAGCGCTTCCTTGGCGAGGCGCCTGGGTTCCAGCGAAAGCCGGTCGAGCAGATGGGAAAAAGCCAGCATAAGCGCTATACGAACCGCGAAAGCGCCCGGACTGCAAGCCCTTACGTCATAGACAAAAAATTCAGCTCACCATCTCAATGCGGGCTGAAAGCTAACACCGGCTCTAGGCCGAGTTCATTTCAGCTACGGCAGAAGAGAATTGGTCAACGCCCCACAAGATGACCGGGTACGAGGAACAATAGTTTGCTTGTGTCATCGCTCGGGACCTAGCGCAATGTGTAAAATCACTGCAGTTTTTGCCAGTGCACCACTTTCACGCCTGAAAAATGCGGGATGGACGGCAAGGCAAAATGCCTGTATAAGCCGCGGCCATCCATGGGCCGATGACTGGATGGCCCTATCCGGTAGACTGCTGACTGGCATGCAGAAGATCCGGAGCAGTTGAAAGATTTCTATGACCGATTTGACTTCTCTCGCCCCGGCGCTGAAGGCCGCGCTGGCGAAACGTGGCTATGAAAACCTCACCTCCGTGCAGGAAAGCGTTCTAAGCGACGCTCCGCCGGAAGCCGACCTTCTGGTGTCAGCGCAGACCGGGTCCGGCAAGACCGTTGCCTTTGGCCTCGCACTCGCCCCGACGCTGCTTGACGGCCAGGACAGTCTCGGCCAGGCAGGCGCTCCCATTGCGCTGGCCATTGCCCCGACCCGCGAACTTGCCCTTCAGGTGAAGGAAGAACTGACCTGGCTTTATAATGAAGCCGGCGCCGTAACGGCCTCTTGTGTCGGCGGCATGGACCCGCGCACCGAACGGCGGACACTGGAACGCGGTGTTCATATTGTCGTGGGAACGCCTGGCCGCCTGCGCGATCATATCGAACGTGGCGCACTGGACCTGTCGGAAATCAAGGCTGTCGTGCTCGACGAAGCCGACGAGATGCTCGACATGGGCTTCCGCGAAGACCTGGAATTCATTCTGGATACCGCGCCGCAGGACCGGCGCACGCTGATGTTCTCAGCAACGGTTCCAAAGCCGATTGCAGAACTCGCCAAGCGCTTCCAGAAGGATGCCGTTCGCCTGTCGACCATCAACGCTCGCGAACAGCACGGCGATATCGACTACGTCGCGCATCCGGTTGCCCCGAACGAGCGCGAAAACGCCATCATCAACGTGCTGCGCCAGCATGAAGCGGAAAAGGCAATCGTCTTCTGCTCGACGCGTGAAGCCGTCAGCCGGCTGACATCGCGCCTTGCGAACCGCGGTTTCTCCATCGTGTCCCTTTCCGGCGAACTCAGCCAGGAGCAGCGCTCCAGCGCACTGGCCGCGATGAAGGACGGCCGCGCCCGTGTGTGTGTGGCAACCGACGTTGCCGCACGCGGTATCGACCTGCCGAACCTCGATCTGGTGATCCACGCCGACCTGCCGACAGGCAAGGCCGCCCTGCTGCACCGCTCCGGCCGTACGGGCCGTGCCGGCCGCAAGGGCACCTGTGTGCTCATGGTTCCCTTCCCGCGCCGCCGCCAGGCAGAGCGCGTGCTGCATTTTGCCGGCATCACGGCGACCTGGAAGGGGGCTCCGACCGCAGACGACATCCGAGCCAAGGACAAGGAACGGCTTCTGGCCGATCCCGCACTCAAGGTGGAACTGGAAGAAGAAGAACTGGCGATCGCGAACGAGCTGCTTGCGCTTCACAGCCCGGAACAGCTTGCAGCCGCCTTCGTCAAGCTGCGTCAGTCGCGTCTGCCCGCTCCGGAAGAAGTCTCCGATCTCGATGAGACGTCGCTCCGAGGCAGGGATGCCGGCTCGCGCGGTGGCCGCAATGCGGAAATCACCGGCAAGTTCGATGACGGCATCTGGTTCTCGCTGTCGCTCGGCCACCGCCAGCGCGCAGAACCGCGCTGGATCCTTCCGATGATCTGTCGTGCCGGTCACGTCACCAAGAAGGAAGTCGGCGCGATCAAGATCTTCCAGAACGAGCTCTACTTCGAAATCGCCGGCAGTCATGGCCAGCGCTTCGCCGATGTGGTCAAGCGCGAAGGCACGGGCGAGGAAAATGCCACCATCACACTGCTTGATGCACGTGGCGGCAAGATCCCTGCCCCGCCGAAGGAAGACGGCTTCCGCCGTGACCGGTCCGACCGTTCCGGCCCGCCCAAGCGCCGTCCGCGTGGTGCAGATGCACCGGACTATGAAAGCCTCGGTGCCGAAGACAGCATGAAATCCGGCCGGCCGAAGCGCGAAGGCAGAGGCAAGTTCGACGGTCCCAAAGGCAAATTCGACGGGCCGCGCGGCAAGTTTGACGGACCTCGTGGCAAATCCCGCCGCCGGTCCGGTGACGACGATTTTGTGCCGCACCACCCTGCCTACGAGCCTCTGAACACCAAGGAACTGGCTCGCGACCTCGACGGCGGCGACCGCGCTCCCAAGCGCAAGGAACGTGCCGCTGATGGCCCGGACGGCGATCGGCGCAAGCCGCGGACCCGGTCTGCCGCCAACTCCGCGCCGCCCAAGAAAAAGGCCGCAAAGAAAAACAAGCCGTCGCGCGCCGAGCGCAAGGCCTCGAAAACAAAGCCCTGACAGAAAGCCGGTAACCTGTGTCACCGGCAAAGACGATGAACCAGACTTGCCTCGCCTGTCGTCATCCCGGCCAAGCGTAGCGCGAGCCGGGACCGGGGAGGCGCAAGCCTTTCTGTTTTCAGGTTTTTCTTAAAGTCATCGGTACCCCGATCCCGGATCCTCGCTTCGCTGCGTCCGGGATGACAAACAGAAGGGCCTGTGAACAACAACAGCCGGTGACCCGTGTTACCGGCTTTTTTCATTTGAACCGGTCTAGGTCTGTCCCGTCTTGCAGGTATCCGGCGCAGGCACGGATGAACCAACATCGGGCTGGACGATGACAGTGTCCGTGTGCTCGTCATCGGCCAGAAAGCTGTTCTGCAGGAAGCTTCGCGACGAGGGCGAGGCATTCTTGTTGCCTTCTATCACTGTTCCCTCTATCGGCCGGTTCAGCATTTTTGCCCGGAACGGACTGCCGAGATAAAGGTATTCGAAGTCTCCCACAAACAGATTGTCCCGGACCGTGTTGCCGTCGTCCTCGATCCGGATGCCCGTGACAAGGTTCTCGAAGCAGTTGTCCTGGTACGTGTTGTCTTCGGCGAAATCCTCGTAAAGGTGCAGCTCCATCGGAAACGGCCATCTGGGAGCAAGCGCGTTCTTGTCGACAAAACCGGCGATGAGTTCCGGGTTGAAGTGATATCCCAGAAAACTGTCGGACTGCCCCCATGGGCGGTCACCCATCATCGGGGCCAGTGAAACCGGACTGTCGTAAGGGCTCTTGTCGCCGCAGTCCCACATCACCAGATCGCGCGCCTGGCGCGAGGCAACCCAGATGCCGATGTCCATGTTCCGAAAGACGTTGCCGCGGATGACATTGCCGTCCGATCCTTGCAGGCGCGGTCGGCTTTCCGGGTTGGTGGTGTGGAACTCCCAACAGTTCTTGTAGTGAAAGATGCCGCCGAAAGCGTTGCTGTCGAAGATGTTGTTTTCGATCAGGTTGTACGCGGATCCATCCACGGACAGGCCTTCTCGGCGGGTCGGGCCGATGCGCCGGATGCCCTTGTTGGTGAAGAGGCCATTGTTGCGGATCAGATTGCCGGAAACGACGTTCTTCTGCGACCCATGCTCCAGATAGATGCCAACATGATGACCATCGGCAACGATGGAATTACGGATCGTTGCGCCGACAACGTAGTGATCGACAAAGACACCTGTCATGTAGGACTTGGTGATGGTCAGATGGTCGAGCACGACCCCTTGGGACGAATTTGCCCGCGCCTCGTCCCGCGCCGCCGCGTCATCCGACGGCGTTTGACCTTCAATCAGGATGCCGCCGGTATCGTCGAGGCGACAATCGCGAATGGTGATGTTTTTCAGGCCTGGCCGAATGGTAATGCCGCGCCGGTGCATGCCCGTGATCGTGCCACCGCGGCAATCCAGCAGGATGTTGTCGGCAGAAATTACGACCGGTTCCGTATAACGGCAATCGGTCTCCAGCAACACCTTGCCAGGCGTCATCTCCGGAAGTGTGCAGGCTCGCAAGGTTTCCGATGCTGGCGTCAATGCCCCATAGATAGCCTGCGTTTCGCCCGCTGCGGTTCCCGACAGGACCGAAAGCAGGCAAAGGATCGGCAGGGCAAGGCACCCTGCCCTCCGGCCTGTCGTTCTATTCATTGACGATGCAGGCAATAACCCAATCCGCTCCGTCCTGGATAAGCTGATAATGGCAGGTGAACTCGAACACGGCTTCGCCGTCCGCCGTTTCCTGGCTCCAGTCGAGGGTCACCAGTGCGACCGAGCCGCTCACGTGGCTGGATACGACGTGAAAGTCCGAATGGGACACGCCTTCCTTTTCCAATGCCTGAAGGAGCGCTTCGATGTTCTCGATCAACTCCTCGTCGTCGTTGAAGACATGCCCCTTCTCGTGCTGCCAGATGATGGTCGGCAGGGCGAAGCAGTCGCAGATCCTGTCGATGTCATAATCGTTGAAGCCGGCCTGATAGTCGTCAAAGAGCTGTGCAATCGCCTCTTCGGCTTCGCCGTTGGCACCAGCCCCGGCGCCGTTTGTCTGGCCGTTGCCGGCACCTGCAAATTCACCGTCGTCCGCCATGACTGCCTCTCCCCAAAAGGAAATAAATGCCGCAATTTCGCGTGAGCCGGATCAGCCTTGTGCGGCCCGCGCAACGTCGGCGTCCTCGCCGTCGTCATAGCCTATCATATTGAGCGGGCGGGCGTTTCGTCCATTCAATTCGCACCAGTGGACAAGTGCCTCCTCCGCGCCATGGGTCACCCAGATCTGCTCGGCACCCGTTTCCAGAATGGTGCGGCAAAGGTCGTCCCAGTCGGCATGGTCGGACAGGATCAGAGGCAACTCTGCCCCTCTTTGACGCGCCCGCGCCCGAACACGCATCCACCCCGAGGCCATCGCCGCGACCGGATCACCGAACCGGCGGGACCAACGGTCCGAAAGCTGGCCGGGCGGACACATGACGATTTCACCGGCAAGCTCCTTGCCGCGCTGGCCGACAGGTTCGACATCGCCAAGTTCGATCCCCTGGCTTCGGTAATAGGCCGTCAGCTTCTCCAATGCGCCGTGAAGGTAGACCGTCTTTTCGTAACCGGCCGCCCGCAATTCTGCGAGAACACGTTGCGCCTTGCCGAGCGCATAGGCACCGACCAGATGGGTCTGCTCCGGAAACAGCTCCAGCGACGACAGCAGCTTGGCAATCTCCTCTCGCGCCGGGGGATGACGAAACACCGGCAGGCCGAAGGTCGCCTCGGTAACGAAGGTATCGCAGGGCACCACTTCGAAAGGCGCGCAGGTCGGGTCTGCCTGCCGTTTGTAGTCTCCCGATACGACGGTTCGCCGCCCGGCAGATGACAGCAGAACCTGTGCAGAGCCAAGTACATGACCTGCAGGGTGCAGTGAGATCTCGACATCCCGAAGCTTCAATGCCTCGCCATATCCGATCGCCTGTGCCGATCCGCAGAAGTTCTCGCCATAGCGGATTGCCATGATGTCGAGCGTCTGGCCCGTTGCCAGCACCGCGCCATGGCCCGAACGCGCATGATCTGCGTGGCCATGCGTGATGACTGCCCTTTCGACCGGGCGGACGGGGTCGATATGTACACCTGCTTCAGGACAATAAAGGCCTTCGGGTGTCAGCGTCAGTAGATCGGACATCCGTCGCTAGATAGGTCTGATTTGCGGATGTGCCATGGCCATGCGTCGAAAAGGTCGCATGGCCATGGCGTCGTGGTTCACTAGCAAGTGGCTCACTGGCAATAGGAATACTCGATACGGCAGCCGCTTGCGCCGCTGTTCGAGCACCAGCCCATGGCAAAGTTCATCGCTGCCTGCTCGCTGTCGCCAGCGCCAATACCGTTGCTGGAAGGCGAAACAGCCAATGCATGGCACCTTGCCTGGGTGGCGTCCGCAATCCGGCATTGATTGTTGCCGCAATATTGCATGGCGAATTGTTCCGCGGCTGCCCTGGTGGGGGCAGCACCATGACCAAAGGCTCCGCCAGGAGCCAGGGCAAACGCCATCCAGCCACCACCGAGTTGCTGAGCCACTTTCGTGGCCGGCTGCGCAGACGCCTGCGCACCACAAGCTTGATAGACACCGGCAATCTTCGAGCCGTTGGAGCACATGATCCCGCCCCACTGGAAACCGCGCAATCCGCTGTCGGTCACGACTTCAAACCAGTCGTAGCCGTCCATTCGAACACCACTGTTTTTCAGGATGGTGACCCAGTTCCCCTCCGAAAGGCTGCCGACCTGCGCGAAATTCGTTCCCGGACCTGCGCGCAACTTGCCCCCTCGAGATTGGCCCTGGAGATTCAATTGCGTTTCATTCTTTCCAACAGCGTTGCTTGCCTGGCTCTGGCCGATGGAATCTGACGCCGCTATTTCGCAGTTATGCGACACGTCTCCAAGCCAGAGTTCAGGAACGGCTTTAGCCCGCTCAAAAGAGATTTCCTCGTCATCGTTGAAGTAACCACCCCGCCCGTCCGGCACCAGGATTGTCTTGCCGTTGATATCCTCGAGAATTGCGCGCCCCTCTTCCGGGATCGTTTCAATGAAGACGAACTGATTGCCGAGCTTGCAACGGTAATTGAGGCTTTCCGAAGCATTTGCGCTTCCACCTGCACAAAGAACGGTTACTGACAAAAGTCCCATAAATACCAATGTTTTCAAAAGAACCTCCCCTAGGTCATATTCGCGCAGAATTGACCATAGGTCACCTGAACACAAGCTGAACAATCAAGGAACATTCCCCCTCGCCTTTCACCCATCCCTGGCCTAAAACCAAAGCCATGGACGTGCAGTTGCTACCAAACAGATTCCAAAGCTGGTTTGCCTCGCGGGGATGGGCTCCAAGGCCCCATCAGCTGCAACTGATCGATCATCTGCAACAGGGCCATTCCACCCTGCTGATTGCGCCAACGGGCGCCGGGAAGACCCTGGCCGGGTTCCTGCCAAGCCTGGTGGAACTGGAAGCACAGGGCAAAAGAAAACCCGGTTCCGCGGGCAATGGCATCCACACACTTTACATCTCGCCGCTGAAGGCACTTGCGGTCGATATTGCCCGCAACCTGGAGGCTCCGGTTTCGGAAATGGATCTTGCCGTCCGGCTGGAAACCCGCACCGGTGACACGCCCTCTCACAAGCGCCAGCGGCAAAAGCTCAATCCACCGGACATTCTGCTGACCACGCCGGAACAGATTGCCCTGCTTCTGTCGGATCCTGCCTCGGCACGGATGTTTGCCTCGCTTCGAACCGTTATTCTGGACGAGTTGCATGCGCTGGTGACCTCCAAGCGTGGCGACCTCTTGGCACTTGGCCTGGCACGGCTGAGGCGTCTTGCCCCGAACCTCAGGACCATAGGCCTGTCGGCAACTGTCGCCGAACCGGATGACCTGCGCGCCTATCTTGTCGATCAGCCCGACCCGAATGGCCGGGCGCTGTCTCATGTCGTTGAGGTTGCCGGTGGCGCCAAGCCCGACATCTCGATCCTGGAGAGCGAAGAACGCGTTCCCTGGTCCGGCCACTCGTCGCGCTATGCCATTGCCGACATCTACAAGCTGATCAAGGCGCACAACGTATCGCTGCTGTTCGTCAACACGCGCAGCCAGGCCGAAATGGTGTTTCAGGAACTCTGGCGCATAAACGAAGACACGCTGCCGATCGCGCTGCATCATGGCTCTCTTGATGTCGGCCAGCGGCGGAAAGTCGAAACGGCCATGGCCTCCGGTGCGCTGAAGGCCGTGGTTGCCACCTCCTCGCTGGATATGGGCATCGACTGGGGCGATATCGATCTGGTGGTCAACATCGGTGCGCCAAAAGGGGCCAGCCGCCTTGCCCAGCGGATCGGCCGTGCCAACCACCGCATGGACGAACCGTCGAAGGCGATCCTCATCCCCTCCAACCGGTTCGAGGTGCTCGAGTGTCAGGCGGCCCTTGCCGCGTCGATGCGCGGCGATCAGGACACGCCGCCGCTGCGCCAGGGCGCGCTGGACGTGCTTGCCCAACATCTGCTCGGCCTTGCCTGCGCAGACCCGTTGGATGCGTTGGATGTCTTTAATGAAATACGGTCCTCTGAAACCTACAGGCATCTCGACTGGGAGACGTTCGAGCGGGTGCTCGATTTCGTCGCTACCGGCGGCTACGCACTCAAAAGCTACGATCAATATGCCAAGCTGCGGAAAGGCCAGGACGGGCTTTGGCGGATTTCCCACCCGAAGATCGCACAGCAATACCGGCTGAACGTCGGCACCATTGTCGAAGCCCCGATGCTGAAGGTGCGGCTGGTGCGCTCCAAGGCCGCGGGGCGAAGAACACCCGTCGGCCGCGGCGGGCGTGTTCTGGGTGAGATGGAAGAGTATTTTCTGGAGCAGATGGCGCCGGGCGACACGTTTCTTTTCGGCGGCGAGGTGGTGCGTTTCGAGGGCATCCGCGAAAACGAGGCCTATGTTTCGCGCACCACATCGGACAATCCGATGATCCCGTCCTACATGGGCGGAAAGTTTCCGCTCTCCACCTATCTCGCTGAAGGCGTCCGCACGATGCTGGCGACACCCGAGAGCTGGAAGGCGCTGCCCGAACAGGTGCGCGACTGGCTGAACATCCAGAGGGAGAAATCCGTCCTGCCTGCAAGGGACGGCTTGCTGGTGGAGACGTTTCCGCGCGCCAACAAGCACTACATGGTCTGTTATCCGTTCGAGGGACGACTGGCACACCAGACACTTGGCATGCTGCTGACCAAGCGTCTGGAGCGGCTGGGTGCGAACCCGCTCGGCTTCGTCGCCAACGACTATGCCCTTGCCGTCTGGGGCCTCGGAGACCTGTCTCTGCTGTTTTCTTCCGGCAGAATTCCTCTCGACCGATTGTTCGAGGAAGACATCCTCGGCGACGATCTGGATGCCTGGCTCGCCGAATCCAGCCTCATGAAACGTACGTTTCGTAATTGTGCCGTCATTGCCGGTCTGATCGAACGCCGCCATCCGGGGCTGGAGAAGTCGGGCCGGCAGGTAACCGTATCCTCGGACCTGATCTATGACGTGCTGCGAGCCCATGAACCAGACCACATATTACTCAAGGCAACCTGGAACGACGCCGCCGAAGGACTTTTGGATATCTCGCGTTTGGGGGAACTTCTTGCCCGGATCCGAGGACGAATCACGCATACTGAACTCCCGCACGTCTCTCCCCTCGCCGTGCCAATTCTCCTGGAAATAGGGAAGGAACCGGTCTACGGGGAGGCCATGGACACGCTGTTGGCAGAGGCAGCCGAAGAACTCGTACTGGAGGCTATGGAATGAGTGCCCTGACATCCCATTTGCGCAAATATGCTGCTGCGCCGGTATGTCATGACATTCAGATCAATGGCCAGCTGGTCGGTCTGCACGACAGCGGGATCTTGTGGTGGCCGGACGAGTCCACCCTGATCGTCGCGGATCTCCATCTTGAAAAAGGGTCCAGCTACGCCCGGCGCGGCGTGATGCTTCCGCCCTATGACACCGGAGCAACGCTGGAGAAGCTTGCCGGCGTAATCGATGCCTTCGATCCGGCTTGCGTCATTTGCCTTGGCGACAGTTTCCACGATCCCGACGGCTCCGACCGGTTGCCAGCCCCCTATCGCGCGATGCTGACGACCCTTCAGCTCGGCCGTGAATGGATCTGGGTCACGGGAAACCACGATCCGATTGCACCGGTACGCCTGTGCGGTGTAACGGTCGACGAAATCACCATCGGCCCGCTGACCTTCCGGCACGAACCAATCGAGAAGGTCGGTTCCACGTCGACCGCAGGAGAAATCTGCGGACATCTGCATCCGGCCGCCCGCGTGCGCCGCTTCGGCCGCTCGATCCGGCGGGCCTGCTTCGTTACCGACGGCACCCGTCTTGTCCTGCCCGCCTTTGGCGCGTTGACCGGCGGGCTCAATGTCACAGATGAAGCCTATGGCATGCTCTTCCGGCGACGGCAGTTTTCCGTTTTCATGCTTGGTAATGACCGCCTGTTCCCCTTCACTGCCAGCCGTCTGGTCGGGGACTGACGCTTCATCTGCCGCTTGTGCTCATGGCTGCCGTTGGCTAAGCCAGAGCTATGCTGACGAATTCTCCCGTACAAGCTTGCCACTCCGTCTATACCGACAGTGCTTCACCAGCAATCGCTGCACTGAGTGATGCCGTTCGGAAGTTTGCGAAAACGGAAGGGGTCACTCCGTCCCCTCTCGGCTCCGTCTGGGCTCTGAAACTGTCGGAATGCCTTCCCTATCACCGTGGCCGGAACAAGGGACTTTCCGTCGCCGTTGCCGTCTCCGGGCTGAAACGCGTTTGCCTGGGTGACGAGCAGATCGTCAATGACCCTAGCCAGGTTATCGCGTTTCATGGTGACGCTTCTTACAGCGCAGTTGTCGAGGGCACACCGGCAAAGCCCTATCTGGCCCTCAAACTGCAATTGTCACCTGAGCTGATTGCTCAAACACTGGTTCGCCTTGCCGAAACCGATGCCCATGCGTCTTCCCCGGCCAAAGGCGCGCTTATCTCCTGTGAACCACTGGACGATGAACTTGCCGGTTCGCTGCTGCGCCTCGTCACCTCTTTTCGGGATCCAGCCGACTGCCATGTGCTGGCACCGCTGTGCCTGCAGGAAATCTGTTACCGGATCCTGCGGTCCGACGCCTTTGGCGTCTTGAGGACCCTGGTCAGTGCAAGGGATGAAAGGCTGGTCAAGGCCTTGCGCTATATCGAGACCCACGCGGCACGTCCGGACCTGACGATTGCCGAAATCGCAGCCGAAGTTGCCATGAGCCCCTCCCATTTCGCACATGGTTTCACTGCTCTGTTCGGTCAGTCGCCGCTTCAATACCGCAAGCAGGTACGCCTCGACCGCGCCCGGCAACACCTACTGACGTCAAACGCCAGCGTGGCCCGTGCAGCCGAGGCTGCCGGCTATGCAAGCACGTCCCAGTTCACGCGCGATTTCAAATCCTCTTTCGGCATGGCTCCGCGCCAATATGCCGAAACGCTGGCCCCACCTCGCCAGAACGATACTTGAGGAAAGTTCCGCAGGATCGGGCAGCCGTTCAGCAGGAATGGATCTGCCGCCAGCTGTCTTGGCTGTTTATCCCATTCCGGCAACATACAGCCGACGCGGAAAGGATCCCCCATGGCCATAAAAGTTGTCGTTCAATTCAAGGCGCTCAAGGACCGGCAAGAGGCGTTTGAAGCCATCATGCACTCGGTTTCGGCCGATCTTCCGCGCGTGTCCGGATGTCAGGGTGTCGAGGTTCTGAAAGACATGGATGATGCATGCCGCTTCACGCTTGTCGAAAGCTGGGAAAACAAAGCAATCCACAAGGCACATATCGACGGACTGATTGCTGACGGAACCTGGGCCATGATTTCCGGCCATCTCGCCGAAGATCCGGTAAGTGGCTATTTTCAGACGCTCTAGCGATCGGGCAAGGTCGTCGCTTCAGGCGGCCTTTTCTCGCCTGCCTTCACCCAAGCAATGGTCAGTTCGTAGAACACCGCCAGGATGACAGGTCCGAGGAAGAGACCGATCAAGCCATAGGCAATGGTGCCGCCGAGAACGCCGATCAGGATCACCAGCATCGGCACGTTGAGGCCACGGGACATCAGAATTGGCCGCAGGACATTGTCGATGAGCATCACCGGAACCATCAGCACGGTGAACAGGAGTGCCGGCACCAGGTCCCAGGAGCTCCAGGCCCAGATGATCGTGGGAACAATCACCAGTGCCGGGCCGATCTGGATGATGCACAGGATCAGCGCCACGAAGGTCAGGACGCCGGCAAGCGGCACGGAAAACGCAATCAGCACGATCCCCGTCAGCAGCCCCTGGACGACAGCAACCCCAATGACACCGCGCGAGACGTTGCGGATGGTTGCACCGGCCAGATCGACAAATTCAGATCCGCGCGGTGCGATGATGCGGTCTGCAAACAGCTTGGTGCCCTTTGCCAGGGACGGGGCGGGCACAAACAGGCAGCCTGCGAGAATGATGGACACGATGAAGAACAGCACGCTGCCACTGAGCGTAGCCAGAACTCCGAGGATGCGGCTGCCGGCCGGAACCAGCGTCGGCCCGACCTTGGCCAGGAGTTGTTCCAGCCCCTGACCGGCGAGTTGCCAGATTTCGGAAATCTTGGCACCGACGACCGGCACCCCGGCGAGTTTCTCAGGCAGGGGCGGCAGCTTGAGGACGCCGTTCGCCATGCCGTGGTACCAGCCCTGAAGCGTGTCCACGAGACTGACGATCAAGACGGCAACCGGACCGATCACGATTGCAAGACAGAAGAGCGTGATCAGGACTGCGGCAAGAACCTTTCGTCCACCAAGCCTGGCGGCAAGCCAGTCAAAGACCGGATAGAGTGCGACCGTCAGCACCACCGCCCAGACCAGGAACAGAAAGAACGGTGCGACGAGCTGAAGTGAAAAATAGGCAAAGAGCCCCAGAACGCCCAGGCGGATGGCGATATCGATGACCTTGGCATCCAGCGTCGGGTCCGGTTTCACAACTGTTTCCACCCGTGGTGTGGATGAGGGTTCTTCTGTCATATCCGCCTGCCCCAACAGTCTGAAAATTCTGTGGACTTGAGAATAGCCGCGGCGGCGGCAAGCGCCAGCGGAAAGTGCGCAAACATGCGGTTTCCGACGATACCAATCGGCGTTTGGTCAGATGGGTAAGCCGGGGAGGACACGATCGGCTCGAGAAGACAAGATCGGGAGGGCCGAGATCGGGACTGCCTAGTCCTTGCGGAAGATCACACCGGCGAGCCAGCCTGTGAAAATGGCCAGTGACACCGCGAGGAGGCCATAGAAGAACGGATAGGACTGCGCCAGTTCAAAGGTGACCTGTTCGAAACCGCTTTTGGCAACAGCCAGCGTCTGCTCCGTCTGGGCCACCACCTCGCCATGGAGGAAGAGGAAGCTTTTGACCTTGTAGTCTCCCACCGGGATGTTGGCCGGCAGGGGAATATTTGTTCGGAACATCGTATCTGTCAGAAAGGTGATCGAAGTTTGCTGTTCCGAGTAAAGACCCATCTGCTCCCGCAGCCGGACGAAGGCACGGCGAAAATCATCCCTGTCTGACAGTGCGACATTGGAAACGCCCGAGACAGCCAGGTTGATGTGGTTGAGGCCGATGCCAAGGTCGTCAAGAACCGTGCGGTTCGCAAGGTTGCCGATATTGATGGTGCTGGCGACCGCGTAGTAGGAGGGAACGTTCTGGAACCGCTCGGCCTCACGGTTCACCCAAACACCCAGAAAACGGCCCTTGCGCCGCGTAGTGATGTCCTGCGGTGGCCCCTCCACGACGATGGCCAGTTCATAGCCGCTCGGATCGTTGGGTTGGCGCTCGATGTTGCTGGCCTGCCCGAAGATGACGATTTCCGTGCCCGTGAAATTGGACTGGATCGAGATCAGATCCGAGGACAGGGACGTCACCAGTTCCTGGTTCGGCCGGCTCTGGGCAGCAGCGCCGGTTGCCAAGCCAACGACAATCGACAGAAGCAGGATCAGCCGGCTCATGCCCCTGCCCCCTTCCGGATCGCGATGGAATAGAAATCGTCCGGTGTCAGCAGCAGGTCGACCGCAAAGCGCAAGCCGACAGCCAGGACCAGAAGCGCAAGCAGCAGACGCAATTGATCGCCGCGCAGGTTCTGGCCCATGCGGGCCCCGAACTGGGCTCCGATCACACCGCCGACCATCAACGTCATGGCCAGAACGATGTCGACAGTCTTCGTGCCCATGGCATGGAACACGGTTGCAGCTGCCATCGTGAAAAGGATCTGGAACAGGGATGTGCCGATGACGATGCTGGTGGGCACGCGCAGCAGGTAGATCAGCGCAGGCACCATCATGAAGCCGCCGCCGATCCCCAGGATCGTGCCGAGAAAGCCGATGATCGCGCCAAGGCCGACAACCGGGATGATGCTAACATAAAGCTTGGAGCGCCGGAAACGGACTTTCAGCGGCAGCCCGTGGATCCAGTTATGCTGACCGGGTTTGCGGGCTTTGGGCGCAACGCCGGACTTGCGCCGACGGATGGCACGGATGGATTCGAACAGCATCAGGCCGCCAATGGCGCCCAGGAACGTCACATAGGACAGCGAAATCACGACATCCAGCTGACCGATGGACTGCAGAACCTCAAACAATATGACGCCGATAAACGACCCTATGACACCGCCGCAGAGCAGGATTGTGCCGAGTTTCAGGTCAATGGCCTTTCGTCGCCAATAGGTGACGACGGCCGATGACGAAGAGGCAACCACCTGCGTGGTGACAGTGGCAACGGAAACCGCGGGCGGGATACCGGAGAAGATCAAAAGCGGCGTCAGCAGAAAGCCACCGCCAATACCGAACAGCCCCGACAGAAAACCCACGGCGCCGCCCATGCCGAATATCACGAAGATATTCACCGGAATCTCGGCTATGGGCAGGTATAATTGCACGGGATCAACCGGAAAACTGCAGAAATGACTGCGTAAAGATTACGATGAAATGGTTAAAGACCTGTACAGTCCGGCATGTCAACCGGCCAGCAGGTCGGTTTGGTTCGGTTCGCCGATTTTAGACAAGTGCCAGGCGGAATTCGACCATTGCGTTGCGGATATATCCCGCGTTTCGGTCTGTTTTTGAAACCACGCCTATAGTGCTTCGCATTCGAATATCTGACTGCATTCAGGGTCTGCCTGTTCCATCGGCGAATAGGCAGTAGCGCCGTTGGCGAAGAATTTTCCATTTCGTGTCACCGTGAACAAACGATGCGGGCCGCAATGTGAGAACACCCAGCCGGGCATCTAGCCCGGCTGGGTGTTCGTTTCATCAGGTCGCCGTTTGTCGCGCCCATCCCCGGATGCCTGAAGGGATGGTTTAAATCGCCTGGCTCTTCAACTCGTCCAGCAGACGGTTGTCGACTTCTCCGGTTTCCGGCATTCCGATGCTCCGCTGGAAGGCGCGGATCGCGCTGCGGGTGCGCGGGCCCATCTGGCCGTCCGGGGTACCGGTGTCAAAACCGAGGTAGTTGAGCTTGTCCTGGGCTTCCTTGACCATGGCCGTGTTGTCGGGCGCCTGGATCGACACCTTTTCCGCCGGCAATGTAGCGCTGTCCACCCAACCCGGCTCCATCGTCACCTTGTTGGCCGCCGCGTTCGGTGTCTTCAGCTTGAAGTTTTCGACCGCGAGCCGGGCATTGGCCAGGGTTTCCTGGTCCATCATGTTGGCGACATCGTCGCGGCGCTTGGCTGCTTCCGGATCGCCCTGATCGGCTGCAATCGCGAACCATTTGTAGCTGGCGACAAGGTCCTTATCGACGCCGATGCCGCCGGCATAGAGGATGCCCAAGTTGAAGAGGCTGTCCTTGACGCCGAAATTGGCGGCTTCTTCGAACCACTTGGCAGCAGCTGCATAGTCAGGCTGTTCACCACCTCCCTCGGCATAAAGAACCGCGAGGTTATGCATGGCCTTCGCATTACCGGCTTCGGCTGCCTTGGAATACCAGGCCTTTGCCTTCGGCAGGTCCTTGTCGACACCACGGCCCTTTTCGTAGAGGCTTGCGAGCCTGTACTGGGCAGGCGCGAGCCCCTTGTCGGCCGCTTTCTGATACCAGACTGCTGCCTTGGACAGATCCGCCGATACACCGCTGCCTTCGGTGAATTTCACACCCACCAGGAATTCTGCGGCCGCATTGCCGCTGGCAGCAGCGCTACGCAGCGCCATCGGGCCAACGCCTTCCGGCGGCAGATTTGCAAGGAGGCTTGCCGGAGC
The DNA here is from genome assembly GCF_009363335.1 of Labrenzia sp. THAF191a. GTDB lineage: Bacteria > Pseudomonadota > Alphaproteobacteria > Rhizobiales > Stappiaceae > Roseibium > Roseibium algicola. Next base: position 5,951,077 of record NZ_CP045333.1, read on the forward strand.
ACCCGCTTCGCTTGCCGGTTGGAACCCGGACACAGTGCTTTCACCTGCTTTGCCAAAGCTGCTTGCAACGCCTGCGGGCGGCGCGAACGCCAGTTCGGTTTCAGGGGCAAGCGGACCGGACGCGGAAGCAGCCTCAACATTATTGCTTTCGGTAACCGGTGTCGTTTGCGGCGGCGCGGACTGCGCTGATGCAACGGCCGGGGCCTGTTCTGGCATCGTGTCGGCTGTCTCGTCCGGCATCGCACTGACAGCCCCGGTTTCTGCGCCTTCAGCCGCAGATCCGACGCCGCGGCTCTCTGCAAGAGCGACCTCGCTGGTAACCTCAACGTCCGGCTGAACGTCGGCTTGTACCGGAGCAGCGTCTGCCATTTCCGGCGCAGGAACAGCTTCAACGGTTTCCGGCGTGTTCGCGGCAAGCTGATCGGCCTCTTCCGGGCCACCGGTTGCCAGGCGGAACACCTGCAGTGTTCCGATCAACAGGACAACGGCGGCAGCCGTATAGAGAATGGCCCGACGACGGCCGCTGGAGGCCTGCGGAGCTTCCGGTGCCGGGCGATCACCCGGCAGAACGGTAGCATCCTGGGTTTCAAACGCCTGGTCGGCAACGTCCTCGGCATTCAGCTCCAGATCTCCGACCGGTTCGGCCTTGTCTTCCTTCGCAGCGGACTTGTCGCGCTTGAGAACGTTGCGCAGCCAGCCGACACGGGCCTTGCCGCGTTCCTCATCGGCAGCTTCAGGTTCTTCCGTTACCTTCTGCCGCTTTTCCAGCTGTGCAGCTTCCGCGGAAGCTGCCTGTGCTGCGCGGCGGGCTGCTGCGATGAAGTCTGCCTTGCGATCACGGGTCCGGTCATCGGCACGCGGTGCATCAGCGGTCTGCTGCTCGCCTTCCGTCTTCCTGGCCTGGGGGGCCTTGGAGAACAACGGGGCCGGTTCGTCAACCTTGATCGGCGAGAAGCTGGAGGCCGGCGTTTCACCGAAGTGGTCGGCACGTTCCAGGTTGTCAAGGCGCTCGGTCAGCGAGCCCAGCACGGACTTGACCCCGTCAAAGGTGTTCCGCGTCCGTTCGTCAGTGCCTTCAGCAGCGTCAAGCAACCGCTTCAGATCGGACTGAAGTTCCGTGATGGCCTGATCGTACTGGCCGCTTCCTGGTGCCGGTGCGCTTTCGATCGCTTCCCTTGCCGCTTCGCGGGCGATGCCCACAACGTCCGAGCGGGTTTTTTCCAGGCCCTTCTCGATCCGCTCCAGGAACGGCGAGAACTGCTCCATGCTGAACGCCTGCGTAGACGTGCTTTCGATCTGTTCCGCAAGCGCGGCAACCTTGGCTCCGAGCTGTTCGAAACGGCTGTCGTCGGTAACATCGGCACCCTTCGACACGATCTGCGCCAGATCGGCAATCCGCTGCTCGAGCGCTTCTGTCGATGCCGGTGCGGACACGCTGGCACGCATGGATCCGATCTCCGCGCGCAGCTTGTCGAGGTCGGATGTCGTGACCGTGTCTTTCGGCTGATCCAGACGTGCAGTCAGATCGTTCAACCGCTCCTGAAGCTGGGCCATGAACTTGGTGTCCGGCGCATTGCCGCCGGACCGCATCGCGGCCGCATCCAGAACCGGCACGGGGCGCGCGGACTTCTTTTCGATCGCATCGATCTTGCCGGAGATCGTTTCCAGACGCTGTTCCAGCGCTGCAAAGGCGCCCGTGTCGGTCGACGGAAGCGGACCTGCCTGCTCCATCCGCTCGAGACGGTCCACGATCTCATCGAGACGCCGGTCAACCTGACCCAGATGCTGAGTGTCCACCGGAGCTGCGCGGTCGTCGGCCATCATGCCGACGATGTCTTCCAGGCGGCCCTGCAGCCTGGAGATCGTTTCCGGCTCGGGCATGCGCTGTTCCATGGCGGACAGGCGGCTGTCCAGGCCGCGCTGTTCCCGGGCCAGGACTTCCAGATCGTCGAGGCGGCCGGACACGAACTTCATCCGGTCATCGATACCCTCGACAAGACCCTTGATATCGATCTGTTCGACAAAGCCGCGCACTTCTCGCAGTTCCGCGCGAAGCGGTTCGATATCGGCATGGCCCTTGCGCTGCAGGAGCTCTTCCATGCGTTCGGCAATGCTGACGACCCGGTCTTCCAGCACCATCATGTGCTCGGACCGCGGCAGCGCGGCAAAGGCGTCCTCGATTTCATTGAGGCGCGCAGTCACACCGCGCAGGACGCGGGGATCCACAGACGCACGGGACAATTCATCGAGGCGCTGCAGGATATGGGCATACCCGTGCTCGAGGGTCTGGAGTGCCCCTTCCACGTTCGTGCGGCCGACCATGTCCTTCAGGTCGGCGACTTCCTTGCGGATCTCGCGGGCAAGCTGGTCGTTCTTCTTGTCGGCGCGCAGACGCTCGACCATGTCGGACAGGCGACGCAGTTCCGCATTCTGCCGGCTCACGGTTTCATTGGTGCCGCGCGACAGGCCGCCAAGTGCCTCGCGCAACGAACCAAGCTCATCGCGAACCTGATTGAAGGCCTGTTCCTGCGGCGCTCTCAACGCGTCGATGCGGCGGCCGAGGTCCTTGTAGATATGCATGGACGCTTCGCTTCTGGAGCGTACGTCCCGATCGCGCTGGCGGGAGGGCTGCGGCGCATATTGCGCTTCGTAGGCATCGTCCTCGTCATAATAGGGTTCGTCAGCCGGCAGATTGTCGATGGCATAGCTTCCCGGGCGAGGACGTGGCGTCGGCGCTGGCCGAAGCGACTCATCCCGGTAGTCCGCGCGATGCTCCTGGCGATAGTCTTCCCTTGGGTCCGGTCTCGCAAGCCCCTGCACCTGTTCGTCCAATCGGTCGAGCGCACCCATGACTTCATCAATGCCCGGCTCGCGCCGAGACACCCTGCGGCGCGGTGCAGACTGGTGAGGCTCCGGCCGACGCACTTCGGTCCGGCGTGGTTCCGCCTGGTCGGCCAGTAGCCGGTCCAACTCGTCGGCCACGGCGTCGAGATCCTCGTCACGTTCCTCGGAGGGATAACGGTCATTTTTGCCAAGCGCCGTTGCAGTGCGCGTCAACCGTTCTATCCGGTTTCGCGCCGGCTCGCGGCGTGGTGCATCGTAAAAGTCGTCGCCTTCATACGCATCACGGCCGCGGCGTCCTGCCTCGTTTTTCTTCCAAGCCGGCATCTCTTGACCCTGGGCTGACGGTCATTCAGACCGCTGATGAAACAGGCTGCGCCATGATTCCGTCGAGGACGGGACAGGCACAGCGTTTTGAAAGACTTTGTCGTTTTAGGGTAAACAGGCCGTTAATTGGCCTTGCTAAATGCAAAAACAGACTGTTTTCGAATGAAAATCCGATGTTCACGCGATCAGGGTGACGCGAATCGGCAAACGCTGCGTTAACGAATTTTTCCCCTGCGACCTTCCGTGACTGGACCTTAACGCAAACGTAAGCTAAACAGTGCGCAAGAAACCGGCTGAGCCACTGTGCACACAACCGCATCGCCTGAGAACGCACTGGAGATCATGTCTTCGGAGCGGGTTTCGAAAACTGCAAAACATCAACGATGAGCCGGACAACGGCTGAAAAACGAGAACAAACTGCTATGAGCGAAGCGCTTTCGATCCTCAATGAAGACGATCTTGTGGACGTTGTGTCCGCAAACGACGACAGCACGAAGAAAACCCAGTTCACAATCGGCGACCTGGCGAAAGAATTCGACTGCACCCTGCGCACGCTGCGCTTTTACGAAGACAAGGGGTTGCTCAACCCCAAGCGCGACGGCCTGAACCGCGTCTATAACCGCCGCGACCGTGCCCGCCTGAAACTGGTACTGATGGGCAAACGCGTTGGCTTCTCCCTGTCCGAGATCCGCGACATGCTCGACCTTTACGACCTGCGCGACGGTCAGGTGACGCAGCTCCGCGTCGCCCTGTCCAAGTTCAACGAGCAGATCGCCGTTCTGGAAGATCAGCGCAAGGACATCGAACAGGCCATCGAGGAACTGTCGCGCACTGTCGAGATCGTTTCCGGCATGCTGAAGCACAAGGAAGCGGAAGAGGCATAAGTCCCTTTCCTTTCGACCTCAGAGTTTTGAAACCGCTGGCGGCAACGCCGGCGGTTTTTGTTTGTGCGGACGTCAACTTGCAATTTCTGCGAGAACAGACGCCCTTTTTCCAAAAACTGTGAAATTCCCCAAAAACGACACCTCGCAACACGATTTCGCGTACGGGACCTTCGGAAATCATTCCCATCAGCATGTTTTAGGCGTATTTTTTTGACAACCCTTCCGTTGGGACACCACTTGCCGGGCAATAACAACACGCGTATATAGGCCTCAAGGTGACGTTTACGGAAACGTAAGGTCGAGACATAAACGGCAGATCTGGGAGGATTTCCATGCCGAGCTATACCGCTCCCGTCGATGACACGCTTTTCCTGTTGAAGGACGTGTTCGGCTATGACCGATATTCCAACCTGCCAGGTTTTTCCGATGCGCCTCTCGACCTTGTGGAAGCGATCTTGCGCGAAGGTGGCAAGTTCGCGGAAGAAGTTCTCCAGCCGCTGAACCAGACCGGCGACAGCGAAGGCTGCACGCGCAACGACGACGGCACGGTCACGACACCAAAAGGCTTTCTGAAAGCCTACAAGGCGTTTTGCGAAAACGGCTGGGGCACCTTGTCGGCGGACGCGAATTACGGCGGACAGGGCCTGCCGCATACTCTGACCACTGTCTTCAATGAATTTGCCTCTTCGGCAAACATGGCTTTCTCGATGTACCCGGGGCTGACTGCAGGGGCCGTTGCGGCCCTGACGATCCACGGCACGGATGATCAGAAGCAAACCTACCTTCCCAACATGATCGCCGGAACCTGGACCGGCACCATGAACCTGACCGAACCGCACTGCGGAACGGATCTCGGCCTCATCCGCACCAAGGCGGTGCCGCAAGCCGACGGCTCCTACAAGATTACCGGTACCAAGATCTTTATCTCAGCCGGTCAACACGACATGGCGGAAAACATCATCCACCTGGTGCTGGCCCGCATCGAGGGTGCCCCGGACGGCACCAAGGGCATTTCGCTGTTTGTCGTGCCCCGCAACGCGATCGGCGACGATGGCTCCGTGGGAGACAACAATGGCGTTTCCTGCGGCTCGATCGAGCACAAGATGGGCATTCACGGCAACGCCACCTGCGTGATGAACTACGACGATGCCACCGGCTGGCTGGTCGGGGAAGAGAACAAGGGCCTGCGCGCCATGTTCACCATGATGAACGAGGCCCGCCTCGGCGTTGCGGTTCAGGGGCTCTCCCAGTCGGAGGTCGCCTATCAGAATGCCGTCATCTACGCCAAGGATCGCATCCAGGGCCGCGCCCTCACCGGACCGAAAAACCCGGACAAGCCCGCCGACCCGATCATCGTGCATCCGGACGTGCGCCGCACCTTGATGCAAATCCGCTCGTTCAACGAAGCCGCTCGTGCTCTCGTCATCTGGACCGCGCTACATGGCGATGTCTCGCACAGGTCCGACGACGAGAAGTCCAAGCAGTTTTCCGACGACATGATGGGACTGATGACACCTGTGCTCAAAGGCGTTCTGACCGACACCGGCTTTGCCAACGCGGTCAATGCCCAGCAGCTTTACGGTGGCCATGGCTACATCAGCGAGTGGGGCATGGAGCAGTTCGTTCGCGATGCCCGTATTGCCATGATTTACGAAGGCGCCAACGGCATCCAGGCACTGGACCTCGTCGGCCGCAAGCTGCCCGCGAACGGCGGTCGGGCAGTCATGAGCTTCTTCAACGAGGTCAATACCTTCCTGAAGGAGAACAAGGACAACGAAGCCCTTGCCGCCTTCACCGGGCCATTGAAGAAGGGCATGGACGATCTTCAGGCCGCGACCATGTGGTTCATGAACAACGCCATGAAGAATCCGGACAATGCCGGAGCCGGCTCCGTCGACTACATGCATCTCTTCGGACTTGTTGCCCTTGGCTACATGTGGGCGAAGATCGCAAAGGCCATTCAGGAAAAGGTCGCGGAAGGTGCAGGCGACAAGGCCGAATGGCTGGAAACCAAGCTGACCTTCGGGCGTTTCTTCATGGAACGCACCTTGCCGGAAACCGGTGCCCATCTTGCCCGAATCTCGTCCGGGTCCGAAACCATGATGTCGGTTGCCGCGGACGCTTTTTAAGGCGTCCGCGGGCCAGCTCGCTGATGGCGGAAATTTGAGCCCGCAAATCGAAACCGGCGGCTATAGTCGCGTTCCAATTTGATTTGCGAGGGGAATTTCAAGTTATGGCTGAATACGTTCTTCACTGCATGGCCCAGTCGGGACACTCCTACAAGGTGGCCCTGATGCTGGAGCTGTGCGGCGCCGACTGGAAGCCGGAGTGGGTGGATTTCTTCAACGGGGCCACCCGCACCGAAGAATTCCGGGACACGCTGAACGAGATGGGTGAAGTGCCGGTGCTTGTGCATGGTGACGACATCCTGACCCAGTCCGCCGTCATCATGGACGACCTGTCCGAGAAGTTCGGCGCCTTTGGCTGGGAAAACGATGAAGAGCGGCGGGAAATCCTGCGCTGGACGATCTTCGACAACCAGAAGGTTTCCGGCTTGCTCGGTCCGCTGCGCTTCCTGCGCACATTGATGAAGACCGGCGAGACGGACGTCGTCAAATGGCTCGACGGGCGGTCGAAATCCGCCCTTGCCATCCTGGACAAGCATTTCGCGAAGAATGACTTCGCCATCGGCAAGAAGCCGACAAGCGCTGATTTCTCGCTGTGCAGCTACCTCTTTTACGAAGGTGAGCTCGGGATTGATCTCGAGGCTTATCCGAATGTCACCAAGTGGCTGGGGCGGATCAAGGCTCTGCCCGGCTGGAAACATCCTTACGACCTCATGCCCGGCCATCCCTTGCCGGATAAGACCTGAGGCCAATCCGATCTAGAGGAGGATCTGATGCCCGAAGCCTATATCTACGACCACGTGCGCACTCCGCGCGGACGCGGCAAGAAGGACGGTTCGCTGCACGAAGTGCCCGCCGTCCGGCTTGCGGCCACCGCGCTGGAAGCGATCCGCGACCGGAACGGTCTCGACACGACCCGGGTGGACGACGTCGTCCTGGGCTGTGTCGACCCGGTCGGGGAAGCCGGAGGCGACATTGCCCGTGCGGCGGTGTTTGCGGCCGGTTACGACAAGTCGGTTCCGGGCATGCAGATCAACCGCTTCTGCGCCTCCGGTCTCGACGCGGTCAACATGGCTTCGGCCCAGGTCATGGCAGGCCAGCACAAGCTGGTGATTGCCGGCGGCGTGGAAAGCATGAGCCGTGTCGGCCTTGGCGCCTCCGGCGGCGCCTGGCCGATCGAGCCGCAGGTGGCCATCCCCTCCTATTTCATGCCCCAGGGCGTCTCGGCTGATCTGATTGCCACCAAATACGGTTTTTCGCGCGATGACTGCGATGCCTATGCGGTGGAAAGCCAGAAGCGCGCCGGCAAGTCCTGGGAAGATGGCCGGTTCTCCAAATCCGTCGTGCCGGTGAAGGACGTGAACGGCATCACCATTCTGGACCGGGACGAGCACATGCGGCCGGAAACCGACATGCAGTCGCTCGCCTCGCTCAACCCCTCCTTCGAAATGATGGGCAACATGGGCGGTTTCGATGCGGTCGGCATCCAGGCCCACCCGGAAATCGAAAAGATCACCCACGTGCACCACGCCGGCAACTCCTCCGGCATTGTCGATGGCGCTGCCGCCGTTCTGATCGGTTCCAGCACCGCAGGCCGTTCCTCCGGCCTGAAGCCGCGTGCCCGCATCAAGGCTTTCGCCAATATCGGTTCCGAACCGGCCCTGATGCTGACCGGTCCGGTGGATGTTACAGAAAAGCTTCTGAAAAACGCCAAGATGGACATCAAGGACATTGATCTCATCGAGATCAACGAAGCCTTTGCCTCCGTCGTCCTGCGTTACCAGCAAGCCTTCGATCTTGATCCGGCAACGGTCAACGTCAACGGCGGTGCGATTGCCATGGGCCATCCTCTTGGAGCCACCGGCGCCATGATCCTTGGCACCGTGCTCGACGAACTGGAACGCCGCGATCTCAACACCGCCCTCGTCACGCTGTGTATCGGCGCGGGCATGGGAACAGCGACCATCATCGAGCGGGTCTGATCATGATCAGCAACATCGACAGGGAATTCGCCCAGATCACCGACTACTGGTCGCCGCGTGTGGTGGCCGACGTCAACGACCAGAGCGTCAAGCTTGCGAAGCTGAAAGGCGAGTTCGTCTGGCACGACCACCAGGACGAGGACGAGCTCTTCTTCATCATCAAGGGCAGCCTCACCATCCGCTACCGCGACCGGGACGATGTCGTCCTGAACGCCGGCGACATGCACGTCGTGCCCAAGGGCGTCGAGCACAATCCGCTCGCAGAAGACGAATGCTGGGTGATGCTGTTCGAACCCGCAGAGACCAAACACACCGGCGACGTTGTCGTCGACGGCACGAAGACGGCTGCGCAACAGCGCGCCCATCTGCAGTCGACCGGCGCCTGACCCGAGGAGGACCATCAAATGAGCTACAAGAATTTCACCGTTGAAACCGATGAGGACGGTTTTGCCCTGATCACCTGGGACATGCCGGAAAAATCGATGAACGTCATCGATCTGTCGGTCATGGACGAGCTGGATGCCCTGGTCGACCAGGTGGCAAGTGACGACGCCATCAAGGGGGCCGTGATCACGTCCGGCAAGTCCACCTTTTCCGGTGGTGCCGACCTGACCATGCTGGAAGGCCTTCTGAAGGACTTTCACATCAAGCGCGGTAACGATGCGGAAGCTGCGGCCAAGGCTCTGTTCGAAGGATCGCGCAAGCTGTCTCAGGTCTACCGCAAGCTGGAAACCTGCGGCAAACCCTTCGTCGCCGCCGTTGCCGGCACCTGCATGGGCGGCGGTACCGAACTGGCGCTGGCCTGTCATGGCCGCGTCGTTGACGAAGGCCTGAAAATGGGTCTGCCGGAAGTCAAGGTAGGCCTCTTTCCGGGCGCCGGTGGCACCCAGCGTGTCATGCGCATGACGGACGGACAGCAGGGCATGCAGTTTCTGCTCCAGGGCCGCACCCTGCGGGCACCGCAGGCCAAACAGATGAAACTGGTGGATGAAGTCGCCCCGACCAGGAAACTGGTCGCCGCCGCCAAGAAGATGCTGAAGGCAGGCCTCGACCCGGTCAAGGACTGGGACAAGAAGGGTTACAAGCTGCCGAACGGCAAGGTCTATTCCCCCGCCGGTTTCCAGTTCTGGCCGGCCGCCAATGCGATCTACCGCCGCGAGACCTATGACAACTATCCGGGTGCCCGCTACCTGCTGCGCTCCGTCGTCGAAGGTCTGCAGCTGCCGATGGATCTCGCGCTTCAGGTGGAAAGCCGCTACTTCGCCAAGGTGCTTCAGGCTCCGGAAGCCGCCAACATGATCCGCTCGCTGTTCGTCTCCATGCAGGAGCTGAACAAGCTGGCCCGCCGCCCGGTGGACCAGCGCCCGAACAAGATCCGCAAGATAGGCATTCTCGGCGCAGGCTTCATGGGTGCAGGCATTGCCTATGTCACGGCACAGGCGGGCATCGACGTCGTCCTGATCGACCGCGACCAGGAAGCCGCCGACAAGGGCAAGGCTCATTCCGAAGAGCTGATCACCAAGGCGATCAAGCGTGGCCGGGCGAGCGAGGAGCAGAAGGATAAGCTTCTGTCGAAGATCACCGCCACCGTCGATTATGAAGCCCTGGCAGATTGCGATCTGGTGATCGAAGCCGTCTTCGAAGATCGCGATATCAAGAAGGCGGTGACGGAGAAGGCCGAGGCGGTGATGAAGTCTCGTGCCATCTATGCTTCCAACACCTCGACCCTGCCGATCACCTCTCTGGCGCAGGCGTCCAAGCGGCCGAAGAACTTCATCGGCATTCACTTCTTCTCGCCCGTCGACAAGATGATGCTGGTGGAAGTGATCCTCGGCAAGCGTACGTCCGACCGCGCACTTGCCGTGGCGCTCGACTATATCAAGGCCATCAAGAAGACCCCGATCGTCGTCAATGACAGCCGTGGCTTCTACACCTCGCGCGTGGTCATGACCTATATCCGCGAAGGCCTGATGATGCTGGCGGACGGCGTTCCGGCGGCGATGATCGAGAATGCGGGCAAGATGGCCGGCATGCCGGTCGGACCGCTGTCGCTTGGCGATGAAGTGGCGCTGGATCTTGCCTGGAAGATCGTCTCTGCAACTCGCAAGGACCTCGGCGTCAAATACGTCGAAGGCCCGCTCGACAACATCCTGGAAGAGATGGTGGTGAAGCAGGAACGTTTCGGCCGCAAGAACGGCAAGGGCTTCTACGACTACAAGGGCAAGGACAAGAGCCTGTGGCCCGGCATTCCGGAAGTCACCGGACAGCCGAAGCCTGCAGAGAGCTTCAACATCGAAGAACTCAAGCAGCGTCTCCTGGTGATGCAGGCGCTCGAAACCGCCCGCATCTTCGAGGAAAAGTGCCTAACGGATGTGCGTGAAGCCGATGTCGGCTCCATCCTTGGTTTCGGCTTCGCGCCCTATACCGGCGGTACGCTCAGCTATATCGACATGATGGGCACTCCGGCCTTTGTCGACTTGTGCAAGAAGTTCACCCGCAAGTGGGGACCGCGTTTCAAGCCAAACAAGCTGCTGAAGGACATGGCGAAGGAAAACGAGACGTTCTACGGCAAATTCCCGCCGAAGGCGGAGGCCAAGGTCAAGGACGCAGCCTGATCGACAACCGATGCCGCTTCCGGACGGGAGCGGCATCGCCCTGTCGCATTCGCCAGCAATTGTTAGCATTTTACGACAAAACTTGATCCGGCGTGACTTGTCATGCACAGTTCTGCCTGGAATTAAGCATGGGCAGGCTGGAGATACGAATGCCGCTAGATGGCGAATGGGCGCGCTCGGATGTCTTCCGCGTTCTGCGCGACATTTGTTCGAACGCCAATCTGGACTGGCCTCAAATGGCCAGGGACTATGAATTCGATCTCGCCAGCCTGGACGACCCGCAAGGTACCGTGCCGATAGCCGCCTGGCATGCCGTTTTTGAACATATCGCCGATGTCCTGGGCGATGACGCCGTCATGTTCGATCTGTTCAACACGATCGACATCGGCTGCTTTTCAATCTTCGACTATCTGTTTGCCTGCGCTCCTTCACTCAGGGAAGCCTGTCAGGCCTGGGCGAAGTTCAGTCCGATCAGAACCAATGCCTATCGGGTAATTTTCGAGGAAGACGAGACCGGCGGCTTCGTGGAATGGCCTATCCTTGAAGGACGCGGTGAATGGCGACAGAACGTGTTCGGACGCATCGGCTGGGCGACCCAGCAGATTGAACATGCACTCGACATGAAAGCGCCGCCAATCCTTATCGAGCTCGCGACCTCACAACCAAATTGCACGTCCAATTTTCAGAAAAAATATCAGGGCCGGATCAAGTTCGGCGCGACCCGCAACAGGATTTCGTTTCCGAAAACGTTGCTCTCCCGCCCGCTCCGGCGCCACGACGCCCACCTTTACGAGATCATCCTGACGTCGGCGAATTCGGAACTGGAAAGGTTCGGCCAGTTTGAATCTCCGCTGTCGCGCATTGCCAACGAAGTTTCCGCCAGTCTGTCGACCGGGACATGCACCCTGCCGCTCATTTCAGCGAAACTTGGCATGTCGCAGCGCGCGGTGCAGAGGCTTCTGGAAAAGGAAGGCACCAGCTTTCGTCAGCTAAGCGAGGAAGTTCGGCGTTCCGCAGCCGAACGATATCTTCTGGGAACGGATCTTCCCATGAAGGAAATCGCCTATCTCCTCGGCTTTTCGGAGTTGAGCACCTTTTCGCGCGCCGTGAAAACGTGGTTTGGCGTCTCCCCCAAGAAGGTTCGGGATGCGCCGCGCTCCAGGTCTCAAGCTTCAGGTACGTCTGCGACGGGCAGCAAACAGCCCCTGCCACGTGCCAGGGTCACTGTGGCAACCTCCTCGACACTTCGCCCATCCGCCGCCACGAAGTGACGCCGATACCGGCCCTTGCAAATGTCTGGACCACGGAGAACCTGTAGTGTCTGGAGAATTGCGGCACGGCGGTTACGGGCTTGTCACCACCGTGCCAGAGATCATTCTTGTTGCCGGCGGTTCCGCCGAGAACACTCGACTGAACCCGCCAATACCGCTATCGGCTGCTCTTTCATTTGCATGAAGAACAGGACGGGTCGATGGCGGCTGGCCCATCCTGCAGTGTGCGCGCCTTTTCTGCCGGTTCAGCACTTGTGCAAGTCCGGCGGCTGTCTTTCACCGCAGGTAGAGGAAGGCAGACCGTCGCGGTTGTGGGTGGCCGCAAACGATCTAGATGCACATTCCTGAAAGTTTAATACGCCAACCTGGCCGCTGCGTCTTTGGCAGGAAGCGAACAGAACTTTACGAATTACGACACCAAACTTAATTAATTAGAAATTTTACAAACTGCCTTCGCAAGAGCTGGAGTTGCTGCCCAGCTTGCCAGGCCTCATTGTAATCGACACCGAATATTCCTAACTTCTGGCCAAGAATGCTAGCAACGACATGCAGGAGACACATATGTCCGACACCGGCCTGAGCCGTTTTCTGGGAGGTTCACCAGCCCAGGTGCTTTTGCGGCTTGTGTTCCTGTCCTTCGTTGTCGGCATTATCCTGTCCGCGCTGAACCTCGACCCGCTCGACCTGATCACCATGTCGATCGATTTTGTCGAGCGCCTGTGGAACATGGGTTTCAACGCCCTTGGACGCCTGGGCAAGTATCTGGTTATCGGCGCAATGGTTGTTGTCCCGATCTGGCTGGTTACTCGCATTCTGGCCATGGGTCGAAACCGCTAGGAGCGGCAGAGGCCTGCAATTGGCACTTAAGGCAAGCACGCAACCCTTGCGGGAAATTAACTCTTTCTTAATCATAATTAACTGAAACTGGCGGAACCTCCCCGAGCCTTAAGGGGCCCTTGCATGTCCGCGATCGCAACATCGAAATTTGCCGCCTCCTACCAGGCCTACGCCCGCGCGGGTTCTGGTGCGGGCAATCGCTCAGGTTCGCTTGCTGCCGCACAAACGCTCACCACGTTTCTGGGGGCCAACGGGTCGGCCGACGACGAGGACAAGGCAAAATCCCTCTTCGAAACCTACAAGGATTCTGTTGAGCTCAGCGACGGCCTCGCCCGGTCGGTAGAGAACAACAAGGATGCGATGCGCAGGCAAAAGATCGAGATGGTCCAGAAGCGCATCGAACGGCTCAAGGAAATGCTGCGGTTCGCAACGCCGGAGCAGGCCAAGCGTCTGCTCAAGGAGCTGAAACAGATCTCCAAGGAGTTCAAGTCCGCCTCCCAGGACCTAAAGGCGGCAGGCCAGGGCTTGAGCGGTGGAGGCGTCGGCACGGGTGTTCTTTCAGGCGCTTCAAACGTCGCCGCCACAGCAGAAATCATAACCGGTGCCGGGGCGCAGGTTAATGCATCCTCCGCTTTGGTCGAGACTGTGTCTGCGGCAGCGAGCAGTCCCGAGACACAAATTCCGGTATCCGGATCTGAAACGGGTGCCACGACTTCGGGACCGGAGAGCCAGACGACAGGTCAGGCTCAGTCCGGAGTGGAGCAGGAAGGTTCATCCGCAGGTGCACAGGATCCGGATAGCTGGCGGGAAGACCTGAAAGCGGCTGTCCTGACCTACACGGAACAGCAACAGGAAACGAACAAGGCACTCGCCGCAAGCCGCAGGTCCGGGCTGCAGGGCGACAAGGAAGCCCTCGCCAAGATGGCTGAGGACATCAAGTCTCTTGCCCAACAGATAGAACGCCTGCTCAAGCGCGAAGAACGCGAAACAAAAAACGATCTGAAAGACGTCCGTGCAGATCTCAAGGACGGCATCAAGGCACTGAGGGCCTCAGACTTCGGCGCGCAGCCAGACCCGGCTTCCACCGCGAGCCCTGCGGGTACGGACAGGGTTTCGACCGCAACCGGTTCGACATCGGTCTCCCTGCAGGTGTCCAATATCCTGGTGTGAACCGGCTTGCTTTAGCCGGCCACCTGTTCATGCGCGGCAATGATAGTGATTTCTTCAGCCAGCACAGCCTTGGCTGTTCGATGCAGTGTCACATGGCGATCGGCCAGTTCGTCGATATCCGTCGAATAGCCTCCGCCCAGAACGCCTGCCAATGGAACGCCCGCCTTTCGCACCGTTTCGATGACATAGCGGTCACGCCTGCAAAGACCGTCGCGTGACAGCGACAGTCTGCCGAGGCGATCGCCGGAATAGGGATCGACACCGGCATTGAAGAAGACGATGTCCCAGGGCCCCTGGCGCAGCAGATCAGGCAGAACCTCTTCCAGAACAGCAAGATAGACTTCGTCACCCGTCCCATCGGCAAGACCGATATCGAGATGGGAGGGAACCTTGCGCACGGGATAGTTCTTTTCCGAGTGAAGCGAGAACGTGAAGACATCCGGGTCGCCCTGAAAGATATCCGCGGTGCCGTCTCCCTGGTGCACGTCCAGGTCGACCACCAGCGCCTTGCGGATGGCGCCATCCGCCTGCAACACCTTGATGGCAACTGCGACGTCGTTGAAGACGCAGAACCCGGCTCCGTGTGCACGCCGGGCATGATGACTGCCGCCGGCGGTGTTGCAGGCAATGCCGTGTTCCAGCGCCAGATATCCCGTCAACACGGTCCCGCCCGTTGCACAGCGCGCCCGAAGGGCGATGTCCTCGCGCATCGGAAAACCGATTTCCCGCGCCACCTTTTCCGGCACCCGGGCATTGAAGACCTGATCCACATAGGCCGGCTCATGTGCGAGTGCGACCCACTCGAAGGGGGCCGGACGAGGCCTGAAAAAGGCGCTGTCGCCGAGAACCCCTTCCTGCCGTATCAACTCGGCAACGGCACGGAACTTGTCCATCGGAAACCGGTGATTGGCGGGAAGATCGGCGCAGTAGGCCGGATGGTGAACGATAGGCAGGGTCATCTGTGCGCAATATAAGGCGCGCCGGCGCCACGGGCACCCCTTTGAACGACACAGCAGATCCGAATTTTACGGCTCGGTGCAAATTCGTCAGCCATGCCCCTGAATACCCGGTATGCGCCGAAAAGAATTGACGCGCCAAGGCAAGGCAGACATGAAGGTCTTCCTCTCGAAGCGAGCCATCGATGTCCCAACTTTCAGCAACCGGCGAGCGGCCGAAACTGGCCTTTGCGGTTACCCACCGCACTGTTCTTGCCATCGCCATTCCGATGACGCTTGCCTATCTGTCGACACCCCTGCTCGGCATCGTCGACATGGCCGTGATCGGCCGCCTTGGCGATCCGGCTCTGCTTGGTGGGATCGCCATAGGCGGGATCATCTTCGACCTGGTGTTCACGACCTTCAATTTCTTGAGGTCCGGTACGACAGGCCTGACAGCCCAGGCTTTCGGTGCCCGGAACGAGGAAGAAGTCAGGGCGACACTTCTGCGCGCCTTCGTGATTGCGGCCATCGGTGGTCTTCTGGTCATCCTTTTGCAAGCCCCATTGCGGGAAATCGGGCTCTGGTTCCTGGGGGGCAGTGCGGAGGTGCAGGCCGCAACGAGCCGCTACTTTGACATCCGTGTCTACAGTGCCCCTTTTCTCCTTGCCAACTATGCCATGCTCGGCTGGTTCATCGGCCTCGGGCGCGCAGGAACAGGGCTGGTGCTTCAGCTTGTTCTGAACGGGCTCAACATCGGCCTCAGCGTCTGGTTCGTCATCGGTTTCGGCTGGAGCGTGGAAGGTGTCGCACTGGCAACTGTCCTGAGTGAAATCGCAGCAACGGCACTGGGCGTCTGCCTGGTTGTCTTCACCACCGGCAAGACGTCCTGGCCGGCTCTTCAGGTGATTTTCGACCGCCGCCTGCTGGTGCGCATGATGGCCGTCAACCGGGACATCATGATCCGCTCCTTCACCCTGCTCTTCGCCTTCGCGTTTTTCACGGCGCGTTCGGCAGATCAGGGTGACACCGTATTGGCCGCAAACGCGTTGCTTGAGAAATTCATCATGCTGGCTGCATTCTTTCTGGATGGCTTGGCAACCGCGGCGGAACAGCTTGCCGGCCGGGCGGTCGGGGCAAGATACCGGCCCGCCTTCGACCGCGCATTGAAACTGACAGCACTGTGGAGCTTCGCCCTGGCAGGAATTCTGTCGACGCTGTTCTGGTTTTTCGGGCAGTACATGATCGATTTCATGACAACGGCAGAAGATGTCCGTCAGGTAACGTCGACCTATCTTGTGTGGGCGATACTGACCCCAGTCTTCGGCGTGCTGGCATTCCAGATGGACGGGGTCTTTATCGGCGCCACGTGGTCATCGACCATGCGCAACATGATGCTGTTGTCGCTCGTCGTTTACCTGGCTGCCTATTACCTTCTGTTCCCCATCCTGGGGAACCACGGTCTTTGGCTCGCCTTCCTGCTGTTCTTCGGAACACGTGGCCTGACATTGCTGGCGGCGTGCAGAAAGCGGGCAGCCGAGACGTTCGGCAACGCATAAGAACAGCAGTATCTAGGCCGTTTCCGATGCCCAGGCATCGACATTGGCATCCCGCGCGTCGCGCAGCGACGCAATCCCGTGCTGGTCCAGTTTTGCAGAAAGGCCGCTCAGGATCTCGTCAATCAGCCCCGCACCCTTGAACACAAGGGCAGAATAGAGCTGCAAGAGGTCGGCACCCGCCGTGATCTTGGTCCAGGCGGTTTCCGCACTGTCGATACCGCCGACACCGATGATCGGCAGGTCCGGTCCTGCCAGTTTGCGTGCGCGCGCCAGCATGATGGTCGATTTCCGGAACAGGGGCTTGCCCGACAAGCCTCCGGTTTCCTGTGCCGGCCCCTTGCCGCTCAGGCCGTCTCGTCCGATCGTCGTGTTGGAGACGATCAGGCCGTCGACGCTCTTGGCGAGCACTTCCTCGACGATATCCTGCAGGTCCTCATCAGCAACGTCCGGCGCGATCTTCAAGAGCACAGGAACCTGGCGCCCAAACGTCTGCGTGCACTCGTCCCGCGCCGTGATCACGGCAGTCAGCAGATCGGCAAGTGCGGACCGGGCCTGCAGGTCGCGCAGTCCCGGTGTGTTGGGCGAAGAAATGTTGACGGTAAAATAAGACGCCATATCGGCGAATGCGGTGATGCCGGCCACGTAGTCGGCAATCCGGTCGGTTGCATCCTTGTTGGCACCGACATTGATCCCGACAATTCCTGTCAACCGCCGGCGGGCTTCAAGCCGCTGGCGCAGGGCTGCGTGGCCTTCGTTGTTGAATCCATAGCGGTTGATCACGCCTTCGTCTGCGGGCAAGCGGAACACCCTCGGCCGCGGATTGCCGGGCTGCGGCTTCGGGGTGACCGATCCGGCTTCCGTATATCCGAACCCCAGCTTCAGCAGCGCATCGGGCACTTCGCCGTTCTTGTCGAACCCTGCAGCCATTCCGAGCGGATTGGGAAAGGTCAGATCCCAGAGCTTCACTGCAAGGCGCGGGTCAGACACTTTCCGGCGTGGCGGCATCAGACCGGATTTCAAAGCCACAATAGTCGCACGGTGCGCAGTTTCGGCGTCCAGGCACTGCAGGCCTCTCAGCGCGACGTTTTCAAGGAAAGGCGGTATCATCGATCCAGCTCCGGAAAGTCATGTGACCCGTCCGGTGAAAGCGGCAGTTCCTTCACCCAGAGTGCGGCCTTCGGGTCCAGCGAGCCATAGAGATGGGGAAACAGGGCCCCGCCCCGGGAAGTTTCCCATTTCAACAAGTCGCCAAACCCATCAGCATCAAAGGCGGCCAGCAACAGATCGTGCTGGCCCGCGAAATGCTTTGCAGCAGTTTCCCGGACCTGATCCTCGGCGGAAAAATGAATGAAACCGTCCTGAAGGTCCACCGGCGCGCCTTTGAAGACGCCTTGGTCGGTTGCCTCCTGCCACATGGATTTCGGAACGATCTTGAAAATCAGGGTCATCTGTCTGCCTTGCATCTTGCCGGTGACGGCATGGCAGGCAAAGACCCGGCGCATGCTCAGCCGGTCGGGACACTACTCATCCGAACCGTAGCGAACAAGCCGCACAAGTGGCTCCAGCCTGTTTCTTTTGAATTTTGGTCGGGATAACCCATATGAGCGAAAGGTATTTATTCCTGTCGCGCCAATACGGAGAAACGGCAGCCGTGCTCTCACATGAAAAGGTCTGGGCGGCCATTGATGCCCTCGCCTCGCAGAACGGGCTTTCGCCGTCCGGCCTGGCTCGGCGTGCCGGACTGGATCCGACCGCTTTCAACCCGTCGAAACGCGTTGCAGGCGACGGACGCCCACGGTGGCCATCGACAGAATCGCTTGCCAAGGTGCTGGCCGCCACCGGCGAAGCCTTGAACACATTTGCCGCCAGGGTCGAAACCCCGGGCGGGCCAACCGACGCCGCGCCAGCTTTGGTACCTCTTGCCGGATTGGATGCTGCCTCGGACCGAAATGCCTTCGACAGTGCCGGCCGGCCGGCCGGCGCGAACTGGCAAAGTTTCAGCTTTCCCCAAATCGGCGCTGCTTTTGCGCTGCAGGTCAGCAACGAAGACTTCCATCCCCTTTACAGGAACGGCGACATCGTCGTAGTTGCTCCCGGCGCCCCCCTTCGCACCGGTGACAAGCTTGCCATCAAGCTCAACAGTGGCCGGCTGTCGCTTTACACGTTGCAGGAGACAGGTGACGAAGACCTGGCAGTTTGCACAATCGGGGACAATTCACAGTCAGTGCGCTTTCAGCACTCGGCAATCGAGTGGACTGCCCGTATTATCTGGGCGAGCCAATAACCTGCGAGCACACATTTGATGAAGCTTCGGCCTCTCATAACGCCTGCAATCGTGCTGACCACCGCAGGTGGTCTGCTCGCCTGGCTGCTCCTGGCAGACCCGCCGTCCGTACAGGACGAGCAGGTGGCTGCAGGCAGCATCCCCAGCGCCGCCGAGGAAACAAGTGAGCCGGCAAAGACGTCCGAGCCCGCGCCACAATCGTCCACTACCCAAGCCCAGACGCAGAAACCGGCACAGACTCAAAGTGACCCCGTCGTTGTTGCCGCTGCACCGCTGCCGAACGACATTCGCAACGTTTCGCCGGAGGGGGTGTCGGCACCGCAGGTACAAGGTGACCTGAAACGTATTGAACCTTCCAAACGCTACCTGGAACTCAAGGATCCGCCGATTGAACCGGTTCCGGATGGCCCACTGGAGCTGATGCGCGTGCAGGTTCTAGACGGCGGACGCATCAAGTCAGACCGGTTGACAGTAACGCTTGCCCATATCGTTCCGCTGAAATCGGACGAAACCTGTGTTTCCCGTCTCGGAGGCACCTGGCCTTGCGGCGCAAGGGCGCGCACTTTCCTGAGAGGACTGGTGCGGCAATTGAAGGTGGTTTGCGAAAAGATCGAGGAGACCGGACCGCAACAGATTCTGGCAACCTGCACCCGCGGATCGATGGACCTCAGCAAGCGTCTTGTCCGCTATGGGTGGGCGGATCCGGCGCCGGACGCACCTGCCGATTTCATGGAACTTGCCGAAAAGGCCAGAGACGGAAAAGTCGGCAAGTGGCAATCGGAATGGCTGAACGAGTTGCCGACGAGCGAACTGGAAACAGAAGTGCCGTCTGCCTTGCCAGGCCTTGAGGAACTTGCCCCGGAAATCATCGAATGGAGCCTGAGGACCGAACCGGAACAGCCGGGGGACGGTCAACCGGCAATCGAGGATTACCCGCAAGCAGATCGCCCCCTGCGCTGAAGCTGAATTCACGGACTGCTTGTCGGCACATTATGCATGTCCCAGGCGCGCTCATACCTTTGGCGAATAGGGTAAATACATAGAATTTCAGGCGCCTACGATTAGAACTATATTTACGCCCTTAAGGGAAAGTGGCTCAAACATTATCAGTCCGTGACGAGGACCAAAGAAATATGAGCGCACCTGCCCCCAAGAACACTGTCGAAACTGACAATATCGCAAAATATATCAAGTTCATGTCCAGTTCCGGAAGCAATACAGCTTCTGCGCAGACGGCTTGGAACACTCTTCAAAAACACCTTCCAGCCATTCTGGATCGCTTCTACGTAGAGCTCCTTTCGCAAGAAGAGCTGCGCCAGAAAATGGGAACGCATGAGAAGAACACCGTTCCTCTCAAAAACGCGCAAACCAAACACTGGGAATACATCTTCAATCACGACCCGGACCTGGAGTTCATCGGACAGGCTGCGCGTATCGGTCAAGCTCACGTAAAGATCGGGCTGAAGGCCGAATGGCTGATGTCCGCGTTTGGCCGGCTGTTGAACGAAATCCTTCCTGTCATCGTCAAGAAGCACCGGTTCTCGCAAAAGGCCATGGTTTCCGAGATGCAGGCCGTGGTGACACGGTTCTTTCTGGACATGATCCTTGCACAACGCGCGTTCGAAACTGAACAGCGCCGTATTGAAGACGCTGAAATGCGGGATACGATCGGGCTGGAGAACCTTCGCACGACCGCAAACACCATCAGCGAGCTGAATGAAATCGTGATGTCGATGGCGTTGTTGTCGCGCAATACCCAGGAAGCCAACGCGAACGGCCAGTCGATTTCCGCCGCGGCGGACCAGCTTGTCGCCTCCATCGGCCAGATTTCCGAAAACAGCGAAGGCGCGGCCAACGAAGCCGTTCAAACAAACAACGCCGCCAAGGATGGTCTGGACAAGATGTCGGCCGTATCGAGTGCTATCGGCGATATTTCCTCAACGTCCCGGCAAACCGCGCAGAGCCTGTCAGACCTCAGCGAAGCTGCTTCGCAGATCGGCGAATTCCTGTCAGTCATTCAATCCATCGCAGACCAGACCAATCTTCTGGCGCTGAATGCCACCATTGAAGCCGCCCGTGCAGGAGAAGCCGGCAAAGGCTTTGCCGTTGTTGCATCGGAAGTCAAAACCCTCGCCTCGCAGACCGGCAAGGCGACGGAAGACATCGCACAGCGGATCGAAGCACTGACCGCTGGCATGGAAACAATCCAGACAGCCATCCAGAGCTCCGAAGGCGCCATCCAGAATGGCGAGGATGCCATCGCGGCCGCCAATGAACTCATGCAATCCATCGACGGGATGGTTGGCAATGTCTCCGAACGGGTCACCCAGATAACGGGCATCCTGCACCAGCAGAAAGAAGCCAGTCACGAAATTGCACGCAATGTCGCCAATGTCGCTGAATCGAACCGGAATACGGATCAGCAACTCGGTGCCATGCAGCGCGTTCTGAAGCAGAGCAACGACAGTTTCAGCGGAGCAGCGAAAAACTTCTTTGATGCCAACTCTGACAAGTCCTTGCTGGAAATGGCTCGGATCGACCACGTCCTGTTCAAGAAACGTGTCGTCGATACGGTGACCGGCCACGACGACTGGGCAACTTCCGGCATGCCCGACCATCATCATTGCCGTCTTGGCAAGTGGTACGACTCGATCAAGAACGAGAAGATCAAATCACATCCAGCGTTCCGCAACCTGATCGCTCCTCACAAGGCGGTTCACGAAGCGGGTCACCGGGCGCTGCATGCCACTGAACAAGGCAATACCACGGAAGCTTTCGCGGCACTCGTTGACCTAGACAAGGCCAGCAAGGAAGTTCTCAAGGGCCTTACAGTTCTTGCCGCCGCCATGGAAACCGATCTGGCGGATGCCGAACCCCGCAAGTCGCCAAGACAGGACGTCGGCAAGAAGGCCGAAGTTCTGCTGGACGGGGGAGCCCAGACGGTGGAGCTGGAAAACGTGTCCGTGACCGGTGTGGGCTTGAAGGGCATAAGGGATGCCAAGGCAGGCAAGACCGTTTGCATCCGATGCGATGGCAAGGAGCGCCTTGGCCATATCATCTGGGTGGACGGCACCAGGGCGGGCGTCCAGTTCTTCGACGAAAACAAATGATCTTCGCGGGACACGCCTGCTGACAACTAGGATAAGGTGCACCCTTGGGCACCTTATCCAGCTTTATCGCCATGCACGTTTGAATGAACGGCTGCTACAGCCATTCACACCACTGGATGCAGGCAGACCTGCTGACAGACCTCTGCTCAATTGCGATCAGCCGGTTTCTTATTTTTCCTGATTGGTATTAGGCTTCGGAGTTCGGAAGTCCCGGAGCTGGAGTATTCATGACTGGAGAAATCAAGGTCGGCATCATCGGTGGAACCGGGCAACTCGGCAGCGCCATCGCAACGGCTTGGCTGGAAAGCGGCTGTGTCGAACCTCGCCAGCTCTGGATATCCAATCGCTCCGGAACCGCCGCGGGCTTCGAAAGCTGGCCGGAGATCACCTTCACCGCATCCAATCAGCTTCTGGCTGACGGCTGTGATGTCATCCTTCTGTCGGTTCCACCAGCGCTTGTCGATACGGTCAGGATTTCGGCGCCCGGCAAACTGATCCTATCGGTCATGGCGGGTGTCTCGCGTGAGAGGCTCAAAGCCCTCACAGGCTCGGAAAAGGTCGTTCGTGCCATGTCGAGCCCGGCGGCGGGCAAGCAGCTGGCCTACTCCCCCTGGTGTGCGGCTTCGTCGCTTTCGCAGGAAGACAGGGACCTCGTCCAGTCGCTGTTGTCGGCCTGTGGCCCGAGTGATGAAGTCCAGGACGAACAGCAGATCGAGGTCTTCACCGCCATAACCGGTCCGGTACCGGGATTTGCGGCCTTCTTCGCCGACTGCATTGTTGACTATGCAAGGTCAAACGGTATCGACAGGCATATTGCCGAACGCGCCGCAAAACAGCTGATCCTGTCGGCCGGGCAAATCATGGCCGGTGACACCAGATCTCCGGCGGAACATGTTCAGGAGATGGTCGACTACGCCGGAACGACCGCCGCCGGTCTCATCAAGCTGAAGGAACTGGGTGTTTCGGATCTGATCAGTGAAGGGCTGGATGCCAGCACGGAGCGCGTCAGAACGATTGCCGGCAAAGACTGATACCGCGCTTCTTCCGCCGGAGAGCAAAACTGAAAACAAAAAAAGCGGCGCTGGTGCGCCGCTTTTCCTGAAGTCTGATAATCAGGCTGTCAGTTCGCCAGCCAGTGCCTTGCGGATCATCTCACGCGTTTCGGCAATGCCGTAAAGAGCAACGAAAGACCCGAAGCGCGGTCCCTTTTCCTGCCCGAGCAGAAGCTGGTAAAGCGCAGAGAACCAGACGACGGATACGCCAGGACCACCATCGGGACCCTTTTTGGACGGGTCCTGATAACGCTCGATGGACCGGGCAACGTCCAGCACCGCATCCTGGATGGCACCGCCATCCGCATCGGCCGGCAGGGCTGCCAGGGTTTCGTCCAGCTTTTCCAGCGCGGTACGCTCGACATCGTCCGGCACCTTGAACGACTTGGCGGGTTTGACGAAATCGTCGAAGTAGCGGATCGCATAGCCGACAAGCGCATCCAGTTCCGGATGGGTCGACGCCGTCACGCCCGGAGCGTAGCGGGAGATGAATGCCCACAGCACGTCCTTGTTTTCCGCGTTGGAGGCGGACACAAGGTTCAACAGCATGGCGAAGGGCACCGGCATGTCGATCTTCGGAATGTTGCCCGAATGAATGTGCCAGGCCGGGTTCTGCAGCTTCTGCTCCACCGGCATCTGCTCGTACTTCTGGACGAAGGTGTAATACTCGTCCACCGCCTTCGGAATGACGTCGAAATAGAGCTTCTTGGCCGTCTTCGGCTTCTGGAAATTGTAGAGCGCAAGGCTTTCCGGTGCAGCGTAGGTCAGCCACTCGTCGATGGTCAGACCGTTGCCCTTGGATTTGGAGATCTTCTCGCCCTTTTCGTCCAGGAACAGTTCGTAGACGAAGTGTTCCGGAGCGGTCCCGCCCAGGATGTTGCAGATCTTGTCGTAGATCGGCGCATTGGTCATATGATCCTTGCCGAACATCTCGAAATCGACGTCAAGCGCAGCCCAGCGCATGCCGAAGTCGGGCTTCCACTGCAGCTTCACCTTGCCGCCGGTAACCGGCAGCGTGATGTCCTCGCCCGTCTCGTCCGCAAAGGTGATTGTGCCGTCCTTCGAGTTGACGTCCTTCATGGGCACGTAGAGCACACGGCCGGACGTCGGCGAGATCGGCAGGAAGGGCGAATAGGTCGCCTGACGTTCCGCGCCGAGCGTCGGCAGCATCACGTCCATGATCTTCTGGTACTTCTCGGTCGCCCGGAGCAGCACGTCATCGAACTTGCCGGCCTTGTAGTATTCGGTCGCGCTGGCGAATTCATAATCGAAGCCGAAGGTATCCAGGAACCGGCGCAGCATGGCGTTGTTGTGCTCGGCAAAGCTTTCATAGTCGCCGCCGAAGGGGTTCGGCACCGCCGTCAGAGGCATCTGCAGATATGGCTCAAGCGCTGCGCGGTCCGGCACGTTTTCCGGGATCTTGCGCATGCCGTCCATGTCGTCGGAGAAGCACAGCAGCCGCGTCGGAATCTTGTCTTCGGTCAGCAGCCGAAACGCCGTGCGCACCATGGTGGTGCGCAGAACTTCGCCGAAGGTGCCGATGTGCGGCAGGCCGGACGGGCCATAGCCCGTTTCGAACAGAACCGGTTTGTCCGTTCCCCGTTTCTCGATCCGTTTGACCAGTTTTCGCGCTTCTTCGAACGGCCACGCTTTCGATTTCGTGGCCGCCTCGACAAACTCTTGCGAAAGGTCAAGCGGAGGCAGGGATTGATCGGTCATTTTTCAAGTCGTTCTGTTCATGAGAATGGATGGAATGCAACCGGGTCGGTTTTTTGACTTTTCGGCCGGTTGCTGCGGCGCGACACTAGATCAACGCGCCTCTATGTGCAATCACATGAACACAGCTAAGTTGACCGAAATCTCGGGCTTTGCGAACTCTTTCCGCCCGCGGAGATATCGCGCCGGAAAAAAGCGGTTAACTCCGGTCAATCGATTGTCTCGTAGCGGTGACTTGAAGCTTGTCTTCCAACCCGTTACATCGGGCGCACGATCAAGAAGAAATTTTCCGTCTTTTGGCGCTACGGGAGAATGAATAGTGTCTATGAACGAGCCGATCAGCGTACAGGAAGCCCTTATCTACGTGATGGTTATCGTCTCGGCGTCGGACAACCAGATGACCGACAACGAACTGGCCACCATCGGCGACATGATCAAGATGCTGCCCGTTTTCAATGGCTATGACGGCAACCGGATCATCCCGGCAGCCCAGCGCTGCGGCGACATCCTGCAGGAAGACAACGGCTTGCAGCTGGTGCTGGAGCTGGTTGGCGACGTCCTGCCGGCAAGGCTTTACGACACCGCATATGCGCTTGGGGTTGAAGTCGCGGCTGCCGATCTCCACGTCGAGAAGGAAGAATTGCGCATCCTTCAGCTTCTGCGCGACCGCTTCAAACTCGACAAACTCACCGTTGCCGCAATCGAGCGCGGTGCGATTGCCCGTCACCGGACCATCTGATCCTCTCGGAGCAGGTATTTGAAAGCAACGAAGGCCCTCGCCTGGGCCGGGGCGGTATCGATTACCGTCCTGGCAGGTGTTTTCCTGATTTTCCAGGGCCTTCAGGATTTCGATCTTTCTGAATACGAAACCCGGCCGATAGCCTTTTCCTTCGACGGATATTCCGTCGCCGGAACGTTGCATCTGCCCCGCCTGCAAGATCCTCGACCCGCAAACCCGCCTCTGGTCCTGATCGTTCACGGGGACGGGCCCGCCGACCGCTATTCCGGCGGTGGGTACATGCCTCTCATCAGCCGTCTTCTGGACAGTGGTCTTGCCGTCTATTCCTGGGACAAGCCGGGCGTCGGCGAAAGCCAGGGCGACTGGCTGTCCTTTTCCATGGAAGAGCGAGCCCGCCTTGCGGCAACGGCCCTTGCGACCGCAAAAGAACAGCCCGAATTGAAGACGTCTCCAGCCGGATTTCTCGGCTTTTCCCAGGCGGGGTGGGTTTTGCCCATTCTGGCGGAAGAGCCAGCGCAGGGCGATTTCTTCGTGATTGTCGGCGGAGCCGTCAATTGGCTGCGGCAGGCTGTGTATTATACTCGGCGCAGGCTGGAGCTTGCAGGTGCGGACAGCAAGACGATCGACAAGGCCCTCGCGCAGGACGCAAAAGACGGACAAAAGTTTCTAGACAGGGATTTTTCCTATCAGGACTATCTCGACAGCGGCATGGACAGGGTTCCGATGTCGGAAGATCGCTTCACATTTGCGCGCCGGAATGCGGCTTCCGACTCGACCGCCTCCCTTGTCCGTATCTCCTCGCCCGTTCTGACACTGCACGGAGCAGAGGACCTCAATGTCGATCCTCGTTTCAATTCCGGCATCTATCGAAAGATCCTGACGGACAACAATCCCGCCAACCGCTTCGTGATCGTCCCGGAAGCAACCCATGCGCTGCTGCGGGCGGAAGCCTTCAACTACCAGCTCGAGGGGCAAATGCCATCCTGGTCAAAGGCCTTGTTCATGGTCCTGGGGCGCCGTGCCTACGCACCGGGCGCGCTGGACACCATGACAATCTGGATCAAGGAACAGGCCTCAACAGCAAACACCCTTTCAACTTCACCAGATCGTTCAAATTGAACCCTTTTTGTTTTCGGTCCTTCAATCCGCCGCACCTTATCACCGGTGCGGGGACAGCACGCTTGTGGGCTGCCGGGACCTGTAGGTCCTTCAGTGCGGAGACGGGGACATGAGCAATCAGGCAATCGGAGAGCGGACAAGTGTGCGCTATCCACTGAGGCGGCGCCGCCAGAGGCTGCGCGTACAGCGCCCCATGCCTTATGCTGTCCGGTACGTGCAGGTTCGCACCGCTCCAAAGCAGGCGAACTGGGGCACGCGAATGATGATTGCCTTTGCAGGTTTCATCTGCGGCCTTGCAGCTGACGCGCTGGTGATGTTTGCCGAAGACCATTTCCATCTGGCAAAGAACCGGGATCCGGATCTTTTCGCATGGGTGCTCGGCACCGGCTTTGCCGGCCATATCCTCTATCTGATCTTCGGAATACTCGCGGTCACGTTGCTGACGGCCTTCAACCGCCGCAAGTGGATCTTGTGGCTGCTGATCGGCTTTGTCGGCGGACTTCTCAGTATCTGATCGGTTGATAGCCTCAATTCAGGCTGTGGATCGCATCCGGCAGATCGAGTGAAAACGCCGGAATGACGACGTCGAACATGGAGCCGTCCGGACGTTCCATCGAGTAGGACCCGGCCATGATGCCGCTGTCGGTCGAAAGCGGGCAGTGCGACGAATATTCATAGGTCTCGCCGGGCTCTATCACCGGCTGTTCACCGACTACGCCCTCGCCGCTGACTTCTTCCTGGCGCCCCCTGGCATCGGTTATCTGCCAGTAACGCGTCTTCAGCTGCACCGGTTCGCTGCCACCGTTGTGGATCTCGACCATATACGCCCAGATATACTCGCTCTCTTCCGGACGCGATTCATCGTCCAGATAAAACGGCTCGACGGAGACTTCGATCCCTTGGGTGATGGCGGTGTAACTGCCAGACACGGCTTTTCCTTAATTTCAGAACTGCGAACCTTGAAATAGACCGGTCCGAAGCGACTTCCACGGGTGGTGCCCGCTCGTTCAGGAGGGGCTTATAGGGCGAATGACGCAAGCGTGAAAGAGGGTTGTGACATATGAGGCCGGAATTGCTTGAGATTTGAGGCCGGATTTTGCAAGAACACCATCTGTCAGACCCAAAACAGTGATCTCTACATGTTCGATGCCCACCTGCGCCCGCTGATCGATCCGCCGCTGAACCGGTTGGGCCTGATCCTTGCCGGCACGGGGCTTACTGCCAACAGCGTGACCTTGGCGGGCTTTGCTGCCGGCATGGGGGCAGCCATCGCTATCGCAACGGGTCATACCCTGATCGGCTTGTTCCTGATCGTGGTCAACCGATTTGCAGACGGTCTCGATGGCGCATTGGCCCGGGCAACGGCCAAGACGGATCTTGGCGGCTACCTCGACATCACACTGGATTTCTTCTTCTACAGCGCAATCCCTCTGGCCTTTGCCATACAGGACCCGGCCAGCAACGCGTTGCCGGCGGTGGCACTTCTTGCCAGCTTCTACGCCAACGGATCGGCCTTTCTGGCCTTTGCCATCATGGCGGAGAAGAACAAGCTGACCACCGACGCTCAGGGCTCCAAATCGCTCTATTACATAGGCGGGCTGGCCGAAGGCACCGAGACCATCGCGCTATTCCTGCTGATGGCCCTGGTTCCCGCCTGGTTTCCTGCGCTTGCCTACGGTTTTGCCGCGATATGCTTCGTGTCCGCCGGCGCCCGGGTGCTCATTGGCGTGAAGGCGTTGCGGCAGACAGGCCGTTAGATCGCCTGGAGTGCCTTCTCGATATCTTCCAGCAGATCCTGCGGATCCTCCAGACCGATTGAAAGCCGCAGGATACCATCGGTGATGCCGAGTTCCTCCCGGGCTTCCTCGCCGATCGACTGGTGCGTGGTCGTCGCCGGATGGGTGATCAGGCTCTTGGCGTCGCCCAGGTTATTGGAGATCTTGACGATTTCCAGCGCGTTTGTGAAACGGAACGCCGCTTCCTTGCCGCCTTCGATTTCCATCGCCAACATGGTGGACCCACCGCTCATCTGGCGTTTGGCGACATCGGCCTGCGGGTGGTCGTCCCGGCCCGGATAGATCAGCCGCGCGACCTTGGACTGGCTTGCCAGATAGTCGGCAATCCTGCCCGCCGTTTCCGTCTGGCGCGCAACGCGCAGCGGTAGCGTTTCCAGGCCCTTCAACAGGACCCAGGCACTGAAGGGGCTCATGTGCGGACCGGTATGCTTGATGAAGGGCATGACCTCGTCGTTGATCCATTCCTCGTCCGACAGGATCACACCGCCGAGGCACCGGCCCTGGCCATCGATGTGCTTGGTGGCCGAATAGACGACCACGTCGGCACCGAGCTGAAACGGCGACTGATAAAGCGGGGTCGCAAACACGTTGTCGACGATCAGACGGGCACCGGCTTCCTTGGCGATCTGTGCCACGGCCTCGATGTCGATGACTTCCAGCGTCGGGTTGGTCGGGCTTTCCAGGAACAGGGCCTTGGTGTTCGGCCGTACAGCCGCCTTCCACTGCTCGATGTCCGTTCCGTCTACCAGCGTGCTTTCAACGCCGAAGCGCGGCAGCAGTGTTTCGCAAATATAGCGGCAGGAGCCGAACAGGGCCTTGGCGGCAATCACGTGATCGCCTGCCCTTACCGCTGCCATCAGCGCCAGATTGACGGCCGCCATGCCGCTGGCGGTTGCCCGCGCAGCCTCAGCCCCTTCCAGTGCCTTGATGCGGTCCTCGAACATGGTGACGGTCGGGTTGGCATAGCGGGAATAGACATAACCCGGATCCTCGCCATTGAACCTGGCCTCGGCAGCTTCGGCACCGCTGTAGGTGAAGCCCTGGGTCAGGTAGATGGTCTCCGAGGTCTCACCAAACGGTGACCGCATGGTGCCGCCATGAACCAGGGTGGTTGCAGGGCGCCAGTTCTTGTTTCCGGTCTTGGTGGTCTCAGTCATGTCTTTCATTCGCTCCAAACGCAAAAAACCCCAGCCTCAAGACCGGGGTTCTCACCTCCGGCCTTTTTAGCAACTTGTTTAACGTGGCTGCAAGCCGGCCGGCCCAAATCACCACGAAGTGAGCCTGTCCTACGGGAAAAGCAGGCACAGGTCAATTGTCTTGCGCACGTTCGCCTCAAAAGCCCCGTTCTGCCAGAATGCCTGTTGGCGCGGGCGGCCCGATCCTTTAATGACCATAGACCAGCATAATGCGGAACATCTTCATGAACGTCACAGCGGGTCAGGTCTTGAACGGAAGCGCACTTCTCACAGCAAACGGCATTCTGCCGGAACGGGTAATCCAGGCCATGTTCGCCGCCGGAGAGATTTCAGCGGACGCACCGCCTGTCACCGGTCAGATACAGCCTGCCAGCCTCGACCTGCGCCTGGGCAAGGAAGCCTACCGGGTGCGTGCCAGCTTCCTGCCGGGCCCCGACATCCAGGTAGCGGCTCGGCTTGAGCAGATGAAACTGCACACGGTCGACCTGAGCGAAGGTGCCGTCCTTGAAACTGGCTGCGTCTATATCGTGCCGCTGCAGGAAAGCCTCGCCCTGGCTCCCGACATTTCCGCAACTGCCAACCCGAAAAGCTCGACCGGTCGCCTGGACGTCTTCACGCGTGTCATCACAGACAACGGTCTTGCCTTCGACACCATTCCGGCCGGCTACACCGGTCCGCTTTATGCCGAAATCTCGCCGCTGACCTTTCCGATCCTCGTGCGGTCCGGGTCCCGCCTCAGCCAGATCCGCTTCCGGCGCGGTCAATCGCTCATTCCCGATGCGGAACTGGAAGAGGTCCACAAGGCCCACACGCTGATGAGCGGCGGCAACGAGCGCATCGGCAATGGTGTGCAGCTCTCCATCGATCTGGAAGGGACCGGACCCGACAGCCTGATCGGATATCGCGCCAAGCAACACTCCGGACTGATCGATGTGGATGTCGTCGGCGCGCAGGACGTCCTCGATTTCTGGGAGCCTATCTATCGCCGCCAACGGGCGGAGCTGATCCTCGATCCGGATGCATTCTATATTCTGGTCAGCCAGGAAGCGGTGCATGTGCCGCCGGACTATGCCGCCGAAATGGTGCCGTTCGATCCGCTCGTCGGCGAATTCCGCGTCCATTACGCTGGCTTCTTCGACCCCGGTTTTGGCCACGCCAGCGCCGGTGGTGTCGGCTCGCGTGCGGTTCTCGAAGTCCGCTCGCATGATGTCCCGTTCATCGTGGAACATGGCCAGACCATTGGCCGTCTGGTCTATGAGCACATGGCGGAGCGCCCGGCGACGCTCTACGGTGAAGGCATCGGCTCCAACTATCAGGGCCAGGCACTCAAGCTGTCCAAGCACTTCAAGGCACCCGCCTGACCGCCGATGGCCCTGAATACCGTCACCCGTGAGTTTGAAGGATTTCTGGAAGACCGGAAGTCCCGCTTTCTGGCGCATCTGGTGCCGGTGGACATGTTCGACCAGCGGATGGAAGAGCTGCGCAAGGAGCACAAGAAAGCCAATCACATCGTCACGGCGCACCGGAGACTTCTGGAGGACGACCGGATTGAGGAGAGCGGCAAGGACGACGGCGAACCCGCTGGCACCTCCGGCATGCCAACATTGCGCGTGCTGCAAGGCGCCGAACTGATCAACTGCGCTGTTCTGATCGTGCGTTATTTCGGCGGAACGAAACTCGGCGGTGGGGGCCTCGCCCGGGCCTATTCCGGCGCGGCGCAGGATGCGATCAACAACGCCGACCTGATACCGTTTCGAAAGATACTGTCGAAAACAGTTCGCGCAGATTTTGCTTCCGGATCGGAACTGGAACGGCGGATCGAGACCCTCGGCCTGACGGTGATGACCCGCGACTACACCGAAGACGGAGTGACGCTGACGGTCGAAGGGCCCGAAGAGGTTCTGGCAGAGCTATAAGGTCTCCAAGTCGGGAAGTTCTTTCCAACTTTTCCGAATGAGGCTGATTGCCCCCCTCAAATAGCCGACAGTCGCTTACGTCATCCCATGGCGAGACCATGGGATCCATGCCGTTTCCTCACCAAACAGCCTTGTGCCGTTCGACCGAAATCACGGCTTGGATTGCCGGATCAAGTTCGGCAATGACGAACGGATGGTTGGATATCCCGGGCCGACGTCGCATCAGCGGGAGTTGAGAGCCGGATCTGTTAGACAAAGCAATTGCACTACTCGCCAAGTAGCCGACCGACTACGGCTCTCCTCACCCATGCGGGATGCACGCCCCCTCCTGCCCGTTGCTGGAGAGCAAAACCGCGCCGATAGGTCACCCGAATGATCACCAGCATCAAGCGTCGCAGGTCTTACGTCCGCGTCTTGCCGGCTTCCGCCTTCAGCTCTTTCAGTTCTGCTCGAAGCGCCCTGACCTCTTCCAGGATCAGGCCTGTGTCGTCATGGATCGCCTGGCGGTTGGCGTCTGCTTCGGCCTCGTGCTCCTCCTGCATGGCAGAGACGATAATACCGATGAAGAGGTTCAGAACCGTGAAGGCCGTGCACAGGATGAAGGGGACAAAGAACAGCCAGGAATAGGGATAGACATCCATGACCGGACGCACGATGCCCATGGACCAGCTTTCCAGTGTCATGACCTGGAACAGCGTGTAGAGCGATGCGCCGAGATTGCCGAACCATTCCGGAAAGGCTTCGCCATAGAGCTTGGTCGCCATGACGGCGAAGACGTAAAAGACCAGCGCCATCAGCACGACGATGGAGCCCATACCCGGCAGGGCGGCCACCAGCCCGCCGATAACACGGCGCAGGGACGGTACGACGGAAATGAGGCGCAGAGCCCTCAGGATTCGCAGCGACCGCAGAACGGACAGGTTGCCTGTTGCCGGCATCAGCGAGATTGCAACGATGCTGAAGTCGAAGAGGCTCCAGGGGTCCTTGAAGAACTTCAGGCCATGGGCATAGAGCCGCAGAGCCAGTTCAACGACGAAAATGCCCAGGATCACCTGATCGACCAGCCTGAGGAAACTGCCTACCTCTGCCATGACAGCAGGACTGGTCTCCAGACCGAGCGTCACCGCGTTCAAAACGATAACGCCGATGATGCAGACTTCCCAGTTGCGTGAGGTGACCAGCGCCCTGACCTGATTTCGCATATATATGACCCGGTTTGATGTCTTTTCGTGCGTACCGCACTGCCCGGGCCGGAACATGGCGATTTCAGCGTCGCAGCGCAAGATCGCAGCGCTTTGGAAAAGCATCTACCCATCAGAGAAGCGTGCTTGACAGGTCGGGCAAGTCGGCGCAGAAAGCTCATCAGGTTCGGCGGGTGTAGCTCAATGGTAGAGCAGAAGCTTCCCAAGCTTAAGACGGGGGTTCGATTCCCCTCACCCGCTCCAAACAACCAATCCAATTCCCGAATTTTTCAGTGACTTTTCTTCAGCGCAGCGTTTCGCCGACCTGTGGGGGGGTCCGGACATCTGCACGGCTGAGGCCAACATCCTTCAGGAGGTAGTCGGGCAGATCCGCCAGGTGGGCCATATCGCGCCGACGGCGCAGGCACTTCAGCGCAAAGTGCAAGACGGCAGCACCGAGACCGGCTCTACGGACGCGTGCCAGGTGCAGGGGTACAAGGTGATCGGTCATCTGTTTTGCTCCTTTCCAACGGGACAGGTGCAAGCTTAGAAAAAGTCCTCGACGGACAGTGCGCGAAATTCTCGAACTTCAGCGATAGTTTCGCGAAAATTCAGATTTTTTGATAAACTTCCGCACAATTGTACCGAACAGGACTTCTCATCATGGATCTGGACGATTTCGATCATCAGCTGCTGCATCTCCTCAGTCTCGATGCCCGCCAGACCGGCAAGGAGCTTTCCGAGAAGGTTGGCCTGTCGTCTGCCGCCTGCCTGCGCAGGGTGCAACGCCTGAGAGAAGTCGGGGCAATCGAGCGGGAAGTGGCCATCGTGTCACCGGAGGCAACTGGCGCTTCCGTCACCTTGCTCGTGATGCTCATGCTGTCGCGTGGACAGCCGGAGCGTATGGCGAAGTTGCGACAGAAGTTACTGAAGCTTCGGGAAGTGAAAAAGATCTACCACGTCACAGGTCCGGCCGATCTGGTACTAACCGTGCAGTGCTCTTCCATGGAAGCCTATGCAACTTTCACCGAAGCGCATTTCTATGAAGACGACATCAAGGGTTTCGACACGATCGTCGTCCTGCGCTCCTATGATCCGGAACCGGAAACCTGACCGCACTTCGCGGAATTCAGCCGACGCTGTGCCTGTCAGAGTTCACGCGTTTGTTTTCAGGAATGCCTCGTGCCATCTTCGACGGAGCGGGCTGACAAGCGCTGCCGGTTCGCGATATTCTGTCTGCACGATTCCCGGCGCGTATTGCCGACCATGACCTGATATGGAACGAGACGTCCGCGTGCCTGCTTCACTGCCACCACTCAAGACTATCTGCCGCGTTGCAGCCGGGCTGCTGACGCTTGGCACTTTGGCGCTCGGGACTTTGGCGCTCGGCATCCTGTCGGCTTCAGCCCAGGAGGCTTCGGTCCGCGTTCCCAATTTCTGGGATCCGAAAGCCGTCCACGACCGGCCGAATGCCATTCCGGACAAGATCCAGTTTCTGGCGACCGACGGATATCCGCCCTTCGTCTTTCGTGACCAGCATGGCCGTCTTACCGGCTTCAATGTCGATCTCGCGCGGGCTCTCTGCCAGGAGCTGGGAAGTTCCTGCGCCCTGCGCATCAAGGACTTCGAGGTTCTTCTGCCTGCACTGGACGAAGAAGAAGGTGACGCGATCATCTCCGGCCTGTCGCGCAGCCTCCCCTCCACGCGCCGCCTCAACTTCACAGAAGACTATCTGAAGCTGCCGGCGCGGTTTGTGGTTCGAGCGTACAACGCGTCCGATTTCAACGAGCAGGCTCTCACCGGCAAGCGGATAGCCGTTGAAGCCGGGTCCCGCTACGAGGCGTTTGCCAAGCGCTTCTTTCCCGATGCCGAGATCATCAGTCTGGAAACCGCAGAGGCGACACGTGAGGCGGTCAAGGGCGGGTCGGCCGATGCTTTGTTCGGCGATGGCCTGAACCTGTCGTTCTGGCTGCCGAGCGAAGCTGCAGATGGCTGCTGTGCCTTTGCCGGCGGCCCGTGGCTGGAGCCGGGCTATTTTGACGAAGGCATGGCTATTGCGACGCGTCAGGACGACCCGGAACGGGCTGCGGCCCTCACCTATGCCTTGCGCCAGCTGCACCAGAAGGGCATCTACCGCGAGCTTTACCTGCGCTATTTTCCCATGAGCTTCTTCTGACTTTTCCGGCCATTCCCGACAAGGGACCAGGTCAGCTTTGGCCTTTCGCGTCCTCGACGCGCGCCTCCTTCTGGCGGTCCGGATTTTTCAGGAACGGGATCGCCAGGCTGAAGGGAAACGAATGCGCACGCGGTGTGAGCGCGGCGCCGAGCCCGATTTCCATCGTTTCCTGTCCCTGCTCGGGATCTTCCACGTAGGTTCCGAACAGACGGTCCCAGACCGAAAGGTAGAATCCGTAGTTGGAATCCGTCTCGTGCGGTAGCACCGAGTGATGAATGCGGTGCATGTCCGGAGTGACGATCAGAAACCGCAAGGGGCGGTCCAGCCAAAGCGGCAAGCGGACATTGGCGTGGCTGAAAACCGCAGAACCGTTGAGAACGATCTCGAAGATCAGCACGGCTTCAACAGGACCGCCGAGGGCGATGATGACCACCCCTTTCCAGAGGAAGGACAGCAGAATTTCGATCGGGTGGAACCTGAGCGCGGTTGTTGCGTCCACCTCACTATCTGCATGGTGCATGCGGTGAATGCGCCAGAACAGGGGAACCTTGTGCGACACCAGATGCTGAAACCACACCGCAAGATCGAGCACGACAAAGGTGATCAGACCGGCCACAACACCTGACCAGCCGAGCAATGCAAAGAGACCCCAACCGTTTTCCTGTGCCAGCATTGCAAGGCCGACACCGCCGATGGGGAAGATCAGCCGCACCAGAAGGGCATCAAGCAGAACAATGCCCCAGTTGGTCGGCCAGCGCTTCAAACGGCTGCTCTTCAGGCGCCGCCGTGGCAAGCCCGCCTCCAACAGCGCCATTATCAGAAAGATGCCGCCGAAACAGGCCATGCGAACCTGGTTGATGTCGATCTGGTCAAACATGGGGTCTTTTGAAACGTCCTGACTAATGCTGCTTGCCACGGTCCCGATGGCACGATAGGGCGATACGACAATACTCCTGATATCATTCCTTGCCGCCGCGACAGATCACATCATCATGACCGACTTTCTCTGGACCCGCCCCGAAACGCCACCTGTGGCAACCCTGCTGCTGGCCCATGGCGCTGGCGCTGCCATGGACTCAGCGTTCATGAACAAGCTCGCGGCAGCCCTCTCGAGCCAAGGCATTGCGGCCGCACGCTTTGAATTTGCCTATATGGCCGGCCGCCGGACGGGAGGCCCGAAAAAGCCGCCGCCCCGGGCCGACAAGCTGATTGCCGAGTTCCAGACCGCCCTGCAATCTGTCCTCAGCCAGAGTGACGGCCCTCTGCTGATCGGCGGCAAATCGATGGGTGGTAGGGTCGCCGCGATGCTGGCGGGCGGCGGCTCGTTGCCTGGTCGCGCCAAGGGCGTTGCCTGTTTCGGCTACCCTTTCCACCCGACCGGCAAGGCCGATGCCGAGTGGCGGCTCCAGCCGCTGCAGGACGCCAAACGGCCGGTTCTGGTGCTCCAGGGCGACCGGGATCCGTTCGGCTCGAAGGCGGAACTCGATGAAGTCGCCCTGCCCGCTCACGTCAGCCTGACCTATCTGGAAGATGGCAACCATGACTTCGGCCCGCGCGGCAAGTCGCCGGCGACACTCGACGGCAACATCAAGCTGGCAGCCGAAGCAGTCAGGGCATTCGTGGATCGGCTCACGAGTTAGGACCCACTACGTGCCCGGACAAGCGCAGCGCAAGTCCAGGGCTTACGCGCAAGGCAGCAAGGAAAAAAGCCCGGACCGTTTCCGATCCGGGCTTTTTGAATTTCACGACAGGCCGGCTTACTGGCCGGGCTTGCCGTCGAATTCGTAGCTGGTGCAGCAGAACTCGCAGGTGACGATGATCTTGCCGTCGACAGTCATGTGGTCGACGTCGTCGTCGCTGAACCCGGCGAGAACATTCTCGATCTTCTCGCGAGAGCAGCTGCACTTGTCGACCAGCGGCTGCGGCTCGAAAAGGCGGACGCCGCGTTCGTGAAACAGGCGGAAGAGCAGCATTTCCACGCTGACTTCCGGATCTGTCAGTTCGACATCCTTGACCGTCTCGACAAGTACCTTGGCTTCCACCCAGGCATCGTCCTCGTCAATCTCGTGCGGGCTCGTGCCTTCCGGGGCATTGCCCGGGTCGATGTCAGCCTGGCGCATGCGTTCCGGCGCTTCCGGCAGGAACTGGATCAGGATCCCGCCGGCTGTCCAGGTTTTCACGTGACCCTCGCCTTCCTGGCGGGTGAACAGTTCACCGACACCAAGACGAACTTCTGTCGGGATCTGCTCGGATCGCTCGAAGTACCGGCGTGCGACTTCTTCCAGCGACACACCATCCAGCTCCACCAGTCCCTGGTAGCGCTGCATGTGCATTCCCTGGTCGATGGTCATCGCCAGATGTCCGTGGCCGAGAAGGGCCTCCTGCGTCGCCTTGCCGTCAGCCATCAGCGCCGCGACTTCTGCAGCATTGAAGGTTGCGCAGGCGCGGATTGCGTCGGGTGACTTGAAGTCGACGACCAGCATGGACACCGGCCCCTTCGTCTGCGTCTGCAGCGTGAAGCGACCGTCGAATTTCAGCGACGTGCCCAAGAGGCTGGTCAGAACGATCGCTTCCGCCAGCAGGCGCGAGACCGGTTCCGGATAGGCATGCCGGTCCAGAATTTTTTCCAGGACAGGACCAAGCGCGACCGCCCGGCCGCGCACATCGAGCCCTTCCACGGCAAAGGGCCGGACAGCGTCCAGCCCTGCAGGCGTAATGCCCAGTTCATCAAGATTAAGTGCCACTTGGCTTGCCTTATGCTGCGCCGAAGCACCAGGCCAGAATGCCCTTTTGGGCATGGAGCCGGTTTTCGGCTTCGTCAAACACAACGGAGTTGGGACCGTCCATGACGTCCGAGGTGACTTCCTCACCCCGGTGGGCCGGCAGGCAATGCATGAACAGGGCGTCCTGGTTTGCCTCAGCCATCAGGCGCTTGTTGACCTGATAGGCGCTGAGGAGATTGTGACGCGATTCCGCATCATCATCACCCATGGACACCCAGCAGTCGGTCACGACACAGTCGGTCCCCTTGACTGCCTCATATGGGTCCGTCGTGACCTGAATGGAACCACCCTTGGCACGAGCAGTTTCAATCAGGTCCATCGGCGGCGCCAGTTCGCCCGGCGTCGCGATGCGCAATTCGAAATCGAAGCGCGGCGCGGCATGAATCCAGGAGGCGAGCACGTTGTTGCTGTCACCGGTCCAGGCAACGCTCTTGCCCTTGATCGAACCGCGATGCTCTTCAAAGGTCAACAGATCCGCCATGATCTGACAGGGATGCGAGAGCTTGGTCA
This sequence comes from Labrenzia sp. THAF191a, assembly GCF_009363335.1. Lineage (GTDB taxonomy): Bacteria > Pseudomonadota > Alphaproteobacteria > Rhizobiales > Stappiaceae > Roseibium > Roseibium algicola. Next base: position 5,989,202 of record NZ_CP045333.1, read on the forward strand.
GGCCGTTGATCACCGGCACTGTCGCATTTTCGGCAAGTTCACGCAGGTCGTTGTGATCGAGGATGCGGATCATGATCGCGTCGACGAAGCGTGACAGAACCCGCGCCGTATCGGCGATTGTCTCGCCGCGGCCGAGCTGCATTTCCGCACCGGTCAGCATCAAGGTCTCGCCGCCAAGCTCACGCATGCCGACATCGAAGGAAATGCGCGTACGGGTGGACGGCTGTTCGAAAATCATGGCGAGCACCTTGCCCGCCAGAGGACCCTGGCCGCGATGCACGCCGTTACGGCTCGACTTGATCTTCCGGCTGGTGTCCAGGATGGCGCGCAGTTCTTCGCCTTCGAAGTCCGTCAGATCCAGAAAGTTCCGGTAGGTTCCGTTTGCGGTCATCAGGCCGCTCCTTCCGCCAATTTCGCTTCCACGGCGACAGCAGCCTGTTCCAGGCGCTCGACAGCAATGGAAATTTCCTCTTCGCTCATGGTCAGCGGCGGCATGATGCGCACCACGTTATCGCCGGCAGGAACTGCCAGCAGACCGGCTTCACGGGCTGCAAGCACATAATCTGCTACCGGCACCACGCATTTCAGACCGAGCATCAGGCCGTTGCCGCGCACTTCCGCCAGAACGTCCGGATGGCTATCCACCAGTCCGGCCAGCTTCTGCTTGAAGCTGAGCCCCTTCTGACGGACACCTTCCAGGAACCCGTCTTCCAGAACGACGTCCAGAACGGCATTGCCGACTGCCATGGCCAGCGGATTGCCGCCAAAGGTGGTGCCGTGGGTCCCGGGTGACAGCGCCGCTGCCGTTTCTGCCGTTGCAAGACATGCGCCCATCGGGAACCCGCCGCCGATACCCTTGGCGATTGCCATCAGGTCCGGTTCCACGCCCGCCCACTGGTGAGCGAACAGCTTGCCGGTCCGTCCGACACCGGTCTGGATCTCGTCGAAGATCAGCAGAATGCCGTTGTCATCACAGATCTTGCGCAGCGCACGCAGGAAATCGGCCGGAATTTCGCGGATCCCGCCCTCGCCCTGCACGGGCTCGATCGCGATTGCGGCCGTTTGCGGACCGATGGCATCTTTCAGCGCATCCAGGTCTCCTGCCGGCACCTGATCGAAACCGGGAGCCTTCGGGCCGAAGCCCTCAAGATATTTCGCCTGGCCGCCAGCCGCGATGGTCGCGATGGTCCGGCCATGGAAAGCGCCTTCGAAGGTCACGATGTGGAACCGCTCGGGGTTGCCGTTGTCATAATGATAACGGCGCGCGCATTTGATGGCAGCTTCCATCGCTTCCGCGCCGGAATTCACGAACAGCACCTTGTCGGCAAAGGTTTCCGCGCACAGGCGCTGCGCCAGCCGTTCGCCATCCGGGATCTGGTGCAGGTTGGAGGTATGCCACAGCTTGGCTGCCTGATCCTGCAATGCCTTGACCAGATGCGGATGGGCATGACCGAGTGCGTTGACCGCGATGCCGGAACCGCAATCGAGGAATCGTCGGCCATCGGTGGTAACCAGCCAGACGCCTTCCCCATGATCGAAAGAAAGGTTCGATCTTGCGTAATTTCCGAATAGTGCAGTCGCGGACATAACCTCGTTTGTCTCCTTTAAACGCCCCTGCTGTCCCTGCGTCGCCCCGACGCCGAGCCGTCACCTTGAAAAGATGCCGAAGGGCCAAAACGCAACGTGCCGCCCCGATGAGGCGGCACGCAGCGGCTTTCTTATACACTGCCGGTACCATGCACTGTCAATGGAAATGGCGCACAAGACATTTCATGTGCCGCAGAGGGCGGATTTCATAAAATTCTCAATGACCTCGCCATAATTGGGGAAAAGTCGTTTCATCCCCAACTGGTTTGGGTCGAGTGGTTGCCTGACAAATTAACGTTATTGTAACCTCTCAGCAATCAGACACGAGATCTCGTGAGGCAAATCACCAAGAGGCACTAGATCTGCCAGCATTAAGCGTGCTTGCGCATGCTTAACACGGGGTTAATGGCCGCAGGACGGTCAAACTAAAGGGTGCGGCAATGAGTTGGACAAACGAACGAGTTGAGCTTCTCAAAAAGCTTTGGGGCGACGGCTTGAGCGCAAGCCAGATCGCAGGCGAACTGGGTGGTGTTACCCGTAACGCCGTGATCGGCAAGGTGCACCGCCTTGGCCTGTCCGGCCGCGCCAAGTCCACCTCTTCAAGCGCCAAGCCGCGCCGGCCGCGCACCGCAGCTCCTGCCACGGGTGCAGCGCCGAAGAAACCGACGACGTCACATCCGCAGTCGATCGGCGCAACGGCCCTGAAAGCAGACATCTCGCCTGCACCAGTGGTGGCTGCCAAGCCGCGCGTGGAGCCGATTGCAGAACTTGTTCCGATCTCGCAGCGGGCAACGATCCTGACGCTGACCGAGCGGACCTGCAAATGGCCGATTGGCGACCCGGCAACCGACGACTTCTACTTCTGCGGCCGCCAGTCCGATGCCGGCGTCCCCTACTGCGCTCATCACTGCAAGATCGCGTATCAGCCGGTCGCCGACCGCCGCCGCGACCGCAAGACGATGGCTCAGGCAGGCTGATAGCCTCGCACCGAACCAATTCATGAGAAAGCCCGCCATCTGGCGGGCTTTTTTCGTTCCTTGAACACACTTTCGATCGCCAATGACTGGTCGCAAACCCGCTTTCGGAATCTCGCAGGAAGTGTGACTTTCTCTCGCGCTCCCGAGGCTAACGGCATCCGGTTATTCGACTAGTCTATCGACCAGGATCGCGTTCAACCTGGAACCGGAGCGCCGCAGCTTCGCAAGATCTTGAAATTCCGCAGAAGTCCAGAAATCGTTAGCGCTTTCCCGGTCAGGGAACTCGAGGATAAAAGCTGCATCCGGGATCAACAGATCCCCTTCAAGACCGCTGGGATTGCCACCACGGACAAGGAACCGCCCTCCATGTGCCGCAACCAGGTCTGGAATTCTTGCAAAGTACTCCGCCATCCAGTCGCGATTTTGAATTTGCATCTGGCCGATCACAAACGCTGTCATGAGTTCACTTTCAAAACGGGCTGATCTCCACCCCGAAGCTAGCCAATCAACAACAACGGTACAACCGCGCCGCCTGGCATGCTGGTTCCCGGAGGTGTTTCCTCCGTGATGAAAAACTTGAGGGCAAGACAAAAAAGCCCGCCAATGGCGGGCTTCATTCAGGGCGTTGGCCGGTGAAATCAGCCGACTGCCGTGAACTGGTCATTAAAGGCGTATCCGGCACCACGGACGGTACGGATAGGATCCTTCGCCTTGCCCTTGTTCAGAGCCTTGCGCAAGCGACCGACGTGAACATCGACAGTGCGTTCGTCCACGTAGACATCGTGACCCCAGACCCCATCCAGCAGTTGTTCGCGGGAGAAGACACGGCCAGGCGATGTCATCAGGAATTCCAGCAGGCGGAATTCCGTCGGCCCCAGGTGTATTTCCTTGGTGTTGCGGCGAACACGGTGCGTTTCGCGATCCAGTTCGATATCGCCCGACCGCAACATGCTGGACACCACTTCCGGGCTTGCCCGGCGCAGGATGGCGCGCACGCGGGCCATCAATTCCGGTACCGAGAAAGGCTTGACCACGTAGTCGTCGGCACCGGTCGACAGGCCGCGGATGCGCTCTGCTTCCTCACCGCGTGCCGTCAGCATGATGACCGGCAGGCGCTCGGTGTCTTCGCGCGCCCGCAGGCGGCGGCACAGTTCAATTCCGGACAGTCCCGGCAGCATCCAGTCGAGCAGCAACAGATCCGGCAGGCTTTCCCGCAGGCGGATTTCCGCCTCATCACCCCGGACACAGGACTCGACCGAGTACCCTTCCGCTTCCAAATTGTATCTCAATAGAAGGCTGAGCGGTTCTTCGTCTTCAACGATGAGCACCTTCGGCATACATCTCGCTCCAATTACCGCAACCGGCGCCGAAGCGCCGGCCGTTAAGATCTTCTGCAAATCCGACGATTACCAGCAGGTCAGACCGCGCCTGTTTCGTCGACCTTTGCCCGGTCTTCCGGCAAACGCTCGCCAGTGACCATGTAGTAGACGTTCTCGGCGATGTTCGTCGCGTGATCGCCGATGCGCTCGATGTTCTTTGCGCAGAACAAGAGATGGACGCACTGGGTAATGACCCGCGGGTCTTCCATCATGTAGGTCAGGAGTTCACGGAAGATCGACGTGTAGATCGCATCGACCTCGGCATCGGCTTCCTGAACCCGGCGGGCGGCTTCCGCATCCTTCCGGGCGTAGGCATCCAGCACCTGCTTGAGCTGCGAAAGAGCGAGTTCCGTCATGTGCTCCACACCGATCGCGAGCTTCTTGGACTGCAAGTCGCTGTCGATGGCGATGACGCGCTTGGCAACGTTCTTTGCAAGATCGCCAACACGCTCCAGGTCATTGGCAATGCGCGTTGCAGCGGTGATTTCACGCAGGTCCTGCCCCATAGGCTGGCGGCGGACGATCAGCTCGATCAGCTTGACTTCAAGTTCGTTGTAAAGGCTGTCCAGCCGGACATCGCCCTTGATCGTCGCCTTGGCAAGCTCCAGATCCTGCGACACCAGCGCGGACACCGCATCGGCGAAAGCCTTTTCGGCAATACCACCCATTTCGGCAACCTTGCCGGCCATGGCCGTCAGTTCGTCATCGTAAGCCGAGACTGTATGTTCAGACATCCTGTGTCCCCTTCAGAAACCTAAAAAATGCTTAGCCGAAGCGGCCCGTAATATAGTCCTGCGTACGCTTGTCCTTCGGATTGGTAAAGATGTCCTCCGTCAGACCTTCCTCCACCAAAATACCCAGGTGGAAGAACGCGGTACGCTGAGACACACGGGCAGCCTGCTGCATCGAGTGGGTCACGATCACGATGGTGAAGTTTTCCCGCAGTTCGTCGATCAGCTCTTCCACCTTCGCGGTCGCGATGGGGTCGAGTGCCGAGCACGGTTCGTCCATCAGGATCACTTCCGGGCTGACGGCAATCGCGCGGGCAATGCACAGACGCTGCTGCTGACCGCCCGACATGCCGGTGCCCGGCTCGTCCAGACGGTTTTTGACTTCTTCCCAAAGTCCGGCCTTCTGCAGGCTGGAGGCAACGATCTCATCAAGCTCGGACTTGCTGCGGGCCAGTCCATGGATCCGCGGACCGTACGCAATGTTGTCGTAGATCGACTTGGGAAACGGGTTCGGCTTCTGGAACACCATGCCGACCTTGGCACGCAGCTGTACGGGATCGACCTTGGGATCGTAGATGTCCTCACCGTCGATCTTGATCGACCCTTCCACACGGCAGATGTCGATGGTGTCGTTCATACGGTTGATCGTCCGCAGGAACGTTGACTTGCCACATCCGGACGGACCGATGAAGGCAGTCACGGACCGCGGCTGGATCTCGATGTCCACGTCCTTGATGGCGTGGGTATCGCCATAATAGACCTGCACCTTGTTCGCGGAAATTTTGCTGTCGGTCATGGTTTTCGCCTGTTCAAAATTCGGCATCTCGTTCATCGGAGCAATCCTTACCAGCGGCGTTCAAACCTGCGGCGCAGGATGATAGCGATAATGTTCATGGTCATGAGGAAGACCAGCAGCACGATGATCCCGCCCCAAGCGCGTTCATAGAAGGCCGGGTCGGCACGTTTCGCCCACTCGTAGATCTGGGCCGGCATGGCCGAGTTCGGAGAGAAGAAACCGGCAGCCACACCGTCCGGGAAATTGGAGGCGATGAAGCCGACCATCCCGATCAGGAGCAGCGGAGCGGTTTCCCCAAGCGCCTGTGCCAGACCGATGATCGTGCCGGTCAGAATGCCCGGCATTGCCAGCGGCAGGACATGGTGGAAGATCGACTGCATCTTGGAGGCGCCAATGCCAAGGGCCGCATCGCGGATGCTCGGCGGAACAGCCTTCAAGGAGGCGCGGGTGGAGATGATGATCGTCGGAAGTGTCATCAGCGTCAGCACCAGGCCACCGACCAGCGGTGCGGATTGCGGCAGATGCATGAACTGGATGAACACCGCCAGACCGAGAATACCGAAAACGATGGACGGAACCGCGGCCAGGTTGGAGATATTCACCTCGATCAGATCTGTGAACTTGTTCTGCGGAGCGAACTCTTCCAGGTAGATGGAAGCGGCCACGCCGATCGGCAGCGACAGGAACAGCACCACCAGCATCATGAACAGCGACCCGATCATGGACGCCCCGATGCCGGCCTGCTCCGGACGGCTGTCGGAAGCATCGGTCCCGGTGATGAAGGCCCAGTTGAAGCGCTTCTCCAGAATGCCGGCGGACTGCATCTGGTCAGCCAGATCCAGGTGTGCCGCATCCAGATTCTTGTCTTCGGCAAGATCCTCGCGCTTGACGCGGCCCTTCAGGTAGCCGTCGACACGGGATGAGGCGATCAGCTCGAAGGTTACCGTCGAACCGATCTTGTCCGGGTTGGCAAGCGCAAAGTCACGGACCGTGGCGGCAGCACCCGACGAGAACAGCTTTTGCAGGTCTTTTTCCGACATGTCTGTGGTGATGTTTGCACCGGCGAGTTCCTTGGCAAAGGCGTCGTCGATGATGGCCCGGTACTTGGACGTCTTGACCACCGACTTTTCCGCTTCGGCAATCTGCTCCTGATTGAGCGGTACATCCACCTTCAGGAAGGTCTGGCTGAAGGCGCCAAGGCCGTTGGACAGAATTGCCCACAGCAGCGCAACGAGGAAGAACAGGCCGATGCCGATGGCAATGATGCCGTAGAGCTTGAAGCGCGCTTCAGCGGCGTTGCGCTTTCTGGTCAGCGGATCGAGTTCGAGGATCGACGTGGTCTTGTGCGGGGTCGGAGCGCTGGTCTTGCCCGACGGTGGCGTAAGGGTCGTGTCGGTCATTAGTCGTACTGCTCCCGATATTTGCGCACGATGTAGAGCGCGACGATGTTGAGCCCCAGGGTCACGACGAACAGGGTCATGCCGAGCGCGAAGGCGACAAGGGCTTCCGGGGAGGCAAAGTCGGCGTCGCCGGTGAGCTGGCTGACGATCTTCGCGGTCACGGTGGTCATCGCTTCGAGCGGGTTCATGCTGAGGCGGGCAGCCGCGCCGGCCCCCAGAACAACAATCATGGTTTCACCGATGGCGCGAGAGGCCGCGAGCAGGATGGCCCCGACGATCCCCGGCAGGGCCGCCGGCAGAATGACCTGCTTCACGGTTTCCGAATGGGTGGCACCAAGCCCGAGCGAACCGTCACGCATGGCCTGCGGCACAGCGTTGATGATGTCGTCGGAGAGCGAGCTGACGAAAGGGATCAGCATGATGCCCATGACAGCGCCCGCGGTGAACACCGAGGAAGCACCGGACATCCAGCTTACGCCGAGCGCACCGCCGGAGCCGAAGACGTTCATCAGAAGCGGGCCGACTGTGAGCAGCGCGAAGAGACCGTAAACGATGGTTGGAATACCGGCCAGGATCTCGAGCAGCGGCTTGGCAACGGCGCGTACGTGCGGCGTTGCATACTCAGACAGGTAGATGGCAGCGAACAGACCGATAGGCACGGCGACGGCGAGTGCGATCAGGGAGATATACATGGTCGCCCAGATCAGCGGCACGATCCCCAGCTCCGATCCACCGCCGAAGCTCGGCGCCCAGGTCAGGCCGAAGAAGAAGTCCGCGGCCGGATAGAGCCGGAAGAACTCGACCGTGTTGAAGATCAGCGAAAGCACGATGCCGACAGTCGTCAGGATGGCGATCGAGGCTGCTGCAATCAGGATATAGCGGACGACCGTTTCCACGACGTTGCGGGCACGGAAATCCTTGTTGGTGCGCAGAACACCGACAGCGAAACCGATCAGGCCGACCGCCAGAACGGCGATTGTCCGTAACAGCAGGCCTGTGCCAGAGATGCTGCGGTATGTCTGCGCGGCCCGCAACGTTTCGGCGGTCACTTCGGAACCGAGCGCGACACCTATCTCGCCGAGACGGCTGCGCACGTCGGTCAGATCGGTACGGATGGAAGACGCCATGTCGGCCGACATGGCACCTTGAGAAACGGCAAGGTCGAGACCCTCGGCAACACGTACGACGTCGCTCATGACGAGGTCGAGCGAACTTGCGGCAATGGTCTCTTCGGAAATCTTGGAGGAAACCTGACTGTCAAGAATGATGGGCTGGAAGATCAGCCACGCAATGAGCAGCAGGAGGGCAGGAACCAGTATCGAAACAACGACGTTCCAGCCGTAATAACCAGGCAGGGAATGGAGCTCTCGCACATCCCCTCCGGCAGAACTTAAGGCTTTTCCGCGGCCGACTATGTATCCGGCGACAGCCAGAACCAGCAGCGCAATAAGAATATATGGAAGTGACATAGGGCGACCCAACCGGCAAAGAAGAAAGAAAGGGCGGCCGAAGCCGCCCTTCCGGAAAGATGTGCTTAGTTGCCCATCGTTTCTTCGGCTTCGATGGAAGCCTGCGTAGCGGCAAGCTCCGGATCGGAAACCAGGCCATACTGGGCCAGCGGGCCGTCCGGGCCAGCGATTTCGTCAGAAACGAAGAACTGAGCGTATTCTTTCAGGCCCGGGATAACGCCGATGTGTGCCTTCTTGATGTAGAAGAACAGCGGACGGGAAACCGGGTACTCACCCTTGGCGATGGTTTCGGTGGACGGAGCGATACCGGCCATCGTTGCCACTTTGAGTTTGTCGGTGTTGTTCTCGTAGAACGCCAGGCCGAAAACGCCAACGCCGTTCGGGTTGGAGTCGATGCGAGCCAGGGTCTCGGTGTAGTCGCCGTCGATGTCGACCGACTTGCCGTCCGTGCGAACTGCGATGCAGGCGTCTTCAGCGTCGTCTTCGGACATGCCGCCGTCGATCATGGCTTTCAGAGCGCCGGATTCTTCACAGCCAACAGCCAGAACTTTTTCTTCGAACACTTCACGGGTGCCGTGCTTGGTGCCCGGGATGAAAGCAGCAATTTCCGCGTCCGGCAGGGAAGCGTCAACTTCGGACCACTTGGTGTACGGGTTGTCGACGATCTGACCGTCCTTCAGGACTTTCGGGGACAGAGCGTTGAACCACTGAACCTGGGTGAATTCGTTGAAAGCCGGGCCGTCTTTCTGGGAAGCGAAGACGATGCCATCGTAGCCGATGCGGACTTCGATGATGTCTTTCACGCCAGCTTCGGCACAAGCCTTGATTTCCTTCTCGCGGATAGCGCGGGAAGCGTTTGCGATGTCGATGGTGTTTTCGCCAACGCCGGTGCAGAACTTTTTCAGACCAGCAGAGGAGCCACCGGATTCAACGACCGGTGTCGGGAAATCGGTGTTTTCGCCGAATGCTTCAGCAACGATGGAAGCATAGGGAAGAACCGTGGAGGAACCAGCAATCTGCACCTGGTCGCGGGCCTGAGCCGAACCAACGAATGCAGTGGAAGCAACGGCAAGAGCAGTTGCGCTAACGAGGGTCGTAAATTTCACTTGACCACTCCCTTTGAATGTCAAGGTTTCTAGATGATCACCGCGCTTGGATGTGCACGAGCGATGCGGGGAACCTAGGCTCCACGGATGAGAGTTCTATGACAGTTCCTTTTCAGTTTTGTGACAATTTAAGATGCTGAAATTACTCAAGAAAACCTGTTCCTTGACGGTTTTATGTCGCAAAGGGTCACAAAAACCCGCCTCGAGGCGCACATGGTGCAGCTCTCGCTTGCCTCGGCAAAGCTGACAGGAATCCCTTTTATCCATCTGGCGAGCCTTACGCCTGATAAGGGAGGCTTTCAGGCACCTGCCGCAGCGGCCGAACGGGATTATGCATTACCCGGCTCGGGTCGGTCAGAGTTGCAAGGCCGGCAACGTCATTGCGTCGGCCGCCTCTTGCGCGCGTTTTTCGGCAGACAGGGGAATCAGTCCCTTGCTCGCCAGATACCCATCGTCACCCCAGGCCTCTTCGCTGGTGAAGGCAGCCACATACTCCTCCATGCCAGGAATAAGGCCGACGTGTTCCTTCTTGATGTAGAAAAACAGCGGGCGGGACACCGGGTATTCCCCGGAGGCAATCTTTTCGAACGTCGGCTCGACCCCGTTGACGCCGACACTCTGGATCTTGTCCCGGTTCTGCATCAGGAAGGAATAACCGAAGATGCCGACCGTCACGGGATTGGCCTCCAGAGCACCGACGATCAGGTCGTCGTTCTCGCCCGCTTCGACAAAGCTGCCGTCCCGGCGAATGCGGGTGCAACCGTCCTTTTCCAGATCCTTGACCGTCTTGCAGCCTTCTTCCATGACAAGTTCCTCGAACGCGTCACGGGTGCCGGAGGTCGGAGGCGGTCCAAGCACCTCGATCTCCTCGTTCGGCAAGTCCGCATCTATGTCAGACCAGGCGAGGTTGCCGTTGTCGACAAGCTGTCCGTCCTTCGGAAGTTTCTCGGCCAGTGCCTCGAAGATCTGCTCCACTGTCAGGGTGAATTTCGGGCCATTGCGCGAATTGGCCAGCACGATGCCGTCATAGCCGATTTCCACTTCGACCGGCGTGACACCGTTTGCGAGACAGGTGTCCAGTTCCGAAGGTTTCATTCGCCTGGATGCATTGGTGATGTCCGGTGTGTGTTCACCAACGCCCTTGCAGAACAGGCTGAAGCCGGTACCCGAGCCCGTGGATTCGACAATCGGGAACTTTACGCCGTTGCTGCCGACCGCTTCTGCGACCGCGGTCGCAAACGGAAATACCGTGGACGAGCCGACGATAAGCAATCGGTCACGCGCTTCGGCGGTCAGGGATGCCAAACAAAAAACGCCACACAACACAGCGCGGGCTGAAAAATACATCGGCACGTTAAAACTCCTGGACAAAAATGCTGGCGCGATCCGGCAAGACAGGCCTTCCTTGCGGCGGATCGCCTGACCGGTCACAAAAGACTTTTCCGATCTTGCAGTGGCAAGTCTCTAGCAGTCTCGCGTCTCAGGAATACGACAGTCGCCAATCCGGCATCAGGCGGAGATCTTCTCGGGCAGACCTTCAACGTTCCCCATGGCTGGCAAACTGACCTTGAACGTTGCCCCCTGCCCCGGCTCGCTCTCCACCTCCAACCGGCCCCTGTGGCGTGTCAGGATGTGTTTCACGATGGCAAGCCCGAGGCCCGTCCCCTTCATCGCCCGGCTCGATTCGACATCGACCCGGTAGAACCTCTCTGTCAGGCGCGGCAGGTGCTCACGCGGAATGCCCTCACCGTAGTCGCGTACCGAAAGTTGCCAGGTCAGTGCATCCTGCGGTGTCTGCGGTCTTTCAAGACCGACGTCGACGAACTTGCCGTCATGGCCGTATTTCAGCGCGTTTTCGATCAGGTTTTCCGTCACCTGGATGAGCTCGTCCCTGTCGCCCCTGATCCGCACGGGGGTGTCCGGGAGTTGAAGCCGGATCTCGACGCCCATGTCCGAGGCCAGCGGGGACAGCGCATCCGTCGTATGCCGGACGATTTCTGACAGATCGACAGCATTTGCGGGACGGACGTGCGCCTTCAGCTCGATCCGCGACAGCGACAGGATATCATCGATCAACCGGCGCATGCGCCCAGCCTGATCCAGCATGATGGACAGGAACCTGTCCCGCGCTTCCGGATCGTTGCGCGCAGGTCCTTGCAAGGTCTCGATAAATCCGGTGAGCGAGGCCAGAGGCGTGCGCAGTTCGTGGCTGGCATTGGCGACGAAGTCCGTGCGCATGCGTTCAAGCCGGCGATTTTCTGTCAGGTCCTGAATGACCACCAGAATGAAGTCCGGCAAGCTCGGCATCTTTTCCAGACCCGCGCTTCCGGGCATGTAGATCGGCGAGATATGAGCCTCGTACCAGGTTTCGGTCGGCACCTTCTCGATCCAGCTGATCTTCTCGGCCTCACCCGTTGTGCAGACGCGGTCGAACGCTTCCAGCAGCGAAGGAGCCCGGAGCGAGAAGGACAGAGGATCCCCCGGTTTCACGCCTTCATAAATCGACAGCGCCTGCTTGTTGACATAGCGGGTGATGCCCCGCCCGTCGGCAACGAAGCAGGGTGTCGGCAACGCATCAACGGTGACCTTCATGCCCGTACCCGGCCACATCCTGCGGATTTCCCGCTGGGCATTCAGCTTGACCCTGCGGCTCGAAGACTTGCGTGGCACGAAACAGGCCACGACAACAATTGCCGCCATGGCGAGCAGCGCCGTCGTCAACGGCACTTCATGGAAGAAGACCGCGCCTGCGGCTGCAGCAAACGCGAACAGCAGAATCCAGCGAGCTTCGCCAAGTCGGGTCAGCGGCGATGCGGCCTGCCGGTCTTCAGCAGGCTCTTCGATTGGCGAAGGCGGTTGGGTCATGGACGGTCGAGCGAATTCGTTTCAGCAGTTAGGTGTCCCGAGTGCAGACACTATTTCGACGTCTCAGTAAATGTGCAAGACCGGAATAGGGAGATCGGGGCAGCGTCGGACCACTCCCCTAACACGGAAAGCATGTCAGCCAAGCGACAGACAAATACACCCCTGAAAACGGGCTCCCCCACCAACACTGTTCGCGTCAGATGAACTGTAACTGCCGAACGGGCGCTAAATACCCGCACCAATCACGAATTTTGAGGCAAGGGATGTCTGGCGGCGGATTTCAGGTTGTCCAGTATACGCGGCCAGCCATCAGGCTGGCGCATGCGTTCCAGATATTCCGCTCCCGCTTCACCATGTCTCAGAAACTCACTGTGAACGATTTCAAGGCGCGTGCTGTCCCCGGCCTCGCGGAAGTTCACCATGACACGGCTTGCCGTCGCAGGATCCGCAACGTCCTCGCCATCCCGGCTAACTTGCCAGGCCAGACGAATGTAAAGTGGCGGCTCCAGTGAGAGGACGGTTCCCCAAACCCTGTGCTGGCCTTCACTGTCGATCTCATAACAGCTACCACCCGCGTAGGGATCGATACCCGCCTGAACCTTGCCGTCGCCCGCATCCTTGAAAGGCGATGTCCACCACAGATCAAGCCGGTCGACAAACAGTGAAAACGCCTGGCTCCGCGGCAGATTCAACATGCCTTCAACCCGGCACTCGGTGTCATGTGTCATGATTTTCCGTCAAATTCGTTCTTTCCAACCCCAAACGCACTGTTTCACATTTGGACCCGGCTTGGCAAAGTACCGCTTCCCTAGCCGATTCAAACGTCAGATACATGACGTACAGACCGAGGCAGAACCCGCCGAGACCGGCGCCCCTGGCGGAACCAACTGGAGACATCATGAAGCACGATCGCGCGTTCGATCCGCAATATGGAACTGCCGTCGAGCTGATGCCGGGCGTGCGCCGGCTGACGGTAAACAACCCGGGGCCCTTCACCTTTCATGGCACCAACAGCTATCTGCTGGGGACCAGTCGTCTGATCTGCGTTGACCCCGGGCCTGCCCTGGAAGGTCAGGTCGACACCATCTTGAAGGCTGCACAGGGCGCAGTCATCGAGGCGATCCTGATCACCCACACGCATGTGGATCATTCGCCGGGCGCACGGCTGTTGAAAGAAAGAACCGGTGCCGAGATCATCGGGTGTGGGCCACACCGGCCGGCACGAGCGCTTCTCGAAAACGAGGTCAATCCGCTCGACGCCAGCGGCGACAAGGACTACGCGCCCGACAGGTTGCTGGAAGATGGCGAGATGTTCGAGGCTGCAGGCATTTCGCTGGAAGCCGTCGCCACCCCCGGCCACACGTCCAACCATCTGTGTTTTGCCCTTGCCGGGGAACCGGTTCTGCTGTCGGCCGATCATGTCATGGGCTGGTCGACATCGGTCGTCGCCCCACCCGACGGCAGCATGCGGGACTACATGGCCTCGATAGACAAACTGCTGGCCCGTTCCGAATCCGTCTATCTGCCTGGACACGGCGGTATTGTTCGCAACGCCATCGACTACGTCCGCGACCTGAAGCAGCACAGGCTCGACCGGGAAGCCTCTATCCTTCATGAACTGGCAAAAGGCGAAAGATCGATTCCGGAAATCGTATCGGTGCTCTATGCAGCGGTTGATCCGGCGCTGCACCCGGCGGCAGGTCTGTCCGTATTCGCGCACCTGGAGGACCTTGCGGACAGGGGCCGCGTCGAAGCCAGTCCGGAGCTGTCTCTTGCCGCCCGCTATCGCCTCACCGGCTGAGCCTGCAAGCGATCAGCCTTCCAGATCGACCGCATCCAGACCTTCGGCAACCGGCGCATCCTCGTCCTCGAAATAGGGTTTGAAGCTCGGCAACGGAATGGTTTCGCGCAAGTCTTCAACCGGTTCGGCCGGCAGGTCTTCTTCCAGCTCGGTCTCGTCGACCGAAAGCCGCGCCAGATCGCCATATGTTTCCAGGAGCACACGGTCGATCTCGCTGAAGACAAGGCGAATCCGGTCCGCATTGTCGGTCAGGTCCTTCAGCGGTGTGCGCGAACGCGAACGAACGTCAAGCAGGGCCCCGACCGAATCCGGCCGGACACGCAGTACGATGTCGTGTTTCAATCCCAGGATCTGCGAAGTGCCCTCGGCCTGCAGATAGGTCGGTGCATCAAGGAGATCGGGCGGCAGTTCGTCAACGACCTGCCAGTTCAGACCTTCAAGCGCCTTGACACTCGCCGCATGCAGTTGAGCGGTAGAAATGCGGTATCGGCGCGGAACGATATCGGGGTAAAGACGGTCTTCCGCCGAATTGGCCATAGCACTCATGCCCGGCGCGGCACCGGTATAAGCGGCAACGGCCGGCCAGACGTCTTCAACAAGCGCGGTGTTCAGCCAGTCGAGAAAAGGCTGTTCGCTTGAAGCCACATTTGTTTCAAGTTCGGGTGGATCGGTTCGGTTGGTGGCCAGGTCGCTCGCTCCCGCGTGCATGACCAGCATTCCGACCACAAGCACAGGCGTCGCAAGCGCCAGCAGCCCCAGGAACAAACCTGTGAGCGCCGCCGGCACGCCGGGTCCGCCATAGGTCCAGATCCGGTGAAAGCCGAACAGGGCGAGCAGAATGGCGGCGAACGCAATCGTAGCCGCTGCAATCAGAGACAGGACAAATACATCCGCGTCGATCAGGCCGAACCGCTTTGCCAGAAAGGCAATTGCCGCGAGCGCCAGCGCCACGGAGCCGGTCGTGCGACTGGCCGGTGCCGAAGCTGTTTTATAGACGGCGTAGCGCTTCATGAGATCCTATCTCGCCTGGCTTGCCGCATTGGCGCGGCAAGGTGTCCACCTGATTGTTTCTTCGTTTACAGCCAATTTGTCAAAAATGAACTTCACTTCGACAGTGAACACATCATACATTCCTTCTGGGCAAACGATAAACGTGCAAGCAAGACACGCCGGAACTACAGTTGCAAATCGGGGTAAGGCATGACCGGATTGCGGTCCCGTCATACGGCGAGCGAACAGGAACACCACGCTGCCGGTGACGGAAAACAAAAGGCGTTTTCACCATTTGGCTTGTTTCGGCCGGGCTCTGCCAATATCTGCCTGTGCCACCTGCTGGTTCTGACGATACTCCTGTCGCCCATCGCCCTGGCATTTGCGATCCTCTATGCCGAACCGGGCGGACGCTGGCTACAGGCCCACTATCACTACCTGCGGACAACCATTGCCCTCTTGGTCATAGGCCTCGGCACTGGTGGCCTGATGATCCTTCTCGGAGCTTCGATCTCTTCTGCATTGATGCTGGCCGGACTGGGGCTTTGTGCCACGACGGTACTGCTCAGCTACGCGCGGTCGCTGCTTGGATTCTTCAGTGCCTTGCGCGGCTCTCCACTACGGAATCACAGAAGCTATTTCATATGAATGGGCAGTCATATACTTACCCAAATGACTGGCAAGCTTAATTCGTAAATAAATCCTTACCGTATTACTTCAAATCCGGCCGGGATTCGTTACATCTTGTTATTGTTTTTGACTGGCCGATTTCCGCCAATAAGCGCATGCTTTTTCACATCCATTGCGAAAACCGGCTGAAAGGCGTGTTTTCTGCCTTCCGTTTGCCGCAATTGGATACGACATGCACACCGCCCGCGAGCCATGAAAACTTTAACCCAGAGAGCGGGCACTGGAAAAGACAACGGACGAGACAAATGTCTGAGCAATCTGCCCGCCCTGCCCCGAAGCAAAGCGCCGACGCGAAACTGGTGAACCTCTACAAGCCCGTCGGCATCGCAGCCCTCAATGCAGCTGCCCTTTGCAAGAATTCGGGCACGGTGGCCAAAAAGAAGAACTGAGCCGCTGCGCCATAGCGTTCGAAGACGCGGCAAGCCGCTGGTGACGGCCAGCTTGCCATGGTGTTTCGAGACGCTGTTTGAATACCGGCATGACCGGTCCAGGATAGCGTTCGGACATGCAATCGGTGACGATTGAATGTCCGCGATCCTGAAGCGGCCAAGCCCCGTCGGGGTGCCGCAAAATCACTTTCTTCAGACGGTTGCCGTCTTCCGATCTGTTGGGCAAACTGCCGCCGAACAGGGCACGCTCCGTGTCCTTCGGCGGAGATTGCCTGCATGATCATTGCCTACTGCCCGACCGTCAAAGGTCTGGAGCGTCTTGAGCTTGCCTCCGGCGCCCCCCTTCCGACCACGTCTGTATGGATCGACCTGGTCGCCCCGACGCAGGAAGAGCAAAAGGCAGCAGAAAAGCTGATGGGCGCGGAAATCCCGACACGGGACGAGATCGCCTCCATCGAAACCTCCGAACGCCTTTATCTGGAGCCCGGCGCCGTGGTGATGACCGCGCAGCTTCCGATCGCCACGCAGATGATCGACCCGGCGCTTTCGTCTGTCACATTTGTCGTCAATGCCAAGCGACTGGTGACAGTGCGCTATGGCGAACCGAAATCCATCGCCCTTCTGTCCCGCAAGGTTCAGGCCGATTCGACGATCGCCCACAAGGGGCCGGCTGTTCTCTTCACGATGCTCGACATCATCGTCGACCGGTGTGCGGATGAAATGGAAAGCGCGTCAGCGCGGTATGACAAACTGGCAGTGCAGGTGTTCGGCGACGGCCTCAACATGCGCAAGACCGCAAGCTATCAGATCGCCATCAAGCAACTGGGACAGATCGGACTGCATGTGTCCAAGATGCACGATGTCTGCACCAGCCTGTCGCGGATGATGCTTTACCTCAGCACACATGCCAAACGTCTGAACCTGAATGAGGAACAGGAAGCCGACTGCAAGATGTTCGGCAGGGACATCCATTCCATCAAGGAACACGGCGACGCACTGGACAACAAGCTGTCCTTCCTCCTCGACGCAACGGTCGGCCTCGTCACGCTGGAGCAGAACCAGATCTCGAAGATCTTTACGGTCGTCAGCGTGATCTTTCTGCCACCGACCTTGATCGCATCGATCTACGGCATGAACTTTGCCAACATGCCCGAGCTGAACTGGCAGCTCGGGTTCCTGTTCTCGTTGGGCCTGATGGTGTCGTCGGTCGGGCTGACGTTCCTGTTCTTCCGCTGGAAACGCCTGCTATAACCGGTCCGGCATCTTGAAACTTTCGACCCCTGTCGCAGGCACGTTACGGATAAAGGCGCGCCTTGGACCATGGCTGATCCGCGCCAGTTCGGGTGAACTGCACGCGGTCATGAAGCCGGAACGGCCGGTCGTGCCAGAATTCGATGGAAACCGGCACCAGGCGCATGCCTGACCAGTGGTCGGGCCGCGGAATGTCGCCGATACCGAACTTGGCGGTATATTTCGCCACTTCCTTTTCCAGCGCGAAACGGCTTTCCAGCGGCCGCGATTGCCTGGACGCCCAGGCACCGATCCGGCTGCCGCGCGGCCGGGAGCGGTAATATTCGTCCGCTTCCTCGTTCGAAACCTGTTCGACCAGACCGCGAATGCGAACCTGCCGGCGCAAGGACTTCCAGTGGAAGCACATTGCAGCCTTGCCGGCGGAGAGCAGCTCCTGCCCCTTGGCGCTTTCGAAATTTGTGTAAAAAACAAAGCCGCGTTCGTCGAAGTCCTTCAGCAGAACCATCCGCACATTCGGCAGGCCGTCTGCGTCGACGGTCGACAGCGCCAGTGCGTTGGGATCGTTGGGCTCAGAAGCCCTGGCGTCCTCAAGCCATTCTGCAAAAAGCTCAAATGGCTTCACTACCTCTGTAAAGTCACCTTTTGTTAACTCTTCAGGGGGATCTTTAAGGTCTGTCATCGGTAACCTGTCGAAGGAAACGACAGCCTTTAAAGCGGCTCGAAAAAGCCGGACCGGGGGGCTGCCTGAAAAATGTATCGTATGCGTTCATATACTGCCGGGCACATAAAGATCCAACCCTTAGCCGCACTTTGCATGGCCATTGCAACCGCACTTGGCGGCTGTAGCCAGTTGTCCGTTCCGGTGGGCAGCAACAACATCGATTCTCCGACAGTCCTGACCGGCTCCATTCCGTCCGCATCCGACGTCGCCTATGCCGATATCAACGAGGACGACCGGTCTGTGATTGCGCAGAACCTCGACACAATCAGCCAGGACCTTGCCGCCGGAAAGCCGACGCAGGCCTTGTCGCTGACGTGGCTCAACGCGATCAGCGGCAATTCCGGCACATTGTCGAACATCAACGCCTCCACCTACAGTGAGACAGGCTGTCTCGGCTTTCAGACGACGGCGAATACCATCGTCGGCATCAAGCTTTACTCCGGCACGGCCTGCCGGGACATCACGCAAAAATTCGCGGTCACCAGCCTGACTGTCGCCGAAGCTTGAACCCCGTCAAAAAACCGCTAAAACCGGAAGGTCCTCAAGACGAATTCGGGGTCTGGAATTTTTTCCTATCCATCCCGATATAGAGGACAAGTCCGGTCAAGCATGACCTGCTAAACTTGCACGCTTGTGTTCGGCTCGCCGAACGGAGCAGTGCGCGGGGCAGCCTGCCGGAAAATCTTAGGAACCTGGTGAGACGAATGCGTGATCCCTATAGCGTTCTCGGGGTGGCAAAATCTGCCAGCGAGAGCGAAATCAAGAAGGCCTTTCGGAAGCTGGCCAAAAAATACCATCCGGATCAGAACAAGGATGATCCGACGGCCGCACAGCGTTTTTCCGAAGCAAATCAGGCCTATGAAATTGTCGGCGACAAGGAAAAGCGTGCCAAGTTCGACCGCGGAGAAATCGATGCGGACGGCAAGCAGCGCTATCAGGCGCATGGTTTTGACGGCTTTTCCGGATATGACGACTTCGGCGGTGCACGCACCCAGAAGACATCCGGTGGCGGCGGTAGTTTCGACGATATTCTGAATGACATTTTCGGCAGTTTCGGCGGTGGCCGTGCACGCGCCGGCGCAGGTGCAGGCGCTGGACCCGGTGCAGGTTTCGGCGGCGGAGCCCGTGCGAAGGCGCCGCCCAAGACAAAAGGCGCCAACGCGGAAATCGTCGCCCGCGCCTCGCTGGAAGACATCGTCAACTCCGGCAAGACCCAGGTAACGCTTCCGAGCGGCAAGACCGTGAATGTTACCCTGCCCAAGGGGGTGGTCGAAGGCGAAAAGATCCGGCTCAAGGGCCAGGGGCACCCGGGGGAAAACGGCGGCCCTGCAGGCGACGCCCTGGTCGAGATCCGCTTCAAGCCCCACAAGCTTTTCGAAGTGAAGGGATCCGACCTCCACCTCGACCTGCCTCTGACACTTTATGAAGCTGTTCTGGGCGCGAAGGTGCGTACGCCGACCCTGTCCGGTGCTGTCAACCTGACCATTCCGGCCAACGCCTCCAGCGGCAAGTCCATGCGGTTGAAGGGCAAGGGCCTGCCGACCAAGACCGGTGGTCATGGCGACCTTCTGGTCAAGCTGCAGATCGTTATGCCGCCGCATGGCGACGACGAATTGGACACGCTGATGCGGGCCTGGAAGGAAATCACTCCGTACCGCGCACGCGGACCGGAATTCGACTAGGCCGCTCCTTCGTCAACTGTTGACCGTCATCTCGCCACGCCAGTGCCACTGGTGGGGCGAGGTTTTTCAACCTTCCACATCTCCACCTCAGGTCAGTCTCCAATTTCTCGACAGCTAGATCTTGCGAATTTACATAACTAGTTATATATCAAGTTATGTAAATGGAGTGACCCATGAGCGAAGATGTCGTCCGCGCGCTTGGCTATGCCACCCTGGGCAGCCGGCTGAAGCGGATCGGGGAAATGCTGCAGGCACAAACGCAGATCGTTGCGGCCGAGCTTGCCGACACCAGTCTGCCGACGCCGCACAACCCTGTTCTTGCCGCACTTGACCGGCAAGGCCCGCTGAGTATCGGCGATCTGGCGAAAACCCTTGGCCAGAGCCAACCGGGCGTTACCAGAACGATCAACAAGATGAAGTCGGACGGACTGGTTGAATCCGTTCCCTCGCAACAGGACCGTCGCGTGACGACTATCGGCCTGACCGACAAGGGAGTCGCCCTCGTCGCCCATCTGAAAGAAACGCTCTGGCCCGCGATCACACTGGCAGTTGCCGATGCCTGCAACAGTCTGGAAGGTCCTTTGCTAGACCAGCTTGCAGGTCTGGAGGACGCCCTTTGCACGAGGCCGCTTTCCGTCCGCTGCAAGGACAGGCCGTTGCAGGACTGGAACTCTCTGCAAACGCCCCCGGAGATTGAACCATGATCAAGCGCATCTGGCACGGCTGGACGGACCCCGGCATGGCCGACACCTATGCTCATGTTCTCACGACACAGGTCATTCCGGGCATCGAGGCGAAAGCCATTCCCGGCTATCTCGGCATCGAGGTGCTTCGAAGGAACCTGGAAACCGAGGTGGAGTTCATCACCATCATGAGTTTCCGCTCGCTTGACGACATCATCGCGTTTCAAGGCCCGGATTACGAGCGCTGTTATGTGCCCGATGCCGCCCGGGAAGTGCTGAAGCGATGGGATCTGATTTCACAACACTATGAGCTCGAAGATGCACGCAGTTATGAATGAACCGAGCCGGGACAGCCTTCTGAAGCGGGTCGTCTGGTCAGCCCTGACCTCCCGGCATGCGCAATTCAGCCAGGGAGGCGACCTTGCCCGCCGTTTCGATCCGGCCATCTCCCCCTTTGCGGCGGCGGCGAACAACTCGCCCGAAGCTCTGGCCGCGCTGGCGAAGCTCATTCAACCCGGTGACGACCGGGCTTTCATACTGCAGGCGGACGACATCGCCCTGCCCCAAGATCTTGAGGCAGAGATTACCACGCTGGGTGTTCTCATGGTGGAAGTTTCCCCGTCAGCAGGCCCATCCCGATCGACTTCAATCGTGCAGCTGGACGAAACCGATGTCCCGGAGATGGTCGAGCTTGCAACGCTGACAAAACCGGGTCCGTTCACCGCACGTACGCCGGAGCTGGGCACTTTCTTCGGCATCAGGCTGGACGGCCGTCTGGCTGCAATGGCGGGTAGCAGGATCAACCTCGACGGCTATACGGAAGTCAGCGGGATCTGCACTCATCCCGATTTCCGAGGCAGAGGCCTGGCATCCGAGCTCTCTCTTCATGTGACTGAAGTCATCAGGAGCCGCGGCGACATTCCATTTCTTCACGCCTACGCGGACAATCACGGAGCAATCGCCCTCTACCGCAAGCTGGGTTTCGAAATATGGCGGGAGGTCAACGTAGCCGTTGTCAGACGCAAGGCTCAGGTCGAACCGGACTGATCACTCACATCTGAATTGCGCCGGTCTCTTTCCTCCTGAAACTGAGCGAGACGTTGGCGAAGATATTTCGAAGCCGACCGGTAATGGCTTGGACCGGCGGCTTCCGCCCACCGTCCCGTCGTCCAATTGTTGTTGGAGCCTTTCATCGGCTCGCCGTAGAGTTCGTCATTCTCCAGACTTTCCACGAGGGCGAGCAGTTCGACGTGGTTTCCCTCCAGAAGGGATCGCACCGATCGCCAGGACAGACCGGATTGCCTTTGCCGCAAGTCGGCATTGTATCTGGGCGTCTCGTTCCACTTGTAGCCTTTGGCCGGAAACCAGACCGGTCTGCCGGCCTGGCCGTCCCGGTACCAGCCCAGAAACAGGTC
Source organism: Labrenzia sp. THAF191a (assembly GCF_009363335.1). Lineage (GTDB taxonomy): Bacteria > Pseudomonadota > Alphaproteobacteria > Rhizobiales > Stappiaceae > Roseibium > Roseibium algicola. Next base: position 6,011,134 of record NZ_CP045333.1, read on the forward strand.
TATCCAGTGGGCCCGGTGACCGACGATATCCTTTGGCGATATACCGTCCGCATCCTTTTCAAGACGCAGCATCGCCGGCAGGTCATCGAGAAGCGTTTGCAACTTTGAAAACTCGCTCTCGCTTGCGACGAGCAATTCCGTTTTCGAGGTTGCAGGCATTCCGCTCTCCCGTGACCACACCATTCAGAGCGAACTGTGCGGAGCCAAACCCTTGTTGGCCCTTGGCGACTACAAGCTTCGTCCGCACCAGATGGTGCCATGAGATCCGCTGTTGCTGACTGTCAGAACCGGATGGAACTCCCGTGCTGTCCAGAAAGCGAGCCCGGCTTCGTTGGCAGCGCTCACTCCGGCATGAACGGCCGATACGCCCTTCAGTTTTGCGGCCGCAATCCACGCGTCCAGCAGCCTGGTACCAACTCCCCTCCCGCGCGCACGCGACAGGAGGTTCATGTGAATATGCGCCGGATATTCATCGATGACGGCCTGTGGCACGGGCGACGGATTGTGGATCGTGCGGATCCGCTGATCATCGGCTGACTGCACGGTTTCCTGCTGCACCGGTTCCGGGTAACGCTCCCGCAAAGCCGGCCACCATTCCCTCTCCAGTTCGTGCTCGAAAGCCCGTGTATCGCTGACGCCGACGGCATAGCCGAACACGCCAACGTCATCTTCAACGACAAAGCTGATGGGACCTTTCAAAGCCACATAGGGTCCTGCATAGATATGGCCGATCAATGCAGGGTCAGAATAAAGATCCGTCGCATCGCGCCCGGCCTGACCGGTTTTCAGGCAGATATCGTAAACGGCTTCCAGGTCCCGAAGCTCGGCCTGCCGAACGATCATGGTATCAGTCATAAGCATCCGATTTCTGTCTTCAATGGTCCCGGATCATGGCGAATGCAGATCTGCGGTTTACCTGTCCTGCCAGCCGTACCACCAGTAAGCGCCCTGAAGATAGAGTTTGCGCAGTGACGGCAGGGGAAACCTTGCAAAAGGCCGGCGCAGGGCAACCGGCAGATCTTCCGGCTGAAGCTTGCCGAGGATCAGACCCGCGACCTTCTCCCCCGAGATCGACGCCATTGCTATGCCGCTGCCATGCCACCCCATTGCGGCATAGACGCCGCCAAGACCGGGAACCTCCCCAACGAAGGGGGTCAGATTTCGTGCCAGGCACACATGCCCATACCAGCTGTGTTCAGCCTCAATGCCTGCCCAGGCCGGAAACATCTCGTCGAAATCCGACCTTGCACGCTTGTACATTGCCGCGAGCGACTGGGCATTTTCGAAAATGCCGCCGCGCGTTCCAAACAGGAACCGCCGGTCGGGCAACAGGCGGAAATAGTGCAACAGGTTACGAGTGTCGGCAGCCATGGTGTCGGAGGTCCAGCCCTGTGCGGCAAGTTCCCCCTCACTCAAGGGGCGGGTCACCAGGATTGACGACATGACCGGCAGCGTACGCCCGTGCAGCCATCTGGGCGCATCCTCGCGTGCATAGCCATTACCCGCCAGGACAACCTTCCGGGCCCGGATGAAGCCGTGTTCGGTCTCCAGTTTCCAGCGGTCATTGTCCCGGGTCATCCCTGTCACCGGCGACTTGCCGAAGATCTTGCCACCGGCTCGGCGCACCTGATCCGCCAGAGCCTGGACATAGGCCATCGGATTGAGTGCAAAGCCGTAGGGTACCTGCAGTCCGCCGTGGAATGTCGGCCCGCCATAGCCTTCCGCGTCCAGGTCCGTCTTGGAAAGCACCCGGGCCTTGATGCCGAAGTTCTCCTTCAGGAACGCTGCTTCCGCCTGAAAGCCGGCAAAATCCTTCCGCCGGTGGGCAAGATAGATTTCGCCATTGGAATGGCGGTCGGCGTCAACACCCCAGCTGTCGAGCCTCTGGGCAACCAGATTGACGCCCGCGACCTGATAGGCAACGAAACGGCGCGCTTCCTCGAGGCCGAATTTCTTGATGAGGCGGCGTTCATCGAGTTTGGTACCACCCAGGCAACAAAATCCGCCGTTGCGGCCCGAAGCGCCGTAACCAACGTGTTCCGCTTCCAGAACGCACACGGAAACGCCTGCCTGCGCGAGCCGTAGCGCTGCGCTCAGCCCGGCGAACCCAGCGCCGATAATCGCAACATCGAAAAGCGCGTTGCCGATGAGCTGCCGGTCCAACTTGACCTGCGGAACACTGGCTTCCCAATAACTGCCGATCGTCCGGCGCGCTTCTGTACGGCTCTGCGGCATCTCAGAACCCGAGCCTGTCCCGCAGAGAGAACCACGTCATGGCAAGTACCAGAAGCGGGAAGCGCAGCCGGTCACCGCCGGGGAATGCCGGTACGTTCAGTTTTTCGAAAACGTCGAAGCGACCCGCAGTTCCCGTCACGGCTTCCGCCAGCACCTGACCACCAAGGGTTGCCATGGCAACGCCGTGGCCGGAGTACCCACCTGCGGTCAGCATGTTGGGCGCAATCCTTGCGAAATAGGGCATGCGCTTGGGCGTAATCGCCAGCGTACCGCCCCAGCCGTAATCGATGGCCACGTCGCTGAGCTGGGGGAAGATTTCCAGCATCGGTTCGCGCACGAAGGCCTTGATGTCTTCCGGAAAGCGATAGCCGTAATTCTCACCGCCACCGAAAAGCAGCCGGCGGTCTGCCGACAGACGGAAATAGTTGATGACGAACTTGCTGTCGGCCACGGCAACGTTGTTGCGGATGATCTTTTGCGCCTCGTCTTCCGAAAAGGGCTCCGTTGCGACAATGAAATTGTTGATCGGCATGACGTGCGCGGCGGTCTGCCGGTCAAGGCGGCCGAGATAACCGTTGCACGCCAGAATGAGGTGCTCTGCACGAACGTCGCCCTGCCCCGTCCTCACGGTGATCCGTCCCGTGCCCTGGCCGTCAATGCCGGTGACCTTGGTTTCCTCGAAAACCCTTGCCCCTGCCGCTTCGGCTGCCTGCCCGAGACCCAGTGCGAAATTGAGCGGATGCAGATGGCCTGCGCCCGTGTCCAGAGAGCCGCCGTAATACCGGGGACTGCCGACCTGCTCGCCGATTTCATCCGGACCGACAAAGCGAATGTCCTCATAGCCGTAGACGAGCCTGAGATGCTCGACATAGTCCCGGCTTTCCTCGACAAAACTCTTGCGGTGATCGGCATGCAGTATCCCCGGCGTGTAGTCGCAGGCGATCTGGTGCTTGATGATCAGGTCCTTGACCAGCGCCTTGGAATCCTCGGCAAGGTCCCACAGCAATCTGGCGTGAGACTTGCCATGGCGTTCTTCCAGAACCGTCTGGTCCATGCGTTGGCCGGAACCGACCTGGCCGCCATTGCGGCCCGAGGCGCCCCACCCGATCCGGTTGGCTTCCAGGAGGATGACGTCAACACCCCGTTCAGCCAGATGCAATGCAGCCGATAGCCCCGTATAACCGCCACCGATGACGCAGACAGTGCAGGTGTGTGAGCCATCGAGAACCGGGTGAGCCGTTTGCCTGTTGGCAGTTGCAGCGTAATAGGAAGGTGGGTGTTGACCTGGCGTGTCATTAGCTGTCAGGAGATCAAGCGCAGTCAGCATGTCGGAAGCCAGGCTCCTCTTATCAACATGAATTTCCGTGGCCGGGAGTGGTACGCCACATTCCCTTGTTCAGCAGCCAGTTTCAAGGTGTAATCAGGTGATGGCAGACAAGTTTTGCCTGATTTTGCAAGCTCTTGAGGCTCCCGCTACGTCAGCAAGCCCGGGCAGCTCGGCTCAGATGACGCAAAAGGAAGGCAAAACTGTGTTTGGTCCCGTAGAACATCCCTGGTTCGATGCGCTTTGGCGCAGAATTGTTCTGGTCGCTTTTTGCGCCGGCTGGACCGGTGTGGAATATGCGTTCGGCAATATCACCTGGGTCTACATCATGGCGGCAATCACCGCCTATGCCGCCTGGGCGTACCTGTTCAACTACAAGGGGCCTGACGATCCGAGCCGGGTGACCCGTCCACGGATGGAAGACGATGAAGGTTGATGCCTCCGGCATGATTGCGGCCGGCCGCCTTCAGGCTCTCTGGTCCCGGATCCTGAAACAGGCGTTTCGCGCCATACTTCTGATTTGCTGTGCCGGTGCTGCATCGGCGCAGGAAGATACGTCAGCTCTCGATGTCCTCAACAAGCGCTGCGTCGTCTGCCACGGCTGCTATGACGCGCCCTGTCAGCTCAAGCTGTCATCCGCCGCGGGCTGGATGCGCGGAGCAAGCAAGCAGAAAGTCTACGATTCCTCGCGTCTGGAAGATGCTCCGATGACACGCCTGGGGATCGACGCAAAATCTGTTCCGGGCTGGCGCGCCAAGGGTTTCTTCGACGTTGTCGGTGCGCAGGACGGGCCATCCGTTCTGGAACAACTGCTGCTGGCCGGCCGCAAGAATTCGTTCAAGCTCGGAGCGCCGCTTCCTGACGACATCGACATTTCGACGCTGCGGGCCAACACCTGCGCCATGCCCGGCAAGATGAAGGACTACCTCGAGGAACACCCGCAGGGCGGCATGCCCTTTGCCATGGCGCCGCTTGCCGATGGCGACTACGAGACCCTGCTGTCCTGGGCCAGGGATGGGGCACCTGCACCGGACGCCGGCAAAGGATTGCCACAGAGTGTCGAACAGTCGGTCCACACCATCGAAACGTTCTTCAACCGCGGCGACAAACGGTCGAAACTTGTCGCGCGCTATATCTATGAACACCTGTTCCTGGCCCATCTGCACCTGGAAGGCGATGACCAGAACCGTTTCTTCCACGTGATCCGTTCCAGAACCGCGTCCGGCTCGCCTCCGGATGAGATTGCCTCGCGCCGCCCCTTTGACGATCCAGGTGGCCCCTTTCATTACAGGCTCATCCCGATCGACGGCACCATCCTGCACAAGGAGCACATAGTCTATGAGATCGGCCCCGAACGCCTGAACCGCTATGAAGACCTGTTCCTGAAAAGCGACTGGGAGATTGCGAACCTGCCGCCCTATTCAACGGCTGCAGGCGGCAACCCGCTGTCGACCTTCCGCGCCATTCCTGCCCGCAGCCGCTACCAGTTCCTGCTGGACGAAGCGCTTTATTTTGTCCGCTCTTTCATTCGTGGTCCGGTCTGCTACGGCCAGGTCGCGGTGAACGTGATCGAGGATCGTTTCTGGGTCTCCTTCCTGACGCCCAACGCCGATCTCTCCGTCACCGACCCGAGCTTCCTGGAAGCCGCAACCCCGATCCTCGAACTGCCGGTTGCCCAGTCAAACGGAAAACTGTCCAAGCGTCTGGAAGGGTTCCTGTCGCTCGGACCGGTCAAGTATCAGGAGTTTCGCAAGGGACGGTATGAACGCAAGTTCCTGGCGGAAGGCGGCCCCGACTACGGTGACATCTGGCAAGGTGATGGCTCCGAGGTCGATGCCCGTCTGACCGTCTACCGTAATTTCTCTTCCGCCTCGGTGGTGACAGGCTTCGTCGGCGCGGTGCCCGAAACCGCCTGGGTAATCGATTTCCCGCTGTTCGAGCGGATCTACTACAATCTCGTTGCCGGGTTCGATGTCTTCGGCAACGTGGAACACCAGCTCACGACACGCCTTTATATGGACAGCCTGCGCCGTGAAGGGGAGCGAACCTTCCTGTCGTTCCTGCCGCCACAGGTACGCAAACCCATGCATGAAAGCTGGTATCAGGGTCCGCTTGTCAGCATGGTCGACCTCTGGAAGGAAAGCGCGCTCGACACCAGGTCTCCGACGGGTATCGCGTTTTCCACCAGCGATCCCAAGGAGGAATTTCTCACCGAGCTGCTGCGCGAACCTGCTGGCCTGTGGGCTGAACAAGACCCCATCAACCGCTGCACCGCAAATGCCTGTGCGGCCAGTGACACGCCAGCAGGGCAATTACGCCCGCTTGCCCGGAAACCTGCGCCATACGCAAAGTTCCTGCCCGATATCTCGGTTCTGCTCGTGGAAACGGAACGGGACACGCAGGTCTTTACCCTGGTGCATGACATGGCCCACAGCAACGTTGCCTTCATCTTCAACGAGGATCTGCGCCGCGAACCCCAGAACGACAGCGTGACGGTCGTGCCCGGCCAGTTCAGCAGCTATCCGAATTTCATGTTCAAGGTGAAACAGGATCACCTGCCGGCCTTCGTGGAGACGGTTCGGGAGATCAGGTCACAAGATGATTTCCTCAAGCTCGTCGACCGTTTTGGCGTCCGCAGAACCGACCCGGAATTCTGGGCCGACTTTGACCGGATCCAGACCGCCCTGAAAGAACAGAATGAACTTCAGGCAGGCTTGCTCGATCTCAACCGCTACCGCGATCCCAAACCGCTCGATCCGATCGATCGCCTGTTCGAGTTCACCTTCTCGCTGGATTGATCTTGCAGCTCGATCGGGTGAGCTTTCGCTCAGTCAAACTCACTTCCTCATCCTGAGTGTCTGATCCGAAAGTGGTTCCCGCGGCGACTGCCACAACCACATTTGTCATTCCCGCGAAAGCGGGAAACCAGCGCGCCATGAGGTAAGAATTAAGTTTCCAAAGCAAATTCATGAGGTTACTGGATCCCCGCTTTCGCGGGGATGACAACTGAGAAGGGCGCAAGATCGTTGCACGACCCACGTCAACTGCGTCCTCTGACACTTTCAAACCAATCTCTGAAGAGCAGCGTCTCGAAGAATGAGCCGGAATTTGTTGCGATCAACCAGGCAAGCAGTTCGTATCCCTGGACAAATTCCTCACGCCGCTTCGCCGCCAAGTTCCCGGAACATCCAGTCGCAAAAGATCTGGGCGTCGGGGCCGAGCGCCTGACGCGAGCCGTCGGTGACGAGATAGTAGCTGTGCCGGCTCTTTATCTTCTTGTCCGATGAACGGATCAGTCGGCCGCTGTCGAGATACGGCTGGGCCAGCGTTTCCAGAACCAGAGCGTGTCCGTGGCCGAGAGCAGCCAGTTCCAGCGCCGAGAGGGTCTGGTCGACCTGCAGGCCGTTGCGTTTTGGGACCGCATGCCCGTGGCTGCGAAAGAAGCTCTCCCAGGTGTCGATCACGCCCATGATGTCGAGCCGGGTTGCTTCCGCAAGCGCCTCGATTTCACGCTTGCCAGGGTCAAGCGCCAGATCCAGATGGCAGACCGGAATGATCGGGTCGTTCAACAGAAACGCCACCACTCCGTCAGTCCAGCTGCCGTCGCCGAAGCGGATATCGATGTCGAACAGTTCCGGGCTGAGAGTTTCCGCCCAGGAGGCCGAGATCATCTGCAGGTCGATGCCCGGGTGTGCCTCCTGAAAAGCGCGCAGGCGCGGGATCATCCAGAGCTGGCCGAAGCTGTTGAGGCAGCGAAAACGAACCGGCTGCCTGTCCCGCTCGCCAAACACCGAGACGGTGGCGATGGAAAGATCCGAAAACGCCTTCTCGACCGTCGGCAGGTAAGTCTGCCCCAGTCTGGTCAGGGCCAGTTCCCTGTGAACACGGTCGAACAGCGGGTAGCCGAGGAGCTGTTCCAGCTGGCGAACCTGGTAGCTGACAGCAGCCGGAGTGATCAGCAGCTCCTCCGCCGCCCGGGTGAAGTTCCCCAGGCGCGCAGCCGCTTCGAAGGCGCGCAGCCAAGTGAGCGGTGGCAGGCTGTAGGCCATTTCGTCTTCCTTCCGTCATCAGGTGCGAAAGCTGCTTTCAATTTCTGAAACGAATTCGCACCTGTGCAACAAGCTTCTCCTTCAAATTTTTTCAAAGCTATACCAAATATTTTTTCGTTTCAGGAAATTTCCATCCTCGCAGACACTTCTCCGAAACAGCGGTCAACCGGCAGCGCATCATGGATAAGGTCGATTACATCATCGTGGGAGCCGGCTCGGCCGGATGTATCCTGGCGGAGCGCCTGAGCGCAGATCCGCAGACGCGTGTCCTGCTGCTGGAGGCCGGTGGGTCCGATGCCTCGCCCTGGGTGTCGCTGCCACTCGGCTATGGCAAGCTGAATTCCGACCCAAAACGCACGTGGCGGTTCATGACCGAACCAGACGAAGGCCTGGGTGGGCGCAGTGTCTACTGGCCCCGTGGTCGGTTGCTGGGTGGCTCCGGCTCGATCAACGCCATGGTCTATTGCCGAGGTCTGCCTGGCGATTTCGAAGACTGGGAGGCCTCCGGCGCGGCAGGTTGGGGCTGGGCGAATGTGAAGGCAACTTACGAGCGCCTTGAAACCCGGGTGACCTGCGAGGGTGTGAAGCAAGGCGAGGGACCGATCCATATCCAGAATGTGTCGGACCAGATCCACAGAGTGAACCGGCACTTCTTTGCCGCGATCCGTGAAGTGGGCCTTCCCTGGAGCGACGACTTCAACGGTGATGCTCCCGAAGGTGGCGGCATTTACCAGATCAACACGCAAGATGGCCGCCGGTGCTCGTCCGCACGCGCCTTTCTCCATCCGGCCCTTGCCCGCAAGAACCTAAGCGTCCGGACACAGGCCCAGGTTGCCCGCATCCTGTTTGAAGGAAGAACGGCTGTCGGCGTCGAACTCCTGAGCGGGGAAACCCTGCTTGCCAGCCGAGAGGTCATCCTGGCGGCAGGCGCAATCGGTTCGCCGCAACTGCTTCAGGTATCCGGCATCGGCCCGGGAAGGTTGCTGAGCGAGCTCGGCATTCCGGTGATCCAGGCCAATGACAATGTCGGCGGCAATCTGCAAGATCATCTGGCTGCGAATTTCACCTTCCGGGCCAGGGAACCGACACTCAATGCGATCCTGCGCCCCTTGCTGGGTCAGGCGCTGTCCGCCATGCAATACGCAGCAACCCGCAAGGGTCCTCTGGCTCTATCCGTCAACCAGTGCGGCGGCTTCCTGCGCTCGCGTCCGGAGCTGAGCCGGCCGGACCAGCAGCTCTATTTCAATCCGATCAGCTATCGCCTGAGGCCTTACAAGGACAAGACACGGCTGAGCATCGATCCGTTCAACGGCTTCATCATTTGCGCACAGCCGGCCCGCCCGACGAGCCGCGGCCGCATCGACATCAAAAGCGCCGATGCCCGTGCGGCGCCCTCGATCCGGCCCAATTCGCTGGCGACCGAGGAAGATCGCCAGACCGTGATCGATGGCGGCAAGCTCTGCCAGAAGCTGATGGCAAGCCAGGCCTTGAGCGCGCTTGTCGAGCACCCCATCGCTCCGAACCTCGGAGACCTTGACGGCGACGGCATCCTGGCGGACTTCCGCGCCCGGGCCAGCACCGTCTTCCATCCGGTATCGACTTGCCGCATGGGCGAGAACCGCGAGACAACCGTCGTCAACAGCCGGCTGCAGGTGCACGGAATTGAAGGGCTTCGCGTTGCCGACGCCTCCGCCTTTCCGAACATCACCTCCGGCAACACCAACGCCCCGACCATGATGCTGGCTCTCAAGGGAGCCGATCTCATTCTAGAAGACCAGAAGCGAGCCCTCTCATGACCGTTCAGGACATCGCCCAAGACTATCTGACCACCGGCAAGCTGGATGCCTTGCCCGACGGACATTTCATCGCCGGCAAACGCACTCCTGCCTCGAACAGGAAGATGGAAAGCTTCGATCCGGGCCGGGCAGAAGCCTTTGCCGAATTTTCTCTCGGGTCCGACACCGATATGGATAACGCCATCGACGCTGCCGAGAAAGCAGCCTTGCATTGGCGGCAAGTCTCCCCGGCGGAGCGCTGCCGTATCCTCAACAATGTCGCCCGGGTCTTCCGCGACAACGCAGACCGGCTGGCCGTGATAGAGGTGGTCGACAGCGGCAAGACGCTGGCCGAGGCCCAGGGTGACGTTCAGTCCTCCGCGCGCCTTTTCGAATACTACGCCGGCGCAGCCGACAAGCTCGATGGCCGATCGGTCAATCTTGGTCCGGCCTATACCGCCTTCACCGCGCGCGAACCGGTCGGCGTTACAGGACACATCATTCCCTGGAACTATCCCACCTCGACCTTCGCGCGCGGTGTCGCCCCTGCCCTTGCCGCGGGCTGTTCCGTTGTTGCCAAGCCGGCCGAGACCACGCCCTTTACCGCACTTGTCATGGCGGAACTGCTTTGCGAGGCCGGGGTGCCGGAAGGGCTGGTGAATGTGGTCACCGGCCTGGGCAGTGATGTCGGCGCGCAGATGGCACGCGATCCACGCATCAAGCAGCTGACCTTCACTGGCTCCGTCACCACCGGTATCAATGTTGCCCAGATGGCTGCCCCGAATGTGACCCGCCTGACGCTGGAACTTGGCGGCAAGTCACCGCTGATCGCCTTCGCCGACGCCGATCCGGAAAAGGTCGCCGACGGAGCCTACTGGGCAATCTTCTCGAACTCCGGTCAGATCTGTTCGGCCGGATCCCGGCTGATCCTGCATAAATCGATCCGCGACGAAGTGCTTTCCATCCTTGCCGAACGAGCCGCCAAGATCAGGACCGGTCACGGACTGACGGCTCCGGACATGGGCGCCATCAATTCCGAGCTGCACCTGTCCCGTATCAAGGCCCATGTAGATGCAGCAAAGGCGCGCGGTGCCAACATCCTGACCGGCGGCGACGCTACCGGCGACGCGGAGACGGGCAAAGGCTGGTTCTTCCAGCCAACGGTAATTGCAGACCTCGCACCGAACGATCCGGCGGTTCAGGAAGAGATCTTCGGCCCGGTCCTGTCGGTGCAACTGTTCGAAAGCGAGGAAGAAGCCGTCGCCCTTGCCAACGGCACGGACTTCGGCCTGATTGCCAGCGTCTATACCAATGATGTAGGGCGGGCGATGCGGGTTGCCGGCGCAATGGATTGCGGCCAGGTGTCGGTCAACGATTACTGGGCCGGGGGGCTTGAGCTGCCTTTCGGCGGCAACAAGAAATCAGGTTACGGCCGCGAAAAAGGCTGGGAAGGCCTCGACGCCTATACCAAGGTAAAGTCCATCACGATCAGCAACGCGAGCTAAGCGGACCACCATGAAACTCGACCAAATCGAGACCTTCGTCGTCGAAAACGCCCCGCCGCGCCATGGCGGGCGCTACTTCATCTTCGTCAAGCTGGTGACCGCTTGCGGTATCATAGGCTACGGCGAGATCTACAACGCCACCTTCGGCCCGCACCTGGTGGCCGAGATGGCGAAGGACGTGTACCAGCGCCAGTTCGAGGGCGAAGATCCGCATCAAATCGAAAAGCTGTGGCACAAGACCTATGGTGCCGGATATACGCAGCGTCCCGATGTTACCGTGATGGGCGTTTTATCAGGCCTGGAAATGGCTTGCTGGGACATCATCGGCAAAGCCGCCGGCAAGCCGGCCTATCAGCTTCTGGGCGGTAAGGTGCATGAGCGCCTGCGCTCCTACACCTACCTTTATCCCTCCGATGGCGATGTCTATCCGGACCCGTCGAAACCCAATGTCTACAACGATCCGGATATGGCGGCCGAAGCAGCGGTCAAGGCCGTCGATCAGGGTTTCACGGCGGTGAAGTTCGACCCGGCCGGTGCCTATACGATCTACGATGGCCACCAGCCGAGCCTTGACGATCTGGAACGCTCGGAAGCCTTCTGCCGGCAGATCCGCAATGCCGTTGGCACGAGGGCCGATCTTCTTTTCGGTACCCACGGACAGTTCACCGTTTCCGGGGCCAAGCGGCTTGCACGCCGGATCGAGGGCTATGATCCGCTCTGGTTCGAAGAACCGATCCCGCCCGAAAAGCCGGAAGACATGGCCGAGGTTGCGCGGTTTACTTCCATGCCAATTGCGACAGGTGAGCGTCTGTGCACCAAGTATGAATTCGCCCGCGTGCTTGAAACCGGTGCGGCCAGTATCCTGCAGATGAACCTTGGCCGCGTCGGCGGCCTTTTGGAAGCCAAGAAGATTGCCGCCATGGCGGAATGCCGGTCAGCGCAGATCGCCCCTCACCTTTATTGCGGACCGCTGGTGGCGCTCGCAAACATCCAGCTGGCAACCTGCAGCCCGAACTTCCTGGTGCTGGAATCGATCCGGACCTTCGACGGTTTCTATGCCGACCTCTTGAAGACGCCGATCTGCTGGGAAGACGGCTATGTCATTCCTTCAAGCGAACCGGGCCTCGGTCATGATCTGAACGAAGACGTCGCGCGGACCCATCCCTATACCGGCAACGAATTGCATCTCGGGTTTCAGGAAAGCCCGGCTTTGCCGCTGTAAGGGGATCAGTGTCGGCAAAGCGGTATTCCTTTGCCCGGCCCATGCCTTTGTCATCCCATGGTCAAGCCATGGGGTGACGGGAAAGAAGGCTGGTGTCTTTCTTCAGACCGACGCCGCCTCAGGCCACCTTGCTGATCAGGGTCATGTCCTGCGCGGGCTCAGCGGGCGGAACCGGTTCTTCGACCCGGATGGCGGTTGAGGTCATCAAGGCACGGCGAACGTCGGCCACCGGCATGGGCCGGCCAAACAGGAAGCCCTGAACCTCGTTGCACCCTTGCGAAGCAAGAAAGCCGAGATGGTCTTCGGTTTCCACACCTTCGGCCAGCACCGGAATATTGAGACTTTCACCCAGAATGATCGTTGCCTTGACGATCGCTTCTGACTGCTTGTTGCCCCCAAGATCCTTGACGAACTCCCGGTCGATCTTGATCTTGTCGAACGGAAAGGCCTGCAGTGTGGCAAGCGACGAATAGCCGGTGCCGAAGTCGTCCATGGCGATGCGAATTCCGAGACGTTTCAGCTGGTGGATGATCTGAAGCGCGTGCGATGTGTCGGCGATGATGCCGGTCTCGGTGATCTCCAGTTCGAGACGTTCCGGTGACAGGCCGCTTTCCTTCAAGGCGTGGGCAACGACATCCGGAAAGCTGCTGTCGGCAAGCTGCACTGGCGCCACGTTGACCGCAATCTTGACCCGGTTGTCCCAGGACGCTGCCTCACGGCAGGCGGTGCGAATGATCCAGGCGCCGATTTCACGGATCTGGCCGGTCTCTTCCGCAATCGGGATGAACTCGAACGGCGGGATCATGCCGCGCTGCGGATGGTTCCAGCGCAGCAGAACTTCCGTGCCGGTGACTTCCCGGGTCATGACATCGTTCTGAAGCTGATAATAAAGCTCGAACTCGCCGTTCTTCAGGGCATTGCGCAGGTCCATGGCAAGGGCGCTGCGCTCGCGGGTCTGTTGATCCAGCTCGACGTCATAACAAAGCGCGGCATTGCCGCCGGCAGCCTTGGCACGGTGCATGGCCCGCTCCGCGGCTTCGATCAACTGCACACCCGACGACGCGTGATCGGGATAGTTCGCGTAGCCGACACTACAACTGACGCGGATTTCTTCGCCCTGCCAGAGCAGTGGCTGAGCGACCGTCTTCTGGATGCGCTTGCAAAGGTCAAGTATGTAGCCCCGGTAATAGACCGGCTTGCCGACGATCACGAATTCAACGCCGCCATTCCTGGCGATGTATTCATCGGCCTCGAGGTTCTCCGACAGATGCTTGGCAACGTGCCGTAGCAGGGCATCTCCGCACGCATGGCCGTGCACTTCGTTGACTTCCTTGAACCGGCTCAGACTGCAGTTGAGCACGACGACCCGGGCATTGTCGGCAGCATACCTGGTCAGGAAACTATCGAGATGGCGGTCGAGTGCCCGGCGGTTCGGCAGACCGGTCAGCGGGTCGTGATGAGTAATGTGGTTGACCCTGCTTTCGGCAACCTGGGAGTTCGCACTGTCGATCGAATAGGTGATCATCGCCGACAGCAACAGGACGCTCATGGTGAAGACCACCGAGATGCCGATCAACTGGTTGGAGACAAGGTCCTTGACGCTGCCATCCAGCCGCAGGGGCAGAATTTCGACACCAGCCATGGCAACAAAGTGCAGGCTGGCCACGGCCAGGATCAGGCTGAGGACAGCCCCGTATTTGCAGTAGCGTGTCACCGGGCGGGCGACACGGCTGGTGGCAATGAGGCAGAAGACGCAAGCCAATACGATGGAAACAACCACGTAAGGCGTCGACAACATCATGATGCCGGATATCTGAAGCGCCTTGATCCCGATGAAATGCATCGCCGCAATAGAGGCACCGAAAATGACACCCCCGACCTCGATAAGTGCCGAGCGCTGCGAAATACTGCTGACGAGAAGTCCTGCTGTCGTCCCTGCAATGGCGATAACCAGCGAGAAGGCCGTCAGTTTGAGATCGTAACCCAGGATGAACGGGCTCTTGTAGGCGATCATGGCAACGAAGTGCGTGCTCCAGATCGTACCGCCGGCGATCAGGCCGGACAACAGCAGCCAGAGATACTTGAGATCGCCCTGTGTCCGCCGGACACGCGCAAACAGCCGCATAGTCAAAACGGCACCGACCGTCAGGATTATTACCGCCAGGGCAACAAACAACGGGTCGTGCTCGAAAGCTATGCAAGACAGGACGGTTAGCATCATCAACTCCAGATGATGCAAGGTACCGTTTTTCTGCTCTAAAGTCGTAAAAACACCTATATCCCCCGCAACATGGATAACGGTTGGTAAATCGCTTTAACCGATTGTAAATGCTTGAGATTTTTTGAGATGACTGCGTCTCTTCGATCGTCGACAGTTTGCTTCGATTTTTACCCGTTTACCATTCCCGTATTGCGCAGCACAAAACGAAGAAACACGCTCTGCGGGAACAGGGGATCATAACGATTTCGGCCGCCGGGATCGCTCCCGGCGGCCGAAACTTCAAGACCTGGTGACAAATGTCAGGCTGCGGTTTTCGCCTTGAACTCGATCCTGCGGCGATGCAGCACCGGCTCGGTGTAGCCATTTGGCTGGCTGGTGCCTTCGAACACCAGTTCGCAAGCTGCCTGGAAGGCGACCGAACCGTCGAAATCCGCCGCCATCGGCCGGTAGAGCGGGTCGCCTTCATTCTGGCCGTCAACGACAGCGGCCATGCGTTTCATGGTTTCCAGAACCTGCTCACGGCCGACAACGCCATGGTGCAACCAGTTGGCGATGTGCTGCGAGGAAATGCGCAGCGTTGCGCGGTCTTCCATCAGGCCGACATCGTTGATGTCCGGCACCTTCGAACAGCCAACGCCCTGCTCAACCCAGCGAACGACGTAGCCCAGAATTCCCTGGGCGTTGTTGTCGAGTTCTGCCTGAATGTCTTCCGGAGCCCAGTTGGGACGTTCGGCAACAGGAATGGAGAGAATGTCTTCCAGCTTGGCGGAAGCGCGGCTCTTCAGCTCGTTCTGACGATCCTTCACGGCAACCTTGTGATAATGCAGCGCGTGGAGCGTTGCGGCGGTCGGTGACGGAACCCAGGCCGTGTTCGCTCCGGACATCGGATGGCCGATCTTCTGCTCCAGCATGGCATTCATAAGGTCCGGCATCGCCCACATGCCCTTGCCGATCTGCGCGTGGCCCGGCAGGCCGCAGGCAAGTCCGACATCGACGTTGTTGTTCTCGTAGGCACTGATCCAGGTCGCGGCCTTCATGTCGCCCTTGCGGATCATCGGGCCGGCTTCCATGGACGTGTGCATTTCATCGCCGGTCCGGTCGAGGAAGCCGGTGTTGATGAAGAACACCCTGTCCTTGGCCTGGCGGATGCACTCCTTCAGGTTCACCGTGGTGCGACGTTCCTCGTCCATGATGCCCATCTTGAGCGTGTTGCGCTCAAGGCCCAGCGCATCTTCAACGCGGTTGAAGATCTCGCAGGCGAATGCCACTTCTTCCGGTCCGTGCATCTTCGGCTTGACGATATAGACCGAGCCCGCCCGGCTGTTGAGCTCCCGCCCGTTCGGGCCAATGTCGTGCAGCGCGATCAGGGAAGTGATCATGCCGTCGAGGAGGCCTTCCGGCACTTCGTTGCCGTCCTTGTCGAGTACGGCATCATTGGTCATCAGATGGCCGACGTTGCGCACCAGCAGAAGCGAGCGTCCGTG
Source organism: Labrenzia sp. THAF191a (assembly GCF_009363335.1). Lineage (GTDB taxonomy): Bacteria > Pseudomonadota > Alphaproteobacteria > Rhizobiales > Stappiaceae > Roseibium > Roseibium algicola. The sequence continues at coordinate 6,026,949 of NZ_CP045333.1, forward strand.
CAGCGACAGTGCGGAGCCGTCGGGAGCGGTGTAATTGCGATCGCCATTCATGCGGCGGGTAACAGTTTCGCCGCCTTTCACGAAGGTTTCTTCCAGGTCGCCCTTCATCAGGCCAAGCCAGTTGGTGTAGACGACGACCTTGTCTTCCGCGTCAACCGCGGCAACGGAATCCTCGCAGTCCATGATCGTGGACATGGCCGATTCCAGGATCACGTCGGCGATGTGGGCGGCATCGGCCTTGCCGATCGGATGCTGCGCATCAATGTCGATTTCAAGGTGCAGACCGTTTCTGACCAGCAGGACCTTGTAGGGAGCCGCGTTGTCCCCGGAATAGCCGGCAAACTGCGAACTGTCGGCAAGGCTCGTGGAGCCCGTTTTGGTGGAAAGAACCAGAGCTTCGCCTTCAATGGCAAAACCGGTCACGTCGGACCAGCTTCCATCAGCCAGCGGAGCAGCTTCATCCAGGACCTTGCGTGCATAGGCGATCACCTCGGCACCGCGTGCCGGATCAAATCCCTTGCCTGCCGGCAGAGAGCCCATCGCATCGGTGCCGTAAAGCGCATCGTAAAGAGAGCCCCAGCGGGCGTTGGCGGCATTCAACGCATAGCGCGCGTTCATCACCGGAACGACAAGCTGCGGGCCCGCGACAGAGCCGATTTCCGGATCGATATTGGCGGTACCAACGGCAAAGTCCGCACCTTCCGGCACCAGGTAACCGATTTCCGTCAGGAAGGTCTTGTAGCCGTCCATGTCCGGAGTACCGGGGTTGGCCTTGTGCCAGATATCGATCTTTTCCTGCAGGCTGTCGCGCTTTGCCAGCAGTGCCCGGTTCTTCGGTGCAAGATCGTGGATCAGGCTGGACAGGCTTTTCCAGAAATGGTCCTGATCGACGCCGGTATCCGGAAGGGCCTTTTCATTGACGAAGTCATAAAGAACCCTGGCAACTTGCAATCCATGGGCATCGACGCGGCCTGTCATCTGTCAGCTCCCCTAAACGAACTTGAATGTCTGATATTAGCCCGTGTTTTGGGGTCTTAACACGCAATCGTCAATTGCCGGGTCGATTGGATGACTTTTTCCATTTTGGAAAAGATCCAGATCATTATCTCCAACAGTATAAGTCGGTATACAAAAAGATAGCCCTTTGCCTGCGCCCGCCAATCCGTTACCGATGGGTTTCCACTCCATCTTCCACGCAACGGTTTTCATGTTTTCGCTGGTTAAACGTGTAGGCGACCTGACCTACGGCAACGCCCTGTTGATGCTGGCCCTGACCACGCTGTTCTGGGGCGGCAACACCGTCGCCGGCCGCCTTGCGGTGGGGGAAGTGTCTCCGATGGTGGTGGTGTTCCTGCGTTGGGTGATCGTTGCAGGCATCCTGGTCCCGCTGCAATGGCGGCACATACGTGCGGAGTGGCCGCTGATGCGGCCCTATTCGTTCCGCATGGTGCTGATGGCCGTCTTCGGGTTCATCGGGTTCAACACCCTGTTCTACATCGCTGCGACGGAAACCACGGCCGTCAACCTTGGCATTATCCAGGGATCCGTTCCGATTCTTGTTCTGATCGGTTCCATGATTGCCTTCGGCAGCAGGATCCGAGCCCTGCAGGTGATCGGCATTCTGCTGACGCTTGCCGGGGTGACGCTGATTGCCGCCCAGGGCAGCCTGGACGTGCTGCTGGCGCTTGCCGTCAATCCGGGCGATGGCGTCATGCTGATCGCCTGTGTGCTCTATTCCGGCTATACGCTTGCCCTGCGTGACCGGCCGCAGGTCTCACCACTGGCTTTCTTTGCGGTTCTGTCCGGCATTGCGGCCATCACATCACTGCCCGGACTTGCATACGACATCGCTGCCGGCACCGTTCAGTGGCCGTCCCTCCAGGGCTGGCTCGTGGTCCTTTATATCGCGCTGTTTCCCTCCTGCCTCGCGCAGATCTTCTTCATGCGAGGTGTCGAACTGATCGGACCGGCGCGCGCAGGGGTCTTTATCAACCTCGTGCCGATCTTTGCCGCCATACTGGCGGTCTCCATCCTCGGAGAACCGTTCAAATGGTACCACGGCACCGCTCTGGCGCTGGTAATCGGCGGCATCTGGCTATCGGAGCGCAAGGTAGGTTAAGCGGATCGGCACAGTGCCGACCCAGTTGCAACCGGGTCGCAGCCCATTATCCTTGCTGCCGTTTTGAGTTTTTTGGATACACCTTTTCTATCTGACCGGGATTTCAGGCGTGTTGCGCAGTTTCAAAGGTTCTCTCCGCGTGTTTGCCCTCGTGGCAGCCACCTTGTGTGTTGTCTCGAGCGCCGACGCCGGACTGTTGTCGCGGCTTGCGCGGGAAGCAGGCGATGCGGCGGGGTCCGCAGGCAAGCATATCGACACGCCCAAGCATCTTCTCGATGAAGGCGCCTCCCTTGCAAAGCGGTTGCCCAAGGTCACAGGTGCTGCATCCCTTGCCCTGATGCCGGCACCCGGCAACGCCTGGCAGCTTGTCACGCCTGACGGGAAAAGCCTTCAGCTCTCCTCCCTGCACGACTTGCCGAATGCCCTGGATGATGCCGCCAGACAAGCCCACCGGCCACTTGCGGGCGATCTCCCGGGCAAGGCTCCTGTGCCCGACACCCTGCAACTTGCGCTTCGGGAAACCGATTTTTTCAAGCTTCGGGACCAGCTGGATAGCCTGCCCCCCAAAGCCCGGCCGGTGATGGTGAGGCCAAATGGCAAGACCTACACCCTGAAACCGATCCGCGCTTCAAATGGCACACGGCTTGCGGTTGCGCTTTCTCCAGACGTCCTGATCAATCCGGCAACCGCAAGGGCGCTCGACGGAAACATCAGGTTCCTGTCCCGGCCGGTTAAACGCGCGGATCTCAAGATGGCGCGGTTCAACAGCTCCGGGGCAGCCAATGCGTCAGGTCCCGGAGACATGATTGCCGACCTGAATGCCGACATTCTGGCCTCCAGCCTGGCGACATACAAAAACAGGACGCTGGTTGTCACCGGCCGCATCACCCCGCACCCGCAAACCGGTCGGCCTCAGCTCAGCGTGCGTGACGGCAAGTCCTTGCGGGAAATCGACCTCGACGCATTTCAGAAGGCGGCTGAAAGCCAGCGGGTCAACCTGATGCTTGTGGAAAGCAAGTCTCTGGTTCAGCCCGGCAAAAGCTGGTTTTCAAGAACAGCGCTCGAAAAGCGCTTCGAGGCCGCGCAGTCGGCAATGACCCAGGCGGATCTGCTCAAGGCACTTTCGCCTCCGAACAGCACGACACTGATCCACGCTGCCGATGAACGAAACTTCCGCCTTGTTACCGCCGCCCGTTTCAGCCCGGCAGCGAACCCCGTAACGACGTCCCCTCAGGTGTCTGCGTCTGCCGGAGACGATTATACGCTCGCAGGCTGGTTGCTGGACGCAAGCTTGCGCACAAGTGTCAGGACCATTCACCGCAATGGCGAGGACCCCGAGCACACGGAAGAAGTCGAAAGCCGCTGGATACCCTGGATATCAAATTTCGACCTGATCCTGCTCGCGGTCCTTTCCGTCGTGACGCTGTTCATGAGCTGGTATCTCTGGCGCTGGTGGAACAGGTTCTGGCGTTTCGTGCTGGGCAAGCGTGCTGCCGCCGATGCTCCCTCTTTGCCGCTCAAGCTCGTGAAGATCGTCTTCTTCCTGCCGTTTGCACTGATCATGCTGGTTCCGGCGATGATCTGGCTCTTTGTCGGCGACTGGGTGAGATTTCTTACATGGCCATTCCGAAAAGCATTCGGACGTTAACGCATTTGCGCGTAATCCTGTGCCCTATTGCCCGTGGCGGCAATAATTTTGGAAGGCCAATTTGAAATTGCCGCAATCGCGGTGCACCATAACGACATGGAAACTCCATTAATTACAGGCGCTTTCGCGCTGCTCCTGATTACGATTTCCCTGCTGCAGCCCCTTGCCAGACGGCTTGGGCTGGCGCCCAGCGTTTTGCTGGCAACGGTCGGCACCATGATCGGCATTCTGGCGATCTATCTGCGCTACACTGCCGAAACGAATGCCTTCAACGCTATTGCGGACGTCTTCATCAATCCCCCTCTGGATTCGGAGATGATCCTCTACATTTTTCTGCCAATCCTTCTGTTTCAAACCGCACTCACTCTGGAAGTTCGACGGATCGTCGAGGACATTGCCCCGATCCTGCTGATGGCGGTTGTCGCCGTCTTCGTCGCAACAGCCTTTATCGGCTTTGCCCTCTATCCGCTGGCAACGCTGTTTTCGCTCACCGACATCACGCTGATCGCCTGCCTGCTGCTGGGCTCGATTGTCGCCACGACGGACCCGGTTGCCGTTGTCGCCATCTTCCGGGACATTGGCGCGCCTGCGCGGCTCGGCCGCATCGTGGAAGGCGAGAGCCTGCTGAACGATGCTGCCGCCATCGTGATCTTCGTCATCCTGCTGCACATGCTGGCCGGTCACGAGACCATGACCGTAGGCGAAGCCGCCATTGCCTTCTGCCGATCTTTCGCCGGCGGCATCATCGTGGGGGCGCTGCTTGGCCGGATTGCGGTTTCCCTTCTGCCCATCATGCGCGACATTCCGCTGGCACAGGTGACCCTGAGCCTGGCACTGCCCTATGGCACCTATGTGCTCAGCGACCAGTTCGTTGACGTGTCCGCCGTTGTTGCCGTCGTCTGTGCGGGCACGGTGTTCAACCTTTACGGCCCGGCCCGCATTCAGCCGGCCAGTTGGCAGTTTCTCCATGCGGTCTGGGAGCAGATCTCCTTCTGGGCTGCTTCGCTCATCTTCCTCCTGTCAGCCATCCTGATCCCGCGTTTCGTGGAAGGCTTCACGCCAGTCGACATCCTGTTGCTGTTCGTCGTCATCGTCGCCGCATTGGCCGCCCGTGCGGTCGTCATCTTCGGACTGCTGCCGGTGCTCAGCGTGTTCCGGATGGGACAGGCGGTCAACGACCGCTACAAGACGGTGATCCTGTGGGGCGGCATGCGCGGCGCCGTCACGCTGACGCTGGCGCTCAGCGTGTCCGAGCATGCGATGCTCTCGGACGAAGTGTCGGTCTTCGTCACCAAACTGGCGACGGGCTTCGTCCTGTTCACGCTGCTGGTTTACGGCACCAGTCTGAAGCCACTGATCCGGCTGCTCGGCCTCGACAAGCTGAATGCCCGCGACGAGGCCTTGCGAACACAGTTCCTGGCCCTGGCTTTGTCAGACGTCCGGCACGAGCTGGAAACCGCCGCCCGCAACTATCACATTGCACCGCGCGTCACGGACGATGTGCTGAAAGACTACGAGAGCCGTGCGGAAGCCGCAGCTGCGGAAACCAACAAGCTGGAAGAACTGAAGGACTGGGACCGCGTGCGCATTGGCCTGATTGCGCTGGCCGACCGGGAACAGCAGCTCGTGCTGGAGCATTTCCATGAAAAGACCATCTCCGGACGGTCTGTTTCGCGGTTCCTGGCCCTGACCGGACGTACCGGCGACCTGACACGAAGCGACGGCCGGTCCGGCTACAATCAGGCTGCCCGTCAGCCGTTGAAATTCGGCCTCGGCTTCCGCCTCGCCCAGACGCTGCAGCGGCGGCTCAGGATTGCCCGGCCGCTGGCCATCCGGCTTGCCGACCGGTTCGAATTCCTGCTGGTTTACCGGATCCTTGCCGACGAGCTGGTCGATTTCAACAACAAGCGGATACGCCCCCTGCTCGGTGACCGTGTTGCCGACATTCTGCAGGACACCCTGGCGATCCGGCAGGACGAGACCCTTGCAGCCATCGATGCCCTGCGCCTGCAGTATCCGGATTACGCCGACGCCCTGGAAGGACAGTTCCTGCGCAAGGCCGGCGTCCGGCTGGAAGAAACCGCCTATGACGAAGCCAAGGAGCAGATGCTGATCGGCACCGAGCTGCATCGCGACCTTCTGCGGGATGTCGAACGGACCCGAAAAGCCTGTCACACGCGGCCTAAACTCGATCTTGGCCTGAAGACCCGCGAACTCGTCAGCGCGCATCCGCTGTTTGCGGACCTCACCCGCAAGCAGCAAAAGGCCATTCGCCGGATGATGCGGCCGCAGTTCGCCACACCGGGCGAGAAACTGATCCGCAAGGGCGACCGCGGTGATGCTGCCTATTTCATTGCGTCCGGCGCTGTGGAAGTGCGTGCACCCAGCCACAACATCCGTCTTGGCCGTGGTGACGTGTTTGGTGAAATCGCGCTGATGACCGGCGGCCGCCGCAGCGCGGATGTCGTCGCACTCGGTTATTGCCAGTTGCTCAGCCTCCGGGCGCAGGACTTCAAGGCGCTGCTGGCCGAAAACGAGGACTTGCGCAACCACGTCGCCATGCTGACCAAACGGCGTCAGCTTATGAACCTGGACGATGGTGAAACGGAAATGGAAGATCCTGTCTTTCCCATTTTCACCGAGATCAGAACCAGCAACCAGACCGGTGAGGAGCTGTCCCCGGAGACCGTTCTTGCGGAGCCTGATGCAGGAGAAACAGAAACCGAAATTCTCACCTTCGATGAGGCGGACGCGCAGAATGACCCGTCGCTGATGGAGAAGTTGAGCGCGGCGGATACCGTCACTGCAACGCCTGAAGAGCCGTCTCTGTCGGAGAAGGACAACGGCAGCCACGACGAAGAAGGCAAAGAATTACAGGAAGCCGCCAAGAGCGACGCCGGCTCTGCCGATGCGGAACCGGAAAAGGGTGGCGCTGAAGACGCGCAGCCACGCTCGAAAGGCCTTGAAGCTTCTGCTGCGGACGCATCAGCACCGGACCAGGGCAAGACGGAACCAACTGAAAAGGCCGCCGCCACGAGCGAGCCTGAGGAAATTCGAAAGCCTAAGACCAAGACCCGCGAGACGGCATAGGCCCCTGATTGGAATACAATCGCCGCAGCGGACGTTCCCCTGCGGCGATGGTACGCCGTATTATCCGGCTTTCTGAATTTCGACCGAATGCGGATAGGGAATGGAGATGCCACCGGCATCAAACGCTTCCTTGACCGACTTCAGCATGTGGAACTTCAGTTCCCAGTAGTTTGCGGCATCACACCACAGCCTGACGCCAAGATCGACCGAACTGTCTCCCAGATTGGTCAACCGGACCCAGGGCTCCGGATCATTGTGAACGCGCTCGTCCGCGTTGGCGACATCGAGAATGATCTGCACCGCCTTGTCGATATCGTCGCCATAGTCGATGCCGAAGGTCAGATCGAGACGCCGGGTGGAATGCGCCGAGAAATTGGTGATGACCGTGCCCCAGGCCTTGCCGTTCGGCATGATGATCTGAACGTTGTCCGGTGTCACAAGCTCGGTGACGAAGATGTTGAGATCCTTCACCGTTCCGGACGTTCCGCCGATATCGACATATTGGCCCATTTTGTAGGGCCGGAAGATGATCAGCATCACGCCTGCGGCGATGTCGCTCAATGTTCCCTGCAACGCCAGGCCGATGGCCAGTGTACCGGCGCCCAGCACGGCAACGAGACTGGTGGCCTGAATGCCGAAGAGCTGCAGAACCGCGATAACCGTGATGAGCAGGATCAGCCAGCGAACGATGGATGCGGCAAAGCTGCCGATCGTGTCGTCGATGCGCGGGTGAGCCACGATCCTGCTCTTGACGATGCTCGACAGGAAGCCGGCCAGAAACCAGCCGATCACCAGAACGATGATGGCTTTCACTGCGTTGATGATCAGTGGCGTATAGACGCTCACCTGGTCGATTGCGCTTTCCATGAAGTCCCTCCGTTCCCATGCAATCACTTGAATACGTGGAAGTACTATCAGCAGATTTAGGCACTGGCCAGCAATGCACCCTGAGATTGCTGTAACTTACCGGAATATTGCCGGGGAGCTGGCTTCATCGGCTGAACCGGCAAGCCAATCCTCGAGAAACTGTGCCATTTCCTCGTTGCCGCATCCACTGATGCAGCGCGGATCAAGCAAGCTGCCGGCCTCAAGCAGCAGGCGTGCACAGGCGATGTGATCGGCTTCACGGCGTTTCGGGGCAAATTCCGAACCGTGGACGACAGTGTCGAGAGCATCGCCACCAAAGCGGTTCTTGCGGGTAAGATCCGGTCCAAGCGAGAGGAAATAGGCCATTTCATCCGCAAGGCCGTTCCAGCCCGCCACCTGCAAAGGCGGCAGTCCCATGTCGTCGGGCTCATTCGGGTCCAGTCCGGCCGCAATCAGCGCCTTCATGTGTTCCAGCTTGCCTGGCATGAAGGCGAGCCGGGTCAGCAGGCTTTTGTCTTCCTTGCTCAGACGCGCAGTATCGAAACTACCAGGATTTGCCTTTCCCTCGGCGCAGGCGGCCAGAACCTGTTCGTTCCGGTCCAGCGTGTGCGCATGACCTTTCTCCGCCAGGTATTTGGCGACCGGCAGATTGCCGTAAATCAACGCCATGGCGTATCCGGTATGGCCGTCCCAAACCGCGTCCGGATCGGCGCCATGGGCAAGCAACAGCTCGACAACCTTCACCGAGCCACCGCGCCGGGCTGCCTGATGTAGGGAGGGAATCGTGTTCATGGGCTGGCCGCTCGGATGATCCGGCACGGTGATGTTCGGATCGGCTCCGGCTTCCAGGAGCAGACGGACCTTTGTTTCATCATCGAAATCGAGTGCACGCGGCAAGGCATTGGTCCCATCCGGCTGCGCACCATGCTTCAGAAGCAGTTCGAGTGCACGCGGATGCTCAAGCTCGGTGGCATGGTAGAGGCTTTCGTTATCGTTGGGACTGGCTCCCTGTTCCAGCAACCAACGGCCAAGGTCGAAATTATCCGCGTGACACAAAGCGCCGTAGAGCGCGGACAGCATGTGTTTGTCGCCCGGCCTTTCCGGGTAACCGTCATTCACATCCGCGCCGTTGGCGACCAGCAGTTCGGCAATGGCAATCATGTCTGCCGCCCGTTCCGGACGCCGATGTATTTCCTTGGAAAAAGCCAGATGCAGGATCGGCGAGCGTACACCCACCAGGCGCGTGGCGGCTGCAGGGTCCGCTGCCACCACCCCGCGAACGGCGTCGAGGTCGCAAAGGGCAACCTGAAGGCCGAAATTGTCGTCCTTCAGCGTCGGGTCATCGGCAAGCAGTTTTTCCGTAACCCAATGCTGGCCGAAATAGAGCGCCTGTTTCAAACGCTCTGCCCGCTCATCCCTGCTCAGGGATGCTGCTTCGAGGGTGAATTTCAGCTTCGGCCAGCTGTCATGACCGGCTTCACGGGCAATGACATGAAGAAAATCCGCGTGGCAGAGGGGCTTTGAGGGGTCTACGTGGGCAGAAACGCGTTCAGTGGCTTCCGCCTCGCCTTTCAGAAAGGCTTTTCTGAGACGGCGTGCGAATTTCTTGAAGTCGTCGAGGGAAGTTGCAAGTCCTGCGGACATGGCTTTTCTCCTGTGTCAAAAGCCCGGGCGATCCGCTGGTGTCGGGCGCAGGTGAAAAACCGGCATATGGCGTCAGAAGTCAGGGTGCTTTCGCTTTCCGCGGATCCGGCAGCCGCCCTCGTCGGCGACGCCAAATTGCATGAGGACACAACGGATTGCAACCCCGGAGGTCAGTCCGAACCGTTCTCCCTCTCGAACCGTTCTCGAGCCGAGGAGACAGCGGCTTCGTTCTCGATCGCCCAGTTGGTGAGCGCTTTCAGTGGCACCAGAAGCGTCCGGCCGAGCGGCGTCAGCGAATAGTCGACACGCGGGGGAATGCTGGGGGTCACGACGCGGTTGACCGGGCCGTCCTTTTCAAGTTCCCGCAAGGTCGCTGTCAGGGATTTCTGGGTCACGCCGCCAATCGACCGCTTGAGATCGGAAAACCGGCGCGGTTCATATTCAAGATGGGCAACCACCAGGCTGCACCATCTGCTGCCGACAGTTTGCAGCAGTCGTCGGACCGGCACGCAGCGCGGATCCTCGTGGTGCGGCAACTGTTCACGCGGCAGCTCTTCGACGGGTTTTGCCAGTGGTTTCATCAAGGATACCTCGGTTTCCAAAAAGTGCCGTCTTGCGGCCGGCTCAGTCTTACATCATTTCATACCGGTATCCAACGTATACCGAGGTATCGTCTGGATACTCCTCCCAAGCTTTTGTTTCTCAAGGAATTCATCATGTCGCTGAAACTGAAGATCATCTCCGGGTCGACCCGGCCTGGCCGCGTCGGGCCGACGATCGCGAAATGGGCAGCCAGTGCCGCCGAAGCGCATGGCGGCTTCGAGGTGGAAAGCATCGATCTCGCCGACATCAACCTGCCGCTTCTGGACGAGCCGGCGCATCCGGCTGCCCAGCAATACACCCACGACCATACCAAGCGCTGGAGCAGCATTGTCGCCGACGCAGACGCGTTCCTGTTCCTGACCCCGGAATACGACTATTTCGCGCCGGCATCGCTGGTGAATGCCGTGCAGGTGCTTTACCGCGAATGGAACTACAAGCCGGCCGGCATCATCAGCTACGGCGGCATTTCCGGTGGCCTGCGCGCGTCGCAGACGCTGCGCGAACTGCTTGGCAACGTCAACGTAATGGCTCTGCCGCAGGTGGTTCCGGTTCCCTTCTTCCCGGAATTCATCAACGACGAAAGCGTCTTCACGCCGAACGACAAGATGAGCGAAGGCACCACCCAGCTTCTGGGCGAGCTGACCAAGTGGGCAACCGCCCTGAAAACCATGCGCGGTTAAAAGACAAGGCCGCCGGATGTCTATCCGGCGGCCCCTAGATCTTCTGAACAGTCTGGAAGACCAGGTTCTACTTCTTGACCGGCCCCAGGTCGCATGGCGCCTTGCTCTCGTCAGGTACGAAGAAATCGGGTGCCAGTGCCAGGCTCGGGTCCACCCGATACTTGTCGAAATCGGTGACACCGCGACTGGCCAGGAACGTGTCGTCAATGACGAACTGTCCGGTAAATTCCTTCGACGGTGTGGTGAAGATCTCGTAGGCCGCATCGGCCAGAATGTCCGGCGTCCGGCTCTGCTGCATCATCTTGTCACCGCCGATGATGTTCTTGATCGCCGCAGTCGCGATGGTCGTGCGTGGCCATAGCGCGTTGACCGCAATTCCCTTGGAGCGCAGCTCGCCTGCCAGCCCCAGCACCACCAGGCTCATTCCGTATTTGGCGATCGAATAGGGCGTGAAGGGCGCGAACCATTTCTCCTGCATGTCCAGAGGGGGCGACAGCATCAGGATATGCGGGTTGTCGGACTGTTTAAGATGTTCGATGGCATGCTTGGAACAGGCAAGCGTTCCACGGGTGTTGATCTGGTGCATCAGATCGAACCGCTTCATGTCGGTCTGCTGCAGCGGGGTCAGTTGAATGGCACTGGCGTTGTTGACCAGAATGTCGAGCCCACCGAAATGCGCCGCGGTCTTGTCCATCGCTTCCTTGACCGCTTCGTCGTCACGCACGTCGAGCAGCACAGGCAATGCCTTGCCTCCTGCCGCCTCGATTTCCTCGGCCGCGGAATAGATCGTGCCTTCCAGTTTGGGATGTGGCTCGGCTGTTTTGGCGGCGACGGCAACGTTGGCTCCGTCACGCGCGGCCCGCAGCGCAATTGCCTTGCCGATCCCGCGCGACGCGCCAGTGATGAAAAGTGTCTTGCCCTTCAGGGACATGGTGGTTCCTCCGTAAGCCGCTCTCCGGCGACAACCTTGCGGTCTGAAATTTTCTCATCCGAGCAAACGTGGCTCAGGCCTTCTTTTTCGTCATGAAAGCCTGGAAGGCAGCTATCGTTTCCGGCGCACTCAGCCGGCTGGCGAAGATCCTGATTTCTTCCTCTACGCGCTCGGACAGCCGAGCTGTGTCGCCGCGCAGAAGCTTTCTGGAAAGCGCCATTGCTTCGGGTGGCTTAGCGGCGATTTCCTTCGCGCAGGCAAGTGCCGCCGCGTCGACGTCACCTTCGACAACCTCGTTTACCAGTCCGGCCTGTGCCGCCTTTTCGGCCGAAAAGGCGTTGCCGAGGCAGAGCAGCTCAAAGGCCCGGGCCGGCCCCATGATCTGAGGTCCGAGCAGGCTGGACCCTGCCTCCGGAACAAGCCCAAGATCGACGAAGGGGGAACGGATGAGGGCGCGCGGGCTGGCAAACACCATGTCGCAATGCATCAGCAAGGTTGTACCGACACCGATGGCAATACCGTCTATCGAGGCAACCAACGGCTTTTCGTTGCGAACCAGAGCCCTCAGGAACCGGACGACCGGTGTTTCACCAAGCCCGGTCTTGCCAGCGTATTGCAGGAAGTCGCCAATATCGTTGCCGGCGGTAAAAACTTCCGGCAGGCCGCAAATCAGATGGCAGCGAATATCCGCATCCGTGTTGCCTGTTTCCAGAGCTTCGGCGAGATCACTGTACATCTGCCCGGTCAGGGCATTCTTCTTTTCCGGCCGGTCCAGACGCAGGGTCTGGACACCGTCTTCAAGGGACTTGCGGATCATCATCTACTCCGATCAGGCGGTTCAGGACGCCAGGGCTTCGGCGTCGAACGCCTGAATTGCTTCGGCGGACAGAAGAATATCCGACTTCAAACCGGCGGTTTCCCCCATTGTGGTTTCACAGAAACTGCGGGCAAGCAGCGTACGTTCTGACAGCCGCTGTGCCGGTTCACCTGTCGAGGCAAGCGCCCCCTTGGCAAGCAAGGCGCCGCCCAGGGTCAGTCCGGCCAGCCGCAGATAGGGCGTCGCCCCGGCCAGGGCATCGCCGATCCTGCCGTCCGCCTGCGCGCTCAGCATGAAGCTCGTTGCTTCCTCAAGATCCCGGATACTGGCCGAGAGCCGATCCGCGGTGGCACCGAATTCAGGGCGGTTGGAGGCAGCAACCTCGTCGGCCACGGTCTGCAGCTCCGCGATGAAGCCCTTGATGTGTTCACCGCCGGACAGCGGCAGCTTGCGCATGACCAGGTCGATGGACTGGATACCATTGGTGCCTTCATAAATCGGGGCGATGCGCGCGTCGCGCAGATGTTGTGCGGCGCCGGTTTCCTCGATGAAGCCCATGCCGCCGTGTATCTGAATACCCAGCGAAGCGACCTCGACGCCGAAGTCGGTCGGCAGCGCCTTGGCGATCGGCGTCAGCAGACTTGCACGCTCGTTCCAGAAGGTCTTGCCGGCTTCGTCTTCGGCAATCTTCGACATGTCGATGGCGTGGGCGCAGGCGTAACAGATGGCGCGGGCAACCTGCGTGCGCGCCTTCATGCCAAGCAGCATGCGTTTGATATCCGGGTGGCGGGCAATCGGGCTCATGCCTTCGCCGGTCTCGCCGGGAGCCCTGCCCTGCTTGCGCTCCAGCGCGTAGGCAAGCGCATGCTGATAGGCACGCTCGGCCACACCAAGCCCCTGAATACCGACTGCAAGGCGAGCGTTGTTCATCATCGTGAACATGCAGGCCAGACCGCGATTTTCCTCACCGACCAGCCAGCCGATGGCACCGCCCTCGTCGCCATAGACCATGGTGCAGGTGGGCGAACCGTGAATGCCCATCTTGTGTTCGACACCGGCCACCTTCACGTCGTTGCGCTCACCCAAGGAACCGTCGTCGTTGACCAGGAACTTCGGTACAAGGAACAGCGAAATGCCCTTGGTGCCTGCTGGCGCATCCGGCAGGCGCGCCAGCACCATGTGGACGATGTTGTCGGTAAGATCGTGGTCGCCGTAGGTAATGAAAATCTTCTGGCCGAAGATGCGGTAGGTGCCGTCGTCCCGACGCTCGGCCTTTGCCTTGAGCGCGTTCAGATCCGAACCGGCCTGCGGCTCGGTCAGGTTCATGGTGCCCATCCACTCGCCGGATACCAGCTTCTCCAGGTACTTGGCCTTGAGCTCTTCCGAAGCGTGTTTTTCCATCGCCTCGATAGCACCGATGGTCAGCGTGGGCCCAATGGCGAACGCCATTGAACCGGAGTTCCACATTTCCAGCGCCGCCGCCGACATCATCACCGGCAGGCCCTGGCCGCCGGACTCCGGATCGGCAGTCAGGCTGTTCCAGCCGCCCTCGATCCATGCATGATATGCCTCGCGCCACCCTGGAGGAGTAGACACCTTGCCATCGGCAAGCGGTGTGCCGTGCTTGTCGGCAACAGCATTGAGAGGGGCGATTTCCTCGGCGGCGAACCGGCCCGCCTCTGTCAGGATGGCATCGACAAGATCGTCGCCGAGTTCGGCATGACGGGCACTCTTTTGCAGGTCGGACAGACCGCAGACATGTTTCAGAGTGAAGGCAATCTCATCGACGGGTGCGCGATACATTCAGGTCCTCCCAAAACCAATTGGCTTTCGATTCTTGCCGCCGGATGGCGGTTTTCGCTGTTCCGAGCTTGACGGCGGCAAGGCTACTCCGCAAAAGGCGCTATCGACAGCGGTTTGAAAGGACAATAGACCCGTTGACGTTAACGTCAACCCGTATCGCAGCGGCAGGTCATCGTCTTTTTGGTCAATTGCGGAAATGACATGTCCGGTCGGCTCGAGCCCTTCCGGAACTCATTGTACCGCCATTGTCGAAACCGAAATCTTCGCACATCCGGGCAGCTCTCGACTGCCGGATACGCAAGCGAGTGAGGCACATGCGGACTTGGACGCTCGACATCGCGGCACCTGGCTGGAAGGCAGCGCCTGAAGCAGATGCTGTGTGCGCTGCCCTGATGGCGGGTGACCTTGTGGCGGTGCCGACCGAAACCGTTTACGGCCTTGCCGCCGACGCCACCAACGGCACGGCCTGTGCAAAGATTTTTGCCGCCAAGGGCAGGCCCCAGTTCAATCCGCTCATCTCCCACGTCCAGACGCTGGATGCTGCTCTGGAGCATGGTGTTTTCGACGAACGTGCACTTGCACTGGCTGAAGCCTTCTGGCCCGGCCCCTTGACGCTGGTCGTGCCCAAACGCCCGGATTCCCCGATTTCCGATCTGGCCACTGCCGGACTTCAGACTGTTGCACTTCGGGCTCCGGTCGGTCCGGTGATGCGATTTCTGGCGGAAAAGACCGGCAGGCCCCTCGCCGCGCCAAGCGCAAACCGTTCGGGCAAGATCAGTCCGACACGGGCAGAAGACGTCGTTGCCGATCTCGGCCCTTCGCTCAGCTTCGTCATTGACGCGGGCGCTTGTGCCGTCGGCATAGAATCCACCATCGTCGGCCTTGTTGACGAAACTCCGCGCCTGTTGCGGCCAGGCGGCCTTGCCCGCGAGGACATCGAACGCGTACTTGGCCAATCGCTGCAAGGCGCGAGCCCCGACATGCGGCCGGACGCTCCGGCGGCCCCCGGCATGTTAACATCTCACTATGCCCCCGACGCTGCGATGATACTGAACGCCAGCGAGGTGAACGCCGCAGACGGACTGCTCTCATTCGGGGCTGATCGTTTGCCAGGGGCTGAAAGTGCACAGGCTGAATTCAACCTGAGCCCGGCAGGTGACCTTGCCGAAGCTGCCGCAAATCTGTTTCGCGCCATGCGATTTCTGGACGCTAGGGGTGTCCGCGTCATCAAGGTGCAGTTTATCCCCAGCTTTGGATTGGGCGAAGCGATCAACGATCGGCTACGCCGCGCGGCGGCACCACGCGACTGACCCCGACCAACGCTTGCGATGGAATGAGCCGGCTAAATTTATCCGGCAATGATTTGGCGCATTCTTTGGCACCAAAACAAAAGGCCTTAAAAAACAGCAACTCGGAAGCAGGCGCTAAAATTCAAGCTGAATCCGGACCGCCTTAAGTTAACCGAAGAGAGACGCAAGTTTCCGCTTTAACGGACAAGCAACCGTCGCCCTCGCAACTCGATTTTGGTTAAGCAAACCATACAATATCTATCGAGATACGACCCTCTACTGCAAACTTATCAACACCATGCCCCAAATGGATTACGGTAAAAAGCTCGCATTCCCTTACTGGAATCACGTAGTTTAAGAATCAGATTTGAGATGCAGCGGACCTCCCCTCGGGCATTGCGGTGCTCGCACCTCGGTAAGGGCCGGCAAAGAGCCGGCCCCTTTTTTTGACCTTCCCTTTCCATGACCCAAGTCCGACCAGCCGAAGCGGAAGCCGGTACACCAGGACGCGTGCGACACTGGCCCAGTCTGCTGCCTCATGTAGGTCACCTGCCTCAAACGCGCTCGATGCGCCTCCCTCGATGCGGGACAAGCCGAGGTGGAACCGGTATCGGGGTCCGAGTTGGGTCTGATCTGACTTGCTCAATGCCCCGCCCGAACTCCCGGCTTTCCTTTCCGCGGCTCACCAATTTTGCCGCAGTCGTTATTCCAATGCGGGAATTGACAGCCTGTCCGGCAACCGTTCTGATGCAGAGCCGACAAAAGATAACAATCGACCTTCCGGAAACGCCCCCTTGTCTACCTTGCTTCTGCATCATTCGTCCTATCTCGACCACCTGACACCCGTGGGGCATCCGGAGCGACCGGACCGGATCCGGGCGATCGACAGGATCCTGGAGCACGAAAAATTCCAGTCCGTGGAACGCGACCTCGCTCCCATGGGAACCGTTGAGGACATCGCCCGCGCCCACCCGATGAGCTACGTCGACCAGATCCACCGGCTGGCGCCGGCGGAAGGAACAGCCCGGGTTGATGCGGACACCACCATGTCGCCCGGCACCTGGGAAGCAGCGCTTCGCGGCGTTGGCGGTGCATGCCGTGCGGTCGACGAGGTCTTGACGAAAAAGGTCAACAACGCCTTTTCCGCTTCTCGCCCACCGGGCCACCACGCTGAAAAAGACCGCGCCATGGGCTTCTGCTTTTTCAACAACGCAGCGGTTGCCGCGCGTTATGCGCAGGCAAAGTTCGGACTGGAGCGGGTGGCCATCGTCGATTTCGACGTTCACCACGGCAACGGCACGCAGGACATTTTCTGGGACGACCCCACGGTAATATATTGCTCCACCCACCAGATGCCGCTCTATCCGGGTTCGGGAGCCGCCTCGGAGACCGGAGAAGCCAACACGATCGTGAATGCACCTCTGGCCCCGGGAGAGGATGGAACCGGCTTCAAGGAAGCGTTCGAAGTCCTGCTGCTGCCTCGCCTCAATCACTTCGCGCCGGAGCTGGTCATCATTTCCGCAGGTTTCGATGCGCACATGCGCGACCCGCTTGGGGGCCTTAATCTGGTCGAGGCCGACTTTGCCTGGGCAACACGCGCGCTGATGGACGTTGCCGACGCCCACAGCAACGGTCACCTGATCTCCGTCCTTGAAGGCGGATACGATCTCGAGGGCCTGGCGCGATCGGTCGCAGCCCATGTCATGACGCTGATGACGGGTTAAGCGATCCCGCTTCGGCGCAGCAAGACCGAAAAGCACGGGGATGACCGTCTGAAGGCCCAAATGAAACCTTGACCTTCAGCCCTCAGACCGCAAGTTTCCCTCAAGACCAGATGCCATCCAGACAAACGGGATCCGACCGATGACCGATGCTGCCAACGATATTGCCGGCCTTTCCTTTGAAGAAGCGCTGAAGCAGTTGGAAACCATTGTGCGGGAACTCGAGCAGGGTAACGTACCGCTGGAGCGAAGCATCGACATGTACGAGCGTGGTGATGCGCTGCGCAAACATTGCGACACGCTCCTGAAATCGGCGGAAGCCAAGGTCGAGAAGATCCAACTGGGTCAAAATGGCGAAGCCAGCGGCACCGAAGCACTCGACCCGCAGTAATCCGACAAGATCATTTTCCAGTCCGACCAGACGCCATTCCGTCAGATCGCGGACAGCCCCCCCCTTATACGTGGCCTGATCGGTCGACAGGGGCTTTTAGCTTACTTCAAACTTCATCGTCTTGACCGGCTTGCAGCTGGTCAACTGCCATCCGCATTGTCGCCGGCATTGCGAGCGCGTCACCCCGTTGATGTGTCGACCACCCTTATCGAGACGACGGCGTCAACCGCGGCCAAGCTGCCAGCACCAGCCAGCATTCACCTTCATTCATTTTGAAGTAAGTTCGAGTTCCATCCCGCTCCCGACACAACAATTCCCTCACTATTCAACGACTACGCAATCATCCGTACCCTAGGTTACTATCTCCGGTTTTATTGCTATTTACTCGATAAGTTGATAAAATCATTGTCAAAATAGAATCCTGACAATGTAATCACTAATAGACGCAGCAGAGCATGCCGGCACTCAGCCATCGCGACCACGTAGAACTACTTATGCGGATGCTCAAGCGTCCGTTGCAATCTGAAGGTTGGCACCCGGTACTGAACTTCATCGACGACAAACTGAACTGCAGAACCTTTCTTGCCGAATACGATGGAGACGGCACACCGTTAAGGTCCCTGGGCGGCGAAAACCAGGCCAGAGAGCTCGCGACCCTTTTCAGCCGTATTGAAACGGTGAACGGCAACTCCGCATTTCAGTTCCTGCTCACCGAAGCCTCCCAGCTCTACCCCTATTCGAAGACATCCCTGGCGAACCATCGTCAGACGGCATCCGACCCCGCTACCGGATCGCAGGAAACTTCGCACCCAGATGCGAATATGGCAGGCAACTGGCTGGAAAATGCTCCCGGGCTGGTTACGCCAGTCAGGCGCACTGCACACTCTTCCGTCCTGTTTGGCTGCCTTTTCAGAGGATACAGCACCGAAAGGATTGACGCGGACCGGGCCAGCGCGACCTTTCACACCCTTGTCAGTGCGCTGCTGCCCGCACTCGATCTGCATTTCCAACTGGAAAAACAACGGCTCGAAAACCAGTTCCAGGAATTGATGCTTTTGGAACAGGAGGGCGCTGCGGTTCTTGTCGACGCTAACCGGGTGATACTTGCCGAAACGTCAGAGGGGCTGGAAAGGTTGAACGAACTGGATATCGCCGTCCGTCGGCAGCGGCACCTGGCGATCAACAGCAGACGCCTTGAGATTGCCCTTCAAGAACAACTGGCGACTTTCGAAGACGGTGGCATCGCAGACCCGACAAGCGTCCTTTTTTGTCCCGCACCGGAGAGCGGACTTGTCTGCCGGGTGTCGCTGGAGACCGTTTCGTGCCCGGGCCTGCCGCCGGACGCCTGCGCACAACCTTTGTTTTTGATCCGCACGACAACATCAAAAGACCCTCCGGAAGAGGTCGAAATTTGCCTTCAGGACCACTACGAGCTTTCACATTCCGAAGCACGCCTGGCCTGGCATCTGACCATGACAGGCGCACTGAGCACTACGATCCAGGATCTCGGCATCACGCAGAACACTGCAAAAACACACCTGCGACGGATCTACGAAAAGACCGGAGCGCACACACAACTTCAACTCGCACGGCTCGTCCACCGGATCGCCCGCCTGTTTTGAAAGTATTCAGGAACGCAGAATTTTGTGTTGAAGCCACTTGCTATCATTATTGTTTCAGCAACCGAAATGCGGCCAACGCACAAAAAAATGGAGCCGTGGACTACGACTCCCAGTTGATCACTGTGCACGTGGCCCCATCGACCACCCTCAATCCCTAGGCCAGTTCCAAATGCTTTGCATCACCCAAAGGGGTGATTGCGCGTATTTTCACTAAAAATTGCACGGTTTCTGCCAAACACCGTCTTAAGTCTTTTGAGGCAAAGGCGGGGTAAATTTTCGACCGAAATCATGAGGCCAATTTGGCGCATACCCCCTGCCCGATTTGCGCCCTATATCCGGTTGGTGTATGCCTGCCCGCCATGTTTCAAATCGTGGAGCTATCTCCAGAGTGACTTCCAAGCCCGATACCCCGCTTCTTGACAAGGTTAAGTCCCCGGCCGATCTGCGCCTGCTCGATGAAAGCGAACTCAAGCAGCTCGCCGAAGAGTTGCGTGCGGAAACGATTGACGCCGTGTCGATTACTGGCGGACACCTGGGCGCCGGGCTCGGTGTCGTGGAACTTACGGTCGCGCTGCACTACGTGTTCAACACGCCGGAAGACAAGCTCATCTGGGACGTCGGCCACCAGTGCTATCCGCACAAGATCCTGACGGAACGCCGCGACCGCATTCGCACGCTTCGCCAGGGTGATGGCCTGTCCGGCTTCACGAAACGCGCCGAAAGCGACTTTGACCCGTTTGGTGCAGCCCATTCCTCCACGTCGATCTCGGCAGGCCTCGGCATGGCCGCCGGACGGGATCTGAAGGGCGGAAACAATAACGTCATAGCGGTGATCGGTGACGGCGCCATGTCCGCCGGCATGGCCTACGAAGCGATGAACAACGCCGGCCATCTCGGCTCGCGCCTTATCGTCATCCTGAACGACAACGACATGTCCATTGCGCCGCCGGTCGGCGCCATGTCCGCCTATCTGGCCAGGCTCGTTTCAGGGCCGACTTACCAGACCTTGCGCGATGCGGCCAAGAACCTGGTGAAGAACCTGCCCAAACCCGTGTTCGAAAAGGCGGCCCGGGCTGAAGAATATGCCCGCGGGTTCTGGACAGGCGGCACGCTGTTCGAGGAACTCGGCTTCTATTATGTCGGCCCGGTGGACGGTCATAACCTGGAACACCTGCTGCCTGTTCTGAAGAACGTCCGCGACACCCACCATGGCCCGATCCTGATCCATGCGGTCACGCAGAAGGGCAAGGGTTATGCTCCTGCCGAAGGGGCCAAGGACAAGTATCACGGCGTCGCCAAGTTTGATGTCGTCACAGGCAAGCAGTCCAAGCCGAAGGCCAATGCGCCCAGCTACACCAACGTCTTTGCGACATCCTTGATCAAGGAAGCGGAAACGGACGACAAGGTGGTCGCGATTACAGCCGCCATGCCGGACGGCACAGGCCTTGATCTGTTCGGCGAAGCCTATCCGAAACGCACCTTCGACGTCGGTATCGCCGAACAACATGCGGTTACCTTTGCCGCGGGTCTTGCGACCGAAGGCTTCAAGCCCTTCTGTGCGATTTACTCCACGTTCCTGCAGCGAGCCTATGATCAGGTTGTGCACGATGTGGCGATCCAGGGTCTGCCGGTACGTTTCCCGATAGACCGTGCGGGCCTCGTTGGTGCGGATGGCCCGACCCATGCAGGCGCTTTCGACACCGCTTTCCTGACCTGCCTTCCCGGTTTTGTGGTCATGGCGGCTTCGGACGAAGTGGAGCTGCGCCACATGGTGGCAACTGCCGTTGCCTATGACGAAGGCCCGATCTCCTTCCGATATCCGCGCGGCGAAGGTGTCGGTCTGGAGATGCCGGAACGCGGCAGCGTGCTTGACATCGGCAAGGGTGTCATCCGCAGGGAGGGCACCAAGGTTGCCCTTCTCAACTTCGGTGGCCGCATGAGCGAATGCCTCAAGGCGGCGGACGAACTGGATGCGGCCGGTCTTTCGACCACAGTCGCAGATGCCCGCTTCGCAAAGCCGCTCGACATGGACATGATCCGCCGTCTTGCCCGCGAGCATGAAGTTCTCGTGATGATCGAAGAAGGCTCCGCCGGTGGTTTCGGCAGCCATGTGCTGACCCGACTTGCCGAGGAAGGCTTGCTGGACAACGGACTGAAAGTGCGTGCCCTTGCCTTGCCGGATGCCTATCTCGACCACGACAAGCCGGACCTGATGTATGCCCGGGCAGGCCTCACCTGCGACGGCATACTGAAGACCGTCTTCACAGCGCTCGGAACGGCCTCCGTCAGCGCGCCGCAACGCGCCTGACCGGTCTTCAGGTCACCGGCTCCAGCACGCGGCATACTGTAATGGACAAAGTCGATTGGGGAGCGGGTTTCAAACCTGATTGACACAGGCCGCCATACCTGAAAAGGCTGGTCGAAAGAAACAGACGCGTCGGATCAATCCGGCGCTTTTGTTTTATTTCTGGAGCACGATACCGGCCGCGACGCTTCTGTTGGAGCTGCGGCGATCCATCGTCAGGATGCAGCCATGGCTCAGACCCTTCTTTCCGTGTCCGCTCTCTTGTTGTCCGTTGCCCTGCTCATATTCGGGCACGGTCTGCAGACGACACTGCTGCCGCTGGCCGCCGAACGGTTTTACTTCACCGACTTCGAAATCGGTCTGGTCTCTTCGGCCTATTTCTTCGGCATGGTGCTTGGCTGTCTCGGCGCACCTCTGGTGATCATGCGGGCCGGGCACATTCGCGCCTTTGCCGCACTTGTTTCGCTAATGTCGGCCGCCGCCATCCTGCATCCCGTGCTTATCGACCCCTATGCCTGGATGATCATCCGCATGATCTCCGGCTTCAGTCTTGCCGGCTTCTACATGATCGTCGAAAGCTGGCTCAACGAAAGCGCGTCCAACGAGAACCGCGGCACGGTGATGTCGTTTTACATCGTCATCCTGTTCGGTGCCCTGATGCTGGGCCAGATCTCGATCGCGTCGATGAATATTGCCGATTTCATCCCGTTCGCGATTGCCTCGGTGATGGTGTCCCTTGCGGTGATGCCCGTTTCGCTGACCACCTCGACCCAGCCTGCACCGATCACGCTGGTGCGGTTCCAGCCCGTCAAGCTCTACAAGAACTCCCCTGCCGCCTTCATCGGCGTGCTGTTTATCGGCAGTTCGCAAGGAGCCCTGCTGACGCTGTCTTCGCTCTACGGATCCCAGATCGGCCTCTCGACCAAGGAAGCCGCCTTTTATGCGGCGGCCATCGTCGGCGGCGGGCTTATCGCACAGTGGCCCGTTGGGCGTTTGTCCGACCGCATTGACCGGCGTCTTGTGATCGCAGGGCTGGGGATCGCAACCGCTGCCGTTTCGGCTGCTATCGTGTTCTTCTCACCGAAGGACTTCACGATTGCCATACTGAGCGCCGTGGCCGTGGGCATGGTCGTCCAACCGCTTTATGCAATCGCGGTTGCGCACGCCTTCGACCACGCGGCAGCTGAAGATTTTGTCGCCACGTCGTCCGGCATGCTGCTGTCGTTCGGTATCGGATCGATCATCGGGCCACTGGCCGCCTCCATGATCATGAGCAACACCGGCCCATCCGGGCTCTACATCATGATCATTGGGGCGAATATCCTGATGGTGATCTTCATCCTTGCCCGCGTCCTGACCCGTCAGGCACCGACAGCAGAAGAAAAGACCGACTTCGAATACGCTTCCACGGCACAGGTCGGTTCGGTTATCTCCGCTGAACCGCTGGATGCAGCAGCAGAAGAATACGTCATCGCGCCTGAAGATTTCCCCGCCTACGAAGACGACATCTACAATTTCGAATCGTCATCCGATGCAGAGGCAGAGGCAGAGGAAAACAACGCGTCCGCTGAAGGCGCCGCAACGGATGAAGCGCCGGATGCGACTGCAGACAAGACAACTCCAAAGAGCTGACACCGTCACGCGGCGGGTGACAGGCATCAGCCCATGCACCTGCGCGGTTTCGCCCCTCGACACGGCATTCCAACCGGCTTATAGCCGCTAGCATGAATGCGCGCGTCACAAAGCTGCAACAGCTAAGGCAGGAGCGTCACCCTTTGGTGGCGCTGGCAACCCTTGCCTTTGCAATGCGGCTTGTTCTGCTGGTTCTCGCCAGCGCGCTGACGCCGGACGCAGCTGTTGCCGCGGGCCTTACCAGTCTCTGCCAGCCCTCCGGGCAGGAACAAAACCTGCCTGGACCGCATAACCCGCTGACCTGCCAATGCGGCCCGGTCTGCGCTCATGGCTGTGCTATCGCGCCCTGCCTTGCAGGTGCTTTCGCCCCTTTGAACCTGTCGCCCGAAATTTCCGCCACTGAACGCGTTCCGGCAGGGCAACAGGCTGTGCTGGCCGTTCCTTATAGAGCTACTGCCATCAGGGCTCCTCCTTCCTTGATCTGAAAGAAAATCCAACTTCTCAGACCTCAAGGAATAGCATTATGAAACTCTGGAAATCCGTTGCGGCAGCAGCCGCCCTTTCGCTTGTCTCCCTGTCCGCCCTTGCCAGTGACTACAAGGTTGGTGAACTGACCCTGACCCAACCCTGGACCCGCGCGACCCCGCCCAAAGCAAAGGCCGGTGGCGGTTTCGTCGAGATCGTCAACAACGGTACCGACGCAGACCGCCTTGTCGCGGTCAGTTCCGATGTTGCCGCGAAGGTGGAAATCCACGAGATGGCAGTCACCGACGGCGTGATGAAAATGCGAAAGATGGAAAATGGCATCGACATCCCGGCTGGCGAAACGGTTGCGCTTCAACCGGGCGGCTTCCACATCATGTTCATGGGCCTGAACCAATCCTTCGAAGAAGGCACCAGCATTCCGGTTGTCCTGACCTTTGAAAAGGCCGGGGACGTTGCCATTGAACTTCCTGTTGCCAAGATGGGCGCCAAGGCACCTGATGGCGAAGCTGCGCATGGTGCGATGGACCACCGCAAGATGGATCACGGCAAGAACTAAGCCCCGTCAGCGGGCGTTGCCTCGGCGAAGACGCAACGCCAGCAATTTCTTTTCCAAGCGCCAGAGCCGCCAGCCCGTCTCGAAGCCGGCACTGAAGGCTCTGGCCAAAGCAGGACGAAACCGATGTCTGGTTTGAAACTTTTCCGGTACGTGGCCTGGGCTGCTGTTGCCGTGCTCGCTGTCGTGTCCGGTGTTCTGGTCTATCAGCAGACTGCCGGCAACAAGGGCACCGGTGCCTTGATCGAGCCGCTTGCGGCCATTGGCGGCCCGTTCGAACTTGTCAGCGGCACCGGCGAAACGGTGACCGACGAGACCTTCTCCACCAAGCCGACAGTGATGTTCTTCGGCTTCACCTTCTGTCCGGACGTCTGCCCGACCACGCTTTCCGAACTTCAGGGCTGGATGGCCGAACTCGGACCGGATGCGGACAAGCTCAACTATGCTTTCGTCACTGTGGATCCGGAACGCGATACGCCCGAAGTCATGCGTGACTATGTCTGGGCATTCGACAAGCGTATCGTTCCGCTGACCGGTTCGCGGGAACAGATCGATGCGATGCTGAAGGCCTATCGGGTCTATTCCAAGAAGGTGCCACTTGACGATGGCGACTATACGATGGACCATTCCGCTGCCGTCTACCTGATGAGTGCCGACAATAAGTTCGTCGGTACCATTGCCTATGGCGAGGCCGAGGAAAATGCCCTGAAGAAGCTGCGCAGGCTGATCGACAACGCACCTGCCTCTTCCTGAGGCGATAGCTGGAGCAAGCCGAACATAATGCGCATGCCGCTGTTCATGGGACTGACCGCCGGCGCGACGGGCCTCGTCGCGCTTTCGGCGTTTCTGTGGCTGTATGCCGGTGAACGGGTTTATGCCGACCGCCTGATCTCGGCAATCGCCGGCTGCTTCTGAAGACCGCATGTCCAAACAACGCCTCGACCAGCATCTCGTCGATACGGGTGTCTTTCCAAGCCGCGCACGGGCGCGTGACGCAATCCTGCGCGGAACGGTGAGCGTCGATGGTCATCTATGCACCAAACCGGCGCAGAAGACTTCGGCGGACGCCAGCATCACGGTTGAAGATCCCGCTTCCGGTTATGTCAGCCGGGCCGCGCTGAAGCTGATCGAAGGCCTCGACCGGTTCACGGTCGACCCCACAGGCCGGATCTGCCTCGATATTGGCGCGTCCACAGGCGGATTTACCCAGGTTCTGCTGGAACGTGGGGCCACCAAGGTTCACGCCATCGATGTCGGGCATGGTCAGTTGCACGACAGTCTGAAGTCAGACCCGAAGGTGGCCGCGCGCGACGGCCTCAACGCCCGGGATCTGACCTCACAGAACCTTGGAGGAGACGCCCCGGCTCTGCTTGTCTCGGATGTCAGCTTCATCTCGCTAAAGCTTGCCCTTCCTCCCGCTCTTGCGCTGGCGGCACCGGGTGCTGAAGGTGTCTTTCTGGTGAAGCCGCAATTCGAGGCGGGCAAGGACAATATCGGCAAAGGCGGTCTGGTCGATCCGGAAATTGCCGAAGAGACCGCAAAATCCCTGCAGATGTGGTTGAACACCATTCCCGCCTGGCAGGCAGGCGACCTCGTCCCCTCGCCGGTCAAGGGTGGTGACGGCAATGCGGAATGGCTGCTCTACGGAAAGAAAGCCGGTTGAGGGCTGTCGCCTCTCATCTCCTTCGACGTCTGGTGAAAGCGCAAAAGCCTGTTTCCATCAAGGGAGCGGGAAGCACGTCCCATGATCAAGACTTGCCCAAACCCCTAGTTGGCGTTATCGCTCGCCCATGAGCGAGAGAGAGATTGAAATCACCACGCTCGGTCACCGCGGCGACGGCGTTGCCGAAACGGAGACCGGGCCGATCTACGTGGCCGGGGCGCTGCCCGGGGAAATCGTCCGGGCGAACGTCGTGGACGGACGCGCCCAAAAGCCCGTGATCGAAAAGCCGTCGCCGGACCGGATCGAACCCGTGTGCCGTCATTACTCCGCCTGCGGCGGCTGTTCCGTACAGCACCTTGCGGAAGAGCCATACCTTGTCTGGAAAAGCGGGCTGGTCGAAAAGGCCTTGCGCGACCGTGGCATCGAGACCGAAGTTTCCGGGACGATAGCTGCGACCATGGGAGGGCGACGCCGGGCTGTACTGACGGCCACCCGTGCCGGACGCCACACCTTGCTCGGTTACCATGAAAAGGCCAGCCACAGGCTGGTCGATATCGCCGAATGCCCGGTGCTCGACCCGGTCATCGTTGAAGCGCTGCCCGGCCTCAAGTCCCTTGCCTCGGAAGTGCTTCCGAAAAAGGGTGAACTGCGGATGACCGTTCTGGTAACGACCACCGGTCTGGATGTGGCTCTCGACAAGGCCGAC
The DNA here is from genome assembly GCF_009363335.1 of Labrenzia sp. THAF191a. GTDB lineage: Bacteria > Pseudomonadota > Alphaproteobacteria > Rhizobiales > Stappiaceae > Roseibium > Roseibium algicola. The sequence goes on from NZ_CP045333.1 coordinate 6,053,519, forward strand.
AAGGGATACGAGCGCAAGATCCCGGCCCTGTCGCAAAAGGTCGTCGATCAGAACCTTGCCCGGCTTTCGGTCAACGGCGAAGTCATTCTGGAGCTCCGCCCGCCGCTGCTCGACATGGGCGGCATCGGCATTGTTGCCGCGCCCGGCAGTTTTGCCCAGGCGACACTGGCGGCGGAACATGCGCTTTCCAAGCTGGTAATTGACGGTGTCGGCAAGGCCAGGACAATTGCAGATCTCTTTTCCGGTGTCGGCACATTCGCGCTCAGGCTCGGCCGACAGGCAAATGTGCATGCGGTTGAAGGCGATGCTGCGGCACTGGCCGCCTTTGACAAGGCCCTGCGCAAACCCCAAGGCCTGAAGAAGGTGACCTTTGAACGGCGAGACCTGTCACGCAGGCCGCTGGTGAAGGAAGAGCTGGAGCCTTACGACGCCGTGGTTTTCGACCCGCCGCGCGCAGGCGCTCAAGCCCAGGCAGAGCAACTGGCGCTATCCAGGGTCAAGACGATTGTTGCCGTCTCCTGCAATCCGGCGACGCTTGCCCGGGATCTGCGGATCCTGCTCGACGGCGGTTATGTGCTGCAAAGCGTCACACCGGTGGACCAGTTCCACTATTCGCCCCATATTGAAGCAGTGGCGGTGTTGACCAGACCTTGATCAGGGAGTGAGCCATGAGCGCGGCGGATGAGGAATTCGGACCTGTCAAAGGAACCCGCAGCCTGCCGCCGTTCCTGAGCCTTGCCCGGCGAACGCGCTATGCGCTTTACCAGGGCAGCCGGGTCGCGCTCTACACCCTTCATTCCGAAGCCATGCGGCGGATGAACCGGGATCTCCAGAAACAGCTTCCGGAAACGCCGAAGGTTGTGCCGACCGGCCCGGTGCCGAGCCAGCGGCGCATGCTGTCGGACATCGTCAAGCTGTTTGCGGATGATCTGAAGTCCGTCGAGGACGGGATTTATCCGCTGCCTTCCGATGGCACCATGACGCCGGGCGAGCTGATCTCGACCAGTCGCGCCTTCTTCAAGGACGTGCCGGAGGTGGCACGCCGTCGTGCAAGCGGTGCGCATCAGGAGGTCAATTCCACCGAGGGATTTGCCGCTGCACTGCCGCGCTATTACCGGCAGAACTTTCATTTTCAGACCGACGGCTGGCTGTCGGAGGAAAGTGCCAGGCTCTATGACTTCCAGGTGGATGTGCTTTTTTCAGGTGCGACTGCCGCCATGCGTCGACGGGCCCTGGTACCCTTCGCCAGGATCTTGCGCCGCAAGGACCAACGCCACGTTTCGTATCTGGATATCGCCTGCGGCACCGGCGGTCTCTTGCGGCCCGCCCTGGCCGCATTTCCGCGCCTAAAGGGCACGGGGCTCGATCTGTCGGAACCCTATCTGAACGTTGCCCGTGAGCGCCTGCCGTCACGCCGTGCCAGTTATATCTGCGGCCTGGCCGAAACCCTGCCGTTTGCGGACAATTCTCTCGACGTCGTTTCCTGCGTTTTCCTGTTCCATGAACTGCCGCCGAAAATCCGGCGTCAGGTCGTCTCGGAGGTCGCACGTGTTCTGAAACCCGGCGGCTCCTTCCTTTTCGTCGACAGCCTGCAAACCGGAGACGTGCCGGAATATGACGGTCTTCTGTCGGTCTTTCCGCAGCTTTTCCACGAGCCCTATTTTACCTCTTACCTCAACGAAGACCTGACGGGTATCGCCAAGACGGCAGGGCTCGAAGAGAGCTGGATGGCGCCTGCCTTTGTCTCGCGCGTCGCGGAGTTTATCAAAAGCGACTGATCTTTCAGTATTACTGAAAAATCTCATTCCTTCTCTTGAGACTGAAAACAATCAGGCGTATATCGATCGCCATGAGATTGGATCTATGGCTCTTGCAGACAGGGGAAAGCCGCAGCGCCTTTGCGCGCCGCGCCAACCTGTCGCCTGCCTCCGTAACCGCCCTATGCAACGACCCCAATGTCTGGGTCTCGCGGGATATGGCCCGCAAGATCGCCATTGCCACCAATGGCGCCGTAACCCCCAACGACTTTCTCGGACTGTCTACAACCAAGGAGCATCCCGTGTCCCAGGCCCGTGTCGCAGAAGCAATCCGCGCATTCGAACGTGGAGAAATGGTGGTCGTGACTGACGATGACGACCGCGAGAACGAAGGCGATCTGATTGTTGCCGCCGCCAAGGTCACGCCTGAACAGATGGCCTTCATGGTGCGTCACACCTCCGGCATCATCTGTGCACCGATGACGGTTGCCCATGCGCGGCGCCTGCGCCTTGACCCAATGGTTGCCGAAAATGATGCTCCGCTTGCGACCGCCTTCACCATTTCCGTGGACTACCGCCAGGGACTGACCACCGGCATATCGGCCGAAGAGCGCTGCTCCACCGTACGTGCACTTGCAAACCCCAATGTCGGCGCTGACGACTTCGTCCGCCCCGGGCACATCTTCCCGCTGGTGGCCAAGGAAGGCGGCGTCATGATCCGCTCCGGCCACACGGAAGCTGCCGTCGACCTGTGCCGTCTCGCCGGACTGGAGCAGGTTGGCGTCATCAGTGAGCTGGTGAACGACGACGGCACCGTGAAACGCGGCCAGCAGGTTGCCGAGTTTGCAGCCGAACACGACCTGAAGATGGTTTCCGTATCCGACCTGATCGCCTGGCGCCAGCGTACCGAGAAACTGGTGGAACGCGTCAACGAACAGCCCGTCGACACGGTTTTCGGTCCGGCCTATGCCACCACCTATTCGACCCCGTATGACCCGATGCACCATCTGGCCATCGTCTACGGCGACATTCTGGACGGCCGCAGCGTGCCGGTGCGCCTGCAACTGGAATCCGTGCTTGATGATGTCTTCGGAGACGTCCAGCCACTCGACCAGATCATGAAACACTTTGCGGATCGCGGCCGGGGTGTCATCGTCTATCTCCGCGAAGGGTCGGTGGGCGTTGCCCGTCAGTCCAAGCGGCCGAGATCCGACTTTGAAGCCGCTGATTCCGAGGAACACAGCTCCGCACAAGCTAGACAGGAACAATGGCGTGAGGTCGGGCTTGGTGCACAGATCCTGAAGGACCTGGGCGTCAGTTCAATTCGCCTGCTGGCTTCCCGTGAGCGTCATTACGTTGGGCTGGAAGGCTTCGACATCAAGATTGACGAAACAGAGATCCTCGACACCTGAGGATCCTTCGGAAGGGGCCTTTCATGGCGGCGAAGAAAGAGGCAGTCAAACAAGAGGAAAACGTGAAGCCGACACCGGTGCCCTTCACCGTCGGCTTTAACCGCAGTCAGAGCGAAAGCATTGTCTACGGCAGCCTCATCCTCGGCATTCTGTTCGCCGTGATCGGGATTGTCGGCAATCTTCCCTTGCTGGCCCTCGCCGCCCTCGCCCCGCTCGCAATTGCCTTCTGGCACTATCCGATGATCGAAAAAGGCAAGCCACAGCTCGGCGCCAACGAAGACGGGCTTTATGTGGAACGCATCGGTTTCATCGACTGGGCCGCAATCCGGATGACGGACGTCAAACGGACGTCCGTCCGCAACATCGAGCTGGTCCGGCTGGACGTCCTCCTGACCCGTTCACTGGATGACGCCGTCACCAAGGCACAGACCTTTCCGGTCTGGAAGAAGTTCATGATGCGCAACTGGAAGCGCACGCCGCGCGAGCATGGCCGGGAGCTGATTGCGATCAACCTGCACACGCTAGCAGCCGACCCGGAAGAAATCCTGAGCCGCATCCGCGCCTTCAAGTTTGTCTGAGATTTCGCGGCCCCGGCAAGAAGCCGGGCCGGAATTTATTGGAAGACGACCAAACCAAGCCTGCTCATCGTGATCATCCCGGCCGGGCAAAGCCGGAACCGGGATGAGGTGCGACGAGCAGAACCAGGCAACCCTACATCAGGTTTTCCTTGAAGAAGTCGACGGTTCTCTGCTCTGCGAGCTTTGCAGCCTCTTCGTCGTAGCGCGGTGTCGTGTCGTTATGGAAGCCGTGGTTCACGCCCGGATACATATGCGCCACGTAGGTCTTGCCGTTGGCCTTCAGAGCTTCCTCATAGGCCGGCCAGCCCGCATTGATGCGTTCGTCCAGCTCGGCATATTGCAGCATCAGGGGCGCTTCGATCTTGGAGACATCCGCAGGATCCGGCTGACGTCCATAGAAAGGCACGCCCGCGGCAAGCTCCGGATAGGCGACCGCAATTGCATTGACCACACCGCCGCCGTAGCAGAAACCAACCGCCCCAACCTTGCCGGTGCTGTCGTCACTGATGAGGAGATACTCGAAGCCGGCGAAGAAATCGTTCATCAGCTTGGTGCCATCGACCGTACGCTGCAATTCGCGGCCCTGATCGTCACTGCCCGGATAACCGCCGACCGATGTCAGTCCGTCCGGCGCCAGCGCCATGAATCCGGCCTTGCCGAGGCGGCGCGCGACATCCTCGATATAAGGATTGAGACCGCGGTTCTCATGCACGACCAGCACCGCCGGCAGCTTGCCGGTCGCACCTGCGGGCTTCACCAGATAACCGTTGACCTCGCCATGGCCGTTTGGTGACGGGTAAGTGATGCGTTCGGTGACGATCCCCGCATCATCGGGAGCAACCTGTTGTGCCAGCGCATAATTGGGCGACAGCTGATCCAGCAGCATGGCCGCCGTCAGTCCACCAACCGCGAATTTTGCTGCCCCGTTCATGAACTCGCGCTTGGTAATCTTTCCATGCGCGTAGAAATCATAAAGATCCAGAAGCTCCTGAGGAAAATCCTTTGCCGTCATACGGCGCACAGGCGTCATTTCATTCATGTCATTACTCCCTGAAATGCATGAGACGTCATGCTGGAGATAAAACTAGAGAGATGACGGGCAAGGTCCATGGCCCTTGCCTTCCGGAATTGTAACGAGTTGTAACGCTGCGAAGTTGCCCGTCAGCCGATCTGGCCGCGATGACGCAGGAAATGGTCCGCCAGAACGCAAGCCATCATCGCTTCGCCGACCGGCACCGCGCGGATGCCGACGCAAGGGTCATGCCGGCCCTTCGTCATGACGTTGACCTCTTCACCCTTGCTGGTGATGGACTTGCGCTCGGTGAGGATCGATGACGTCGGCTTGACCGCGAACCGGACAACCAGGGGATCGCCGTTGGAGATCCCGCCCAGAACACCGCCGGAATTGTTGCTCAGGAAGACGGGCCGGCCGACGTCATCAAGGCGGATCTCGTCTGCATTGTCTTCACCGGTCAGGCTTGCGGCATCGAACCCGTTGCCGACCTCAACCCCCTTGACCGCATTGATCGACATCATCGCAGCAGCAAGATCCGTGTCCAGCTTGCCGTAGATCGGCGCGCCCCAACCGGCGGGGACACCTTCTGCAACGACTTCGATGACGGCACCGACAGAAGACCCGGCCTTGCGGATGCCGTCCAGATAGTCCACCCAGAATGCGGCGGCCTTTGCGTCCGGAGAAAAGAAGGCGTTGTTGTCGACTTCCGCCCAGTCCCAGTTGGCCCGGTCGATCTTGTGCGGTCCAACCTGCACCAAAGCGCCGCGAACGGTTACGCCCTGCAACACCTTGCGTGCGACGGCCCCGGCGGCAACGCGCATGGCGGTTTCGCGCGCCGAGGAACGTCCACCGCCGCGATAGTCGCGGATGCCGTATTTGGCGTCATAGGTGAAATCGGCATGGCCGGGACGGAACCGGTCCTTGATCTCCGAATAGTCCTTGGAGCGCTGGTCGGTGTTTTCGACAAACAGCGAAATCGGCGTCCCGGTCGTTTTCTGGATACCGTCCTCGTCAACCATGACGCCGGACAGGATCTTCACCTCATCCGGCTCGCGCCGCTGCGTGGTGAAGCGGGACTGGCCCGGCTTGCGCTTGTTCATGAAGCCCTGAATATCGGTCTCCGTCAGGGGAATGAGCGGCGGGCAGCCGTCCACCACGCAACCAATAGCGGGACCGTGGCTTTCGCCCCAGGTGGTGACCCGGAAAAGATGACCAAAACTGTTATGCGACATGAACGGTGACCGAGGCTTGCAATTGAACTGTCAGGCGCCGAGCGATACGCCATCGCGCCCGCAAGCTCAAGCCCGCAGCCGGGTATACAGGTATTTTTGGCAAGTCCATTCGTCCACCACCCTTGTCAAAATTAAAGACAAGTAGATTTCGAATGGAAGCTGGCGTCCTTGGCACGAGTTTCACGATGTCTTGAATTAACGACCTAGGAAATCGCGCGAACCGTTCGCAAAATTCGACCCTTGATTTGCTAATCCTTAAACCTCTACCGTTATTACACGTTGGGATCTAATAAACACCAAGAGGCAAAACGTTGCGGATCAGGGGCTGGCTGACTGGACTGATCGTATTTCTGCTGGCACCCAGCCTGCTCTTTGCCTCACTCTGGTTTCATAATAAATTCGAGAAAGTCAACTCGATCGACCACAGCCTGGCCGGGCTGCACCTGATCGAGGCACTCGGGCCGCTGATGCAGGAGAAAGCGCTCACCGGCAAGATCAGGGAGACGCCGGCCCAACTGCGCGAACGCCTGGAAACTCTCGGGGGAAATGAGCTTTCCGCCGACCTCGTTCAGCCGCTCGACACCTTCCTGAACGAAGGCAACATTCCGCTCGCGCTTCGGCAGGCCCGTATCCTCGCCTCGATGATCTCCCAGGTCACCAGGCTGAGTTCGACTTCATCCTTCGAGACCGCAAAACTTCCGCATCTGATCACCGACACCATGCCGACCGTCGTGATCGAATCCGCGATCATGGCAAGCAATGCGAAAAGCATTTCCAGCCGGGGCGAGATCAATGTCTGGGACAAGATGCTGATCCCCGTGCAGGGAGGCCAGTACAAGATTGCCGCCGACGGGGCATCGCGGGACACGGTTGATTACTTTAACGACCTGACCGGTGAGAAAGCAGATCTGCTGCGAAAACAGGCAAGAGCCTTCCGGACAACGAACGTCGCCTTCCAGACCGCAGGTTCGAAACTGCTCTCTTCTACGATCACCGCCTCAAAGGGTGCGGATGTCATTGCCCTGCCCGTGGTGGAGATGCAGCCGGCCCTGGTCGGCGCCGCATTCGACCTTTGGCAGTCCACCGTCGATTATCTCCTGATGGACCTGCAGAGACAGCGATCCGAGACACTGTTTGCCGTTACACTTGCCGGACTTGTCGGCGGACTGGTCATTGTTGCAGCTTTTGCAATCGCCATTGCTCTGTCGCGCGCACTTGCCGACAGGACGCAGCAGGAATTCGAAAATCTCGGATTTCACGATCCCCTGACCGGACTGCCGAACCGCCGCGCCCTTCTGAATACGATACGCAACCTGCCACCGGCAGAGCCGGGAACGCGCACGGGTGCAATCCTGATCGACCTGCGCCAGTTCAAGAAGGTGAACGACCGGTTCGGGGACCACAACGGCGATTCACTTCTGCGCCAGGTGGCCGAACAGCTGACCCAGCACGCGGAACCGGAAGACTTCCTGTGCCGGACAGGCGGAACGGAGTTCCTGTTTCTACGTCCGCGCCTCAAGAAGGCGGCGCAGTTCGAGCAACTGGCGTTCACACTTCTCCAGGAAATTGCGACCGACCGGATCATCGGCAACAACAGGTCGGCCATCGAGGCGAATGCGGGCATCTTCATCAGCAGTCCGGGCGAGCAGGTCTTCGATCATCTGCTGACCGATGCGGCTCTGGCCCTGAGAGCGGCCAAGCAAAAGGGGCCGCGCAAGTTCGATCGCTTCACCCCGGCAATGCGCGCTGCCTTCGAGGAAAACGACGAGATTGCCAAAGAGCTGCAGAATGCGCTCAAGAACGGCAATATCGTTGCCTGGTTCCAACCGCAGGTGAATATTCACACGGGCGAAGTTGTCGGCGCGGAAGCCCTCGCCCGGTGGATTGATGACGACGAGATCCGGTATCCAGGCGCTTTCCTGCCTGCCGCAATGGAAGTCGGTTATCTCGAGGAGATCGAAGAGGCCGTGCGCAGCCGGGCGCTGAAGTTTGCCGCCAGCCTGAGCGGCAAGACAAGGCCAGCCATACATCTGGGCCTGAACGTCACCGCCAGTCTCCTGACAAGCGCCAAGGCGGTGGATGCGCTCCACAGGCAGGTGCTTGACCTGGGACTTCAGCCTGCAGACGTCAGCCTGGAAATCCTGGAAGCGGTGATGATCGACGAAATCACGGCCGCCCCCATCAAGCAGAATATCGCCCGCCTGTCGGAACTTGGGTTCTTCATCGAACTGGACGACTTTGGAACCGGCCATTCAAGCATTTCGAGCTTGCGCGATCTGAAGGTTGACCGGGTCAAGATCGACAGGAGCTTCATTTCCGGCGTCGATGCCGACCCCGCCCTGCAGAAATTCACCAGTGCGCTGATCAATCTTGCCAAGAGCCTCGACATCAGCGTCCTTGCCGAAGGTGTGGAAACCGAAGGCGAGCGTGACTGGCTGAAACGCCACGGGTGCGACGTCATCCAGGGGTTCCTCATATCAAAGGCCGTTCCCGACAGCGACCTTGCGATGATGATCCTGAAACAGAATTTTGCACACCCGATGCCCGCCCTGGAACGGCACAGCCCGCTGCGCAGTCAGGCCTGACCGACCGCCTTCGGCACAATGTTCGCCTGCCGTTTCTTGAATTCGGCAGCTGCCAGAGAAAACCCGCCGTCAGCCCCGTCGACGAAATGGATATGCCGGCTTTTGCCGATATCCTCGACAAAGCAGGTCATCAGAGCGGACGTGGACACATGCAGCCCGAACACCAGATCCCCGGCGGCGTAACCAGCCTTCAGATAGTCTTCGACACCTGCAAACTGCTCCGGTGTCAGATCCAGCACGAGCTGCAGGCTGTCGCCGACCTTGCGATGGTCAGTGTTGAGGCCAAGTTCGGGAAAGTATCGTTTCGGATCAAAAGGGCCGATGCGCCAGCCCGTGTGATAGCTGATGACGAAGACCATCGCCTCCAGCAACGCCTTTGCCCATCCGCGGAAGTCTTTTCCCGGTGAGCCCAGGCGCACCTCATGACGCGTACCGGTTGGTGGAAAGCGAAAACGAAGACGCGTCTTGTCCGCCAGTCTCATCCGGCTGTCATCCCTCGAGGGATCATAGCCGAGTTTATCGGCCAGCCCCCGCAGGACATCCTGCATTGGAATACGTCCGGTCGGCTTGACGATCAGAGACACGATGTGTCCGTTTCGTGAAGGAAGCGGTTCCCATCTGCAGGAAAGCCCGTCGAGCGGCGGTAACGCGGCATCGGGGAGAGAAATCTCAAACGGCCGCGCTTTTTCCGGATCTTTCAGAATATTGTCCGCAACGGCCAGGCCATCCCCAAGGATCATGGCCAGATGATTGCCCGGGCTGAGCTGGTACTTGCGCACGCGGACGTCGCCCCCAAGATCCCGCAGATGAGCGACCGGAATCGCAGCGGCGCGCAGCTCCAGCTCCATGACCTGGCGCGCCAGACCGACAACACCGGCCAGCGCGTCGCTGGCTGCCTCGACATCGTGTTCGGACACGACCAGCATCGCGCCGTCTCCCCCGAAGACAAACGGTACACGGTCGCTGCCGATCCGGTTCAACACCGCGGCGATCACCGCGGCGCCAACCATGTTGACTTCCTTGTACCGGCCCTGTGCGACCGCATCGCTGGAGCGGACTATGTCGGCAGCAAGAACGTACCAGTCGTCCGGCACCGGCCGGTAATCGGCCAGATCCCCGACCGTGCTGAAATCTGAAAAGCTTGGCAGTTCGCTATAAAATTCATTGGCGGACACGGCACCTGACCCGGATTGTCTCCAGGTTCCCTCGCAATCGCTGTAAACATCTACGCCGCAGCTGCTTCGCCCGATCACCGTCACTGGACAAACCCGAGGCACGGATGGTCGGGGGTTCCTTTGCAGTGCCCAAGGTCACACGTAAAGCGGCCTTCACATGCGTACATTTCGAACAGCAAGCGCTCATGGCCCGTTGTACCAGAGGAAACCGAAATGACGTATTCAAGAACCGCTTTCGATCAGGATCTACTGACACTTTCCTACAATCACTATGAGCTGAACGAACTGAGGCAGAACCCCTGGGACACCAACCGGACCCAATTTGAATCACCTGGAGATGCAAACAGCAAGATCAGCCTGTCACACATATCAAGACACACCGCGTGGGCCGTCTACGACAAGGTCGCCCGTTCCGGCGGCGAGATGTATGTCGGGAGACTGGCGCAGACCCAACAGCTTTACCGGCGCTTCAACCTGGAAGACCCGACACATTTCAACCTGACCCCCGGTCTTCCGATCAATGTCCAGAAGCTTGCCCGCTGGTCGGTGTGCATCAATGACTGCTGGATCCTGGGGGCGATTCACACCCACAAGAAATTCTGCCTCGTTACCAAGATCCGCAACCCGGGTGAAATTTACGATTACGGACGCGGCTTCTTCATCGTGACAGGGCGTGAGCTTTATGGCCTGAGCAAATTCGGCTACGAGCCGGAACGGGAATGGGGAAGCGTGATGACCTTTGTCTGCACCAACAAGCAGAAGGCCGACCGTGCGACGCTCAGAAATTACGCCTCCCTCATGGGACAAGCTGCCAATAGCGTTGTCGCAAAAGCGAAGATTTCTCTGTATGCCCAGGGTATCTACTGAGCCAATGGAGAAATGCCGCAGATCTCTGATATGGCGGATTGGTTTCGGCTTGCTTCATGGCTTGATTGGTGATTTCCGCAGACGGAACTCTCCCTCACGCAGACCTGCAACAGGCTGTCGCAAGCTACGACCGAACGCCGACGAGGGGGCTGTCAAACGATCTCGAAAGCGCCCTTACGCCAGACAAAGACCTTGTCCTGCGGCACATCCAGCTTGGGAACGGAAACCGTGTCCAGCCCTTCCAGCAAGCCGCGCAGAACGCGGAAGACACCGCCATGCGACACGACGACCGAAGGCCGATCGACGGTCACCAGCCAGCGCCCGATGCGCTCGGCCAACATCTTGTAGCTTTCGCCCTTGGGGGGAACGAAGCCCCACTTGTCGGCGCGGCGCTGCAGGATCATGTCCTGCTCTTCCTCTGCCAGTTCTTCCAGCGTGAAGCCTTCCCAGTCACCGAAGGTAATCTCCTTGAGCTGGTCCTCAAGGCGGTAGGCCTCCACCGGAAGGTCCATGGACTGGCGCAGCAACTCCATTGTCGAGCGCGTGCGGTGGAGCGGTGAGGATACGAAATCCAGACCGGCAGGATCGATCCTCTCCTGCTCCAGAAACGCTTTGAGACGCTTGCCATTGCCACTGGCCTGGCCGCGCCCCGTGTCGTTCAGCGGAATGTCCCTTTGCCCCTGCATGCGCCCTTCGAAGTTCCAGTCCGTCTGGCCATGGCGGACAAAGATCAGGAACTCCGGATCGTGCAGCTTGGGCAGCAGGTCGGATTTCGGGGCACTCAGCACAGATGTCATCTCAGTTTCCGGAAAGCGGGATGCCCCTGGCGGACGGGGCCGGACAAAATGAAAATGGCCGGTGCGAAACCGGCCATTCGAAACGGTCAATCCTTGACGACGGAAATGTCCGGGGCGTCCACCGCCTTCATGCCGACAATGTTGTAGCCGCAGTCGACGTGCTGGATCTCGCCGGTAACACCACGGCCGAGGTCTGACACCAGGAACAGCGCACTGTCGCCGACTTCCTCGATCGTCACCGTGCGACGCAGAGGAGAGTTGTATTCGTTCCACTTCAGAATGTAGCGGAAGTCGCCGATACCGGAGGCAGCCAGCGTCTTGATCGGTCCGGCGGAAATCGCGTTGACGCGAATGTTCTGCGGGCCGAGGTCCATCGCCAGATACTTTACGCTGGTTTCCAGCGCGGCCTTGGCAACGCCCATGACATTATAATGCGGCATAACCTTCTCGGCGCCGTAATAGGTCAGCGTCAGAATGGAACCACCATCGGGCATCAGCTTCTCGGCGCGCTGGGTAACAGCCGTCAGCGAGTAGCAGGAAATGTCCATGGTGCGGGCGAAGTTATCGGAAGACGTATCGACGAAACGGCCGGTCAATTCGGATTTATCGGAGAAGGCAACGGCATGGACGAGAAAATCGATCTTGCCCCATTTGTCTTCCAGCGTCTTGAAGACCGCATCGATGGAGGCGCCATCGGTCACGTCGCAATGGCCGACAACAATGGCGTTCAACTGGTCTGCCAGTGGCTCCACGCGCTTCTTCAACGCATCACCCTGGTAGGTCAGAGCCAGTTCAGCTCCCGCGTCGGCCAGTGCTTTGGCAATGCCCCAGGCAATTGACTTGTTGTTCGCCACACCCATGATCAGGCCGCGTTTGCCATTCATCAGTCCGCGCGTTTCCGCCATCGTCGTCTCCGAAAGAATTCCAATACCACCCCAGCGGGCTGGCTTCCTATGGCACAAGGGGTTTGTTCCTTCAAGAGACACGGTGACGGAATGAACCGTCGACGCCAGCGCTTTCAGACACTATGTTGGCGCCCGAATTTTACTGTCAAACTTCACGAGGACCCCGCTCATGGAGCGTACTGCCCATGCCGACCGCTTCGCCGAGATGATCGGCGCAGCCAACGTTCTGACAAGTCCGGACGACCAGGCTCCCTACCTCACCGAATGGCGCGACCTGTATCAGGGCGTCACTCCCATGGTGCTGCGCCCGGGCAGCACCGAAGAGGTGAGCGCCGTCATGACCTATGCGTATCAGAACGATCTCAAGGTCGTGCCGCAAGGCGGCAACACCGGCCTTGTCGGTGGCCAGATTCCGCAGGAAACCGGGGATGAAATCGTCCTTTCGCTGTCACGCCTCAACAAGGTTCGTGCGGTAGACCCGGCCGGCTTCACCATTACGGCCGAGGCCGGTGTGGTGCTGGAGACGCTTCAGAATGAAGCTGAAAACGTCGACAGGTTGTTCCCGCTTGCGCTCGGGGCTCAGGGCTCCTGCCAGATCGGCGGCAACATTTCCACGAACGCGGGCGGCACTGCCGTTCTGGCCTATGGCAACACGCGCGATCTGGTTCTGGGCCTCGAGGTGGTGCTGCCAACAGGGGAGATCTGGAACGGCCTCCGAACCCTGCGCAAGGACAATACCGGTTATGATTTGAAACAATTATTTATCGGTGGTGAAGGCACTCTGGGCATCATTACAGCTGCGGCGCTGAAACTTTTCCCCAGGCCCAAGAAGCTGGAGGCCGCTTTTGTCGGCCTGCCGGATCCGCACGCCGCCCTGAAGCTGTTCACCCTTGCCAAGGCACAGGCCGGACCGGTTCTGACCGGCTTTGAAATCATGCCGCGCGTTGGCGTTGAATTCTGCCTGCGCCACTTGGAAGGCGCACGAGATCCGCTCGAGGGCGAACATGCCTGGTACGTGCTGATGGAGCTGTCCAGTGGTTCTGAAGCCTTTCCGGTGCGGGACCTTATGGAGAGCATTCTCGGCGAAGCATTTGAAGAAGGTCTGGTGGAAGACGCCGCCTTTGCCCAGAACCTGACCCAGGTTCAGGATTTCTGGCACATCCGCCACGGCATGTCGGAAGTGCAGAAGCCCGAGGGTGGCTCGATCAAGCATGACGTTTCCGTGCCGGTTGCCTCGATCCCGGACTTCCTGGACAAGGCCATGGCCGCGGTAGAGGACTTCGTGCCCGGATGCCGGCCTGTTCCGTTCGGTCATATCGGCGACGGCAACATCCACTTCAATGTCAGCCAGCCGGTGGGCGCCGACAAGGAAGACTACCTGGCGAAATGGGATGAGATGAACACCATTGTTCACGGCATCGTCGGCGAGTTCGGCGGCAGCATCTCCGCGGAGCACGGCATCGGCCGCCTCAAGCGCGATCTCCTGAAGGACGTCAAGCAGGGTATCGAGCTGGATCTCATGAAGCGGATCAAGGACGCATTCGACCCCAAGGGACTGTTGAACCCGGGCCGCGTCCTCTAGGGCGCTTCGCCTTCTCTTGAAGGCAGACATCACGTCCGCACGTTTGAAAGCCGGTCATCGGCAGATTTCGACAAACAAGAAGTGCCGGTGCCAAAAGCGCCGGCATTTTTTTGAGCTGTCCGTACTTCTCTCATGTCAGAGCGGCTTTGCCAGCGTGGCCTGCATTCCAAACCCGCTTCAATGAGGGATGTATTCTTAAAGCTTTATTCAGCACTCTTTGGTTGCATTATTGTGCAATTGCACGAAAAAGTATCTCATTTCTGAGCGCAAGACTTCCGCAAAAACCCTTTATTTCAGGCGACCCACCATGACGACAACCAAATGGACATGTTCCGTCGACAGCAATGGAACCGCAAATCTTTACTGCGAACTCACCGAAGACGGACAGCAGCCCACGACCGAGAAGGTCAAATTGAAGGGAGTCTGCTATTCCCCGGCCCCGATCAACGGTTCCAACTCCTATGCCCCCGCCCTAGGTGACTGGTATTGGGACGATTTCGAAGCAGGCTCCACTTTCATTTCCAGCTGGTCTCCCCTGCTGTCCCGCGACTTCCCCAATTTCAGGAACCTCCACAACAATTCGCTGCGGGTCTACTGCATGCTGTCGCGGCAGCTGGAAGGCAACGGAACCTTCCCTTCGCCTTGGAACAACGGTCACTATTTCACGCATAAGAATTTTCTGGATCTGGCCTGGGACAAGTCTGCGCCGCCAGAAGCAAAGATGCGCCGGTCCGTCCTGGTCGGCATCCCCCTGCCTGCCACGATGTTCTGGAAGACCCAATACGACCAGGCCTCAAAAGTAGAGATCGATTACTGGACGAATGTCCTGCGGGAGACCGTCAGATCCGTAGCAGATCATCCAGCGGTAATGGGGTTCACCATTCAGAACGAACAGGACGGCGCCGACGTTTGTTACAACAATCCGGACTGGGCCGCTTTCTGGTGGGGCCAGGTGGAGAAAATGGCCGCCATCGTCAAGGAAGAAGCTCCTGGCAAGCTGGCCGGCATGGCCACCCACGACGACCCGAACATTCCCCTGAAGGCGTCCTCCTACATGGAGAACTGCCCGAGCATCGACTTCTGGGGCGTCAACACCTACCAGACCGAGACCTTTGAAAGCATCTTCAAGGACTACGGCAGCCTGCCGCCAAAGGCGTTGAAACCCGTTCTCTTCACCGAGTGGGGCATGCCGGCAACCAGTCACAAGGACCCGAACAACCCCGGCACCATCTATGCCGACGATCAGACCTGCAGCAAGGCGGCGCAAGTTGCGCAGAAAATGCTGCCTCAGGCCTTTGCTCATCCGCTGTGTATCGGGCTTTACTACTTCGAATATTGCGATGAACTGTGGAACCAGCCTGAAGCTCCCAATATCTACACCTGGTGGGGCGGCCCGCCTGCGCCCGGTTTCCCCAACGGATACTGGGACAACGACGGCTTTGGCCTCGTTTCGGTGCAACGGGGTCCCGGTCTGCCCAACGACGCGCCCATCTGGGCGAACACCGGCCCCAGTTTTCCGATAGATGTGCACACGAATAGAAACAATCTGTTCTCGACTGTTGCGAATGTTTTCAAGACGACAACTTGACCTGACAAGCTGCGGAGCCGGCGCACCCAATGCCGGTTTCGCCACGTTGGCGTAGCTGAACTTCGTGATTTACTGATCTCTACTTGGAAAGCGCCAGGTCTCAGCTATGTAAAAGCACCTAGTGCCGGGGAGGCCTGCCCCGCCTGCAACAGCCGAAAGGGATCAATTGTCAAAACTGGCAGGTTGCCGAAGTTTCCTCGGTGCTGGGGATAAGGTTCCTTCGATCTGCCAAATACGATTGCCCCATCAACGTATGCATTGACACGACTAGGATCCTGATCTGTCAGCAGTTTACGGGAACGGCAACCAGGCCCGGGTTTTGGTTTTGCCGGTCATGAAGCCCGTTTTCAGGCGTCCCATTTTCCCCAGCTTCCACCACCATACGGACCTGCCAGACCGGTTGGATAGAACGGTAGCCGATTCAGTCACCACATAACGGGTGAACCGGCGCGTACCCACCCCTGTCATAAACAACATGATCTTTCGATTTAAGCCGGCTTTTTCCTTGGCTAAACTTCTTAATTTGACAGCGTCCTTTTGAAAACTCGCAGAAAAAATCCTGAAAAGTTAAATTTTTCCTAAAATCGTCTTCAAGCTCACAGGCAGAGCGGAAACAGCAACAGGAGAACAACTGAGTCGGGACTTGCGGCATGTCCTGACGATGACGAAATGCAAGATTCGCTATGTAAAATTTACATGCGCAGCGCCCGTCATCTACAAAAATTACAATATGAAACGTCTATGACCTCATAAAAATAAGCTATTTGTAAACATGGTAAGCAAAAGGTTAATGGTGTTTCATAGGCGCTAATAAGCCATCCGGTCTGGAGACCCAAAATGGGCAAAAGACCTAACGAAAGAAACGGGCAGCGAGGCGGAACGTCGTTGCTCATAGACAGTGCACAGGGGGGGAGCGGTTCCAAACGGTCCCTCCAATGGAGGCCACA